>JAKPSH010000047.1 GCA_029555385.1 Pseudomonadota bacterium
TGATGCGCCAGAAACCGCGACTGGCCCGGCTGTCAGGCGGCGACCCCGCGAGGCTAGTTCGAGCGCTCGAAGCGTCTCGCGGAAAGAATCGTCCAGTTGAGACTGCGCAGCACGATGATGAGGAGTCGGATGCTGCCGCAGATACAGAACCCGGGGGCGACCAGGATGGTGCCTCAGCCGAATAGTTGTTCCAACTACAAGGGAGGGTATAAAGGTGGAACGAGCAGATACGCCAGAGTAAGCCGGATGCACCCCGTTTGTGCATCCGGCTGCTCTGTGCTGCTCTTGATTTGTTTTTGTGTGCGTTTTTATTGTTCGTCCTGCAATCCAGTTTCTCTTTTCTTATTTGACTTATCCGCAAAAGAACTTTTGGGGAGCCCACCCTTTCGTCAAACCATCGGAAAAACCGGCATACAGCCGCCGCCCATGCGCTTTTAAGGCGCAGGGCGGCAGGCTGCATACGCGGTGCGGCGGCTACAGGCTGCCGTAGCCGTGCGGCTGGAGCATGCCCCATCCGCAGTTGAACACCCCGGCGTTGATCGGCCCCTGAGTGCCGTCGTCGTAGGGGTGCAGAGTGCGGCGATCCTCGCGGATCTCCTCAGCCGCGGGGGCCAGGGATTCCACGTTGGCCGCCATCATCTGGCACTCCCGGCTGCCTTGGGTTCCGTGTCGCAGCCCGTTAAGGGCGCCGCAGAACATCTCGGCGTAAGGATCAGATGCCAGCGGGTCGGCCAGGATCTCCCGCACTTCCGGGTTTGTCACGTCCGTGATCTTGTAGACCTCGGAGCCGCGGCCGCGGCGGACATGGAAGATTCCCGGCTTCGGGTCGATGCGGATTTCCAGGCGTTCTGCGTCCCGTCCGGTTCCGCGCTGGAGGATCACCCCGGCAAACTTCGTGGGCTTTCCGCGAACGCCCATGGCCTTGCCGGTGCCGATGACTAGCGGCAGTTCACCCGCCGCTTTGATCACCTGGTTCGTCACCATCCATGTGGGCGTCCATAAGCCCGGAACTTTCCACTCACTGTCGTTCAGTTGAGCGGAAAAGCTCCGGTACTGTCCGAACGTCGTCCAGCGGCTGTCGCCGGGTTTGACCTGACTCATTCTCTCGGTCCGCTTGTGCTGGATGACATCGAGGGGAACTTCCCCCGTGTTCTCCAGCGAAGCGACTACCGCAAGCGGCAGCGTCAGCGCGTGCCCCATGCAGTCGCGCCACTGGCCGCCGATGGGCACGTAGAAGCCCATACGATCGGTTTCGACTTTGACAGACTCCGACAGCCAGGCCTGCATGCCCGACAGGCTGTCGAAGGTCCACCCTTGGGACTCCGGACTTCCGTCCATGAGAGCGGAGAGGGGGTTCGCCTGTAGGAGCATCGTCAGGCGGTAGCCGAGATAGTGCCTCATCCGGAAGATGAGGTCCTTGTTCCTGAACAAGGTCAGCATGACCTCGTTCAGCTTCTCGGTCTGGGCCAGGTTGTCCCCGAAGGGCTTTTCAAACATTTGCATCGGCCCGGGGTCGAACATGCCGAAGATGTCCGAATCTTCGGTCAGCAACGCCAGCGGGTAGAACGTCACGGGCGGCGTGGCGTAGACGACGAGCAGCTTGCTGCCCGTCATGTTCCGCCGGTACACCGGGTGTCCGTCTTCCGTGCGGCTATCAATTACGTCCTTGTCATAATCTTGCAGCCACTCCGAGCAGCGCAGGTATGTCTCCGGGTTGTCCACGTCGCCGGCGAAGACTCGCCAGCAGTTGGCGAACTCGTTTACCGTGTCGCGGCTTGTTCCGGCAAACCGCGAGTCCCCTAGAATCGTTTCGCTGACGCGGGCCCGGAGCCCGAAGTTGTTGCGGGCCTCCTTCTTGGACTTCCGCGCCAGGCACGCAAAGGAGAAGTCCCGGGACACCTTCTCCTTGGTCCAGAGGAGGAACAGCGCGGTGATGTACTTCTTGAGCACATCGCCGTAGCCGTGGATGAGGGCCGTGCCGCTCACGGTCCCACGAGGCGAAGCCAAAAGAATTTTACGCATTGCAGAGTCCTTTCCGGCCGGTGGCCGAAGTGCGCGGGCTCAGCCCGCAGGTGAAATGTTTTTTTGAACCATTCAGAAAGGGTGAGTTTCACCCTCGAAATGCGGCGCGGCGCCGGAATTTCGCAGGGTGAAACTGGAGCAGGACTATTCGTATTCGAAGAATAAAGAACAGCGCAGGCTGCCCCAACTAGGCAGTCGAAAGACAAACTAAAGCGTCCATGTCGGTTGTATTGAAACAGGACAACTTAAGTTGTGTTTTATACATTGTGACTTCTTAGTAAACCAGGTAACAAAATAATAGCTTATCCTAGTAAATTTCTCAAGAAGCCTGATTTGTTTAGCCCAGTGGTGGCCTGCGTCAATATATGTCAGCGCTGACTAATGTCGTGACTAATGTAAGGTGGTTCCGGCGTGTGTATGTATGAGACTGATAAGATGAACTGCGTAAGACCCGGCGAGATGAGATGAATTGTGCCAGCCTTTATTGGAAGTCGTTGTTATTGCAGGGGTTTTTCTAGGGGCATGGTGTGCATGGTATCCGGTTTAGTTTTTGGTGAGGATGATTAGGGCAATGAAGGTCCTGCTGATTCAGCCGCCGGTATGTGATTTTTACGAGACCCCCATTCGCAATCAGCCTATCGGCCTGTGCAGCTTAAAAGCAGCAGTCGAGCAGTTTCTTCCAGGTGTCCGGGTTGTGGTCCGGGATTACCGTTCCGGTTATGGCCGGAAGTCTATCGCCCTGCCAGAAGAGCTGGAACACTTGAGGTGCTATTATCCTTTTCCCGACCAAAGCCCCTTTTCAACTTTTTATCATTTCTATCATTTCGGAGCGGACTTAAGGTTTATCACTGAGGATGCGGCAGCACGTGCGCCGGATATCGTCGGCATTTCGTCGCTCTTTTCGCCGTATTTTAAGGAGGTCCTGCAGACTGCAGCAGCCGTCAAAGAGCGCCTGAATGTTCCGGTCTTTGTCGGCGGTTCACATGCAAGCGCATGCCCGGAGATGATGCTGAGCGATCCGAATATCGACTACCTAATTCGGGGCGAAGGCGAGCGTCCTCTGGTCGAGCTCTTGCGCTGTCTGCAAGACGGCGGAGACTTGCGCGCCGTGCCAAACTTGGGATTCAAATACAATGGTTCTTTGGTCCTGAACCCTCTGGCTGACAATTATCCCATCGACGAATTGCCTGCGCCCGACTTAAGCGATCTTAATCCGGAGCATTATCTTTATGAGAAAAAACCGCTTGGTTTCGTGGTCACTTCCCGCGGCTGTCCGTATCAGTGTTCGTTTTGCTCGGTGCATCAGACATTCGGGCACGTGTGCCGGCGGCGGAATCCTGCAAACGTAATCCTTGAAATAAAGAAACGCTATCTGTCTGGCGTGCGGGTATTCGATTTCGAGGATGATAATCTTGCAGGAGATCGTGGAGCCTTCAAAACCTTATGCGAAGGGCTGATTGCCGAGTTTGCCGGCTGCGGTGTACGCTTCACCGCAATGAACGGCATTCTCTACCGCCACCTGGATCGGGAGCTGCTGTCGTTAATGAAAACAGCGGGTTTCCAAGATTTGAATATCTCCTTGGTCAGCGCGGATCAGCACATTGCCGGCAGCACCAAGAGGACGCTTTCCCTTAATAAATATGTTGAGGTCGCGGCTGCTGCTCACGAGCTTGGGTTTCGCGTGGTATCTTATCAGATTCTGGGTCTTCCGGGAGATGCGCTGGAGCAGATGATCCAGACCCTTGTTTTTAACACACGCCTGCCCGTGCTGCTCGGCGCTTCGCCGTTTTATTTAGTTCCCGGGTCTCCAATCAGCACGTCTTTTCCTCTGCCTACTTCGCAGGACCTTGTGCGTGCTCGGCTTACCGCGCTCGGCATTGAAACGGAAGAGTTCACACGCGATGATATCTATACACTTTTTGTGACAACGCGGATTGTAAATTTCTTAAAGAGTTTTAAGTTCGACGACGTAAGCCTAACGCTTCCCGCGCTCCTTGCAGAAAAAAAAACGGACCAATCCCGCGTCAAACTGGGGAAACAGATTCTGAAGCGGCTTTTTACTAAACAAAGGTTATATGGGTTTAGTCGCGCAGCATTTGAGGAATTGCCGCGTTTTCGCTGGAGTCTGTTCGAAAAATTCTGGAGAGAACTGCCCGTAATCTGCACTCAGCAGGGCCGGATTATACATTCCCTTGAGCCGTGAGGGTGGTTGCGGATTCGAAGCACGGCGGAGTAAAGTGGGGCAAACGCATGGCTTGCAATTCGCTGGTTGGAGGTAGTTGTTCAATGGCTAAAGATTATGCTGAGGTTTCCGTCGGCAGCTTAATGGATCAAAGCGGGGTAAAGTTCGGTACTAGCGGTGCGCGCGGGCTTGCCGTAGAGATTACCGATTTGGTTGCTTACGTCTATACCAAAGCGTTTTTGCAGCACCTGCGCGGGGAGCATTGCAGAGAAGCTGCGTGTTTTGAAGCGGTGGCTCTGGGCGGCGACCTGCGGCCCAGCACAGATCGCATCATGGCGGCTGCCGCCCGTGCTGTATCGGATATGGGCTTGCAAGTGATTAACTGCGGGAAGGTTCCGTCTCCAGCGCTGGCCTATTACGGCCTTGAGCGCAAAGTTCCAACGGTTATGGTAACCGGAAGCCATATTCCCGACGATCGAAACGGCATCAAGTATACACGTGTGGACGGTGAGATTAGCAAGGATGATGAGGCGGGAATACGCAGGCAAATAGTCTCGATCCCTTCCAGTTTATTCGATGAGAATGGAATGTTTTGCGCTTCTTCTGTGCTTGGGGGTCCGTCTCCAGAAGCATCTGAGTTGTATGTCGCGCGTTACCTGGGGGTTTTCCCTTCAGCGAATTTCAACGGACAGCGAGTTGGCGTATATCAGCACAGTGCTGTGGGCCGTGATATCGTATGCGAAATCTTAAGGAGGCTCGGGGCAGAAGTGCTGGAGCTTGGCCGTTCGGAGATATTCATCCCCGTTGATACTGAAGCGATTCGTGAGGAAGACTGCCGTTTGGCGGCAAAGTGGGCGCACGAGATGAACGTCGCAGCAATTGTCTCCACCGACGGCGACAGCGACCGTCCGCTTATCAGCGATGAAACAGGAAGGTGGATTCGCGGAGACATCAGCGGCATATTGACCGCAGCTTATCTCAAGGCAGATGCCGTGGCTGCGCCCGTATCCTGCAACAGCGCCTTAGAAAAATCAGGACTTTTTAAACAGATTATCCGCACGCGTATCGGTTCGCCCTATGTAATCGCGGGAATGGAGCTTGCGGCGAAATCCGGAGCGAATGTTGTCGTCGGCTACGAAGCAAACGGCGGTTTTCTGCTGGGTACTGACTGCCCGCTATACGGGCGTATGCTGAAAGCGTTGCCGACGCGCGATGCTGTCCTGGTGCATCTGGCGTTGCTCTCCCTGGCTGCGGAGCAGAAGAAAAAACTATCGGAACTTGCCTCCGTTTTGCCTCAGCGGTTTACGGCAAGCGACCGCATCAAGGATTTCCCTGCTGAAAGAAGCCAGAAAATCCTTGCGTCGCTTTCACCCCCAGTGTCGGTGTCCGGTATGGCAAAACTCGCAGAAGTATTCGCCCCGTTTGCCGGAGCGGTGAGCAGCTATGACGTGACGGACGGCTTACGGGTATTTTTTGCCGGCGGCGATATCATACATTTGCGTCCTTCGGGAAATGCGCCGGAATTCCGCTGTTACACCGAGGCAGAAAGCGAAGTGCGGGCGACAGAACTTCTTGTTTATGCGCTTAACGCGATCCGTCGCTGGAATTATTAGGTGATAACCGTCGGCGCATCACTGCCGAAGCGCTGCTGCAAACGTAGGAGACCTCGGGCTTCTTTGATCAGCGGAGCCAGGATTCGTTCGCTATCTGAAGCCCCGCCGTCTTTGCGGTAGCTTTCGTAATAAATGCGAAGCGTTGCGCCCGCTGTCCCCGTCCCCGACAATCGAAACACAACACGTGATTGGTCAGCGAAGATAAAGCGCACTCCTTGTTTTGTGCTGGTGCTGCCGTCAATCGGGTCGGTGTAGGAGAAGTCATCTGCCGCAGCTATCGTCCCGCCGCCAAAAGCTGTGCCCGCCATCGAGGCGGTCTTGCGGCGTAAGTCATCGAACATCTCTTGTGCTTTGCCCGCATCCAAGCCTTCATAATCATGACGCTGATAGTAAGAGCGCCCAAAACGCTGCCAATGCTGACGGACAACCTCAGCGACGCTTGATTTTGTATGCGCCAAAATGGACAGCCAGCAAAGCACTGCCCAGAGACCATCCTTTTCCCGCACATGGTTAGAACCAGTGCCGAAGCTTTCTTCGCCGCATATTGTACAACGGTCCGCATCCATTAAGTTGCCGAAGAATTTCCAGCCAGTCGGTGTTTCAAACAAGGGAACGCCTAAGGACTGCGCGACGCGATCTGCTGCTGTGCTGGTCGGCATTGAACGCGCGATACCGGAAATTCCCTGCCTGTATCCGGGAATGCACACCGGCGCATGCTCGGCGATCACAGCGAGCGAATCTCCGGGTGTGACAAAAAAACCAGGTCCCAGAATTAAATTGCGGTCGCCGTCTCCATCGCTTGCCGCGCCAAAGGAGAGGGTCTTGTCCTCAGCGAGGAGTTCGATTAGTTCATGAGCATGAACTTGGTTCGGATCGGGGTGACCCCCGCCGAAATCTTCAAGAGGTGTTCCGTGCATGACTGTCCCCTGCGGTGCTCCCAGGTGATGCTCCAATATCGCGTGCGCGTACGGGCCGGTTGCCGCATGCATTGCGTCAAAGCGCATGCGAAAGCCTGAGGCAAAGAAAGCGCGGAGCGCGTTAAAATCAAAAATTCTCTGCATTAACGCCACGTAATCCGCGAGGCCATCAAAGACACAGACTTCCGTATTGATCACTAGCTGCGAGGAAAGTGTATTCAGGTCGATATCCGGGTGTTCAGCAATTTTGTATTCGCTAAGCTCTTTAGACACGGCAAAGATCTTTTCGGTAATTGCTTCCGGCGCCGGACCTCCATTTGAGACGTTGTATTTGATGCCGAAGTCCTTTTCACGTCCTCCGGGATTATGGCTCGCGGAAAGGACAAAACCGCCGAAGGCATGCTGCGCGCGGATCACCGCGGACATGGCCGGCGTAGAGAGTATGCCGTTTTTTGCCACAAGAACACGGCTGAAAGAATTAGCCGCGGCCATTTTTACGATTGTTTGGATTGCCTCTCGGTTGTAATAACGGCCGTCTCCGCCCACGACAAGGGTTTTACCCACAAAAGGAGCCGCAATATTTTCAGCCAAAGCATTGAACGCCGACTGGATAAAGTTTTCCAGATAATGAGGCTGCATAAATACTTTTGTTTTCTTGCGCAGCCCGGAGGTTCCGGGCCGTTGATCTTGGAAAGGTTTTGTGGCCACTGTTCGGATATTCATTGCCCGCAGCTCCTCTAATATTTCTTTACCTTGAGTAACTTAGTCGATACAGCCAAACGGGGCAACACCGGTATGCCGCAGGTCTGTCTGGTGCGTGGGGGGACTATTCGCGGTAGATGCGCTTGTGGCGTTTATACTGATCTTTTTCCTTGCGCTGGTAGCCGCGGCGGATTTGCTCAATGACTCCGCCATACGATGCGCGCTGATAACGGGCTTCAGTTTTTCTATTATAGGCGCTGAGCACTGCGGCGGCCTCGGGAGAATTGATCCGCTCTAGAGCTTCAGCGGCATCAAGGCGGACAGCCGAATCGCGTGCGGTCAGCGCGCCGGAGAGGGCCTCAACAGCGGCATTTTTGTCAACTCTAATGAGGGCTGATATCGCCGCCGCGCGAAGTTCGGCTTCAGGATCTGTGGCGGCACGAACAAGCGCGGAAGTTCCCCCGCGCGCGGCAGAGCCCATAGCGCCGAGTTTCTGCGCAGCTTGGACTTGCTGCTCCAGCGTTCCTTTTTCCAATTGATCGGTGAGTTGGCCAATATCCTGGGTTGCGCCGATGATATAGTTTAAGAGAAATGCGGCAGGAATCGCACAGGCAACAAGGATCTTGTGTTTTTTCGGCAGCCTGGACCACATGGAGGTTTGCTTTAATACGCTTCCATTTCTTGTTATGACGGAAAACGCAAGCAGCGTGGCATTGCCGATAGGAAACACATTTTGCGGCGACATATAGCTGCGAAGGCTGAGTTAAGCTGCTGAACCTCAGTGTTAAAGCGAATATGCCGCCTGAGTTTTGCGAAGTTAGAGTTTTGTGTAATATTGGGTAAGCCTTCTCCGTTATTGTAGAAAACCGACTCGGGAGGATGTCTCCTTGGCAGAGAATGATAATATTTTAGAAGATTTCACTTCCCGTGAGTATAAGTGGGGTTTTGTCACGGATATCGAATCTGATTCGGTGGCGCCGGGGCTTAATGAGAACACTATCCGGCTCATCTCGCAAAAGAAGGGTGAGCCCGAATTTATGCTCGAGTGGCGTCTGAAAGCCTACCGGAAATGGCTGGAGATGACAGAGCCGAAATGGGCTTTTGTTGACTATCCGCCGATTAATTATCAGGATATTGTTTACTTTTCTGCGCCAAAAAGTGCGCAAAGCTACTCGAGCCTTGACGAGGTCGACCCGAAACTAATTGAGACTTACAATAAGCTCGGCATTCCTCTGGAGGAACAGAAGCGTCTTGCTGGCGTCGCTGTTGATGCTGTCTTTGACAGTGTTTCGATTACGACAACTTACCGTGAAGAGCTGGCGAAGCACGGCATTATCTTTTGCTCGTTTTCTGAAGCGGTGCGAGAGCATCCGGCGCTTGTCCGGAAGTATCTTGGTTCGGTTGTACCGTATACCGACAATTATTTCGCGACGCTTAACTCGGCGGTATTCACCGACGGATCGTTTGTTTACATTCCGAAGGGCGTGCGCTGTCCTTTGGAGCTTTCCACATATTTCCGGATTAACGCCGAACGGTCCGGCCAGTTTGAACGAACCTTGATTATTGCTGATGAGGGCAGTTATGTCAGCTACCTCGAGGGCTGCACTGCGCCAACGCGCGACGAAAATCAACTTCATGCCGCAGTAGTCGAGCTTGTTGCGTTGGCCGGCGCACAGATCAAGTATTCGACCATTCAAAACTGGTATCCCGGTGATGAGGAGGGCCGGGGCGGGATTTATAATTTCGTGACCAAGCGCGGGCTGTGTGCGGGTTTGCGTTCGAAGATATCTTGGACACAGGTGGAAACGGGTTCGGCCATTACGTGGAAATATCCGAGCTGCATTCTGAAAGGCGATGAATCCGTCGGCGAGTTTTATTCGGTGGCCCTGACCAACAAGAAGCAGCAGGCGGACACCGGCACGAAGATGGTTCATATTGGCAAGAAAACCAAGAGTACGATTGTTTCCAAGGGCATCTCCGCGGGCCGCGGGCGGAACTCTTACCGTGGTTTGGTCAAAATTTTGAAAAATGCCGAAGGGGCGCGCAATTTTTCACAGTGTGATTCGATGCTCATGGGAGATTTATGCAGCGCCCATACTTTTCCCTATCTCGAGATTCGAAATCCCACGGCCAAGGTGGAACATGAGGCGACAACTTCAAAAATTGGCGAAGATCAGATTTATTATGCAAATCAGCGCGGCATCTCAACGGAGGATGCGGTGTCGATGATTGTGCACGGTTTTTGTAAAGAGGTGTTTAAGGAATTGCCGATGGAATTCGCGATTGAGGCCCGGCAGCTTCTTTCCATTAGTCTGGAAGGCAGCGTAGGGTAGGGGGCAAAGTGTCGAGAGGCGTACGATGTTTGAAGGTTTGATTGCTGGGGCAAAACTTGAGAAGGGCAGAATTTCCGCTCCTCGAACTTGCCGCAAAATCCGCTTTCAGCAGCAAGTGCAGGAAAAGTTTTGCCGAAGCGATGCGTGGGGTATGTTATGCGGCTCGAACTCGACATTCTCAACACTTTGCCGAGAAAGGATGTGTCATAGCTTAGAAAAGGTGAACTATGCTGGAAATTATTAATTTGCGGGCGAGGGTGGAAGATGGTGCGGAGATCCTGCACGGCGTGAGTCTGACCGTTGGGGCGGGTGAGGTGCATGCGATTATGGGGCCGAACGGGTCAGGCAAAAGCACATTGGCGCATATTCTTGGAGGAAAGGGTGGATATGAAGTGACCGGCGGCGATGTCCATTATGCAGGCAAGAATTTGCTTGAGCTTGCACCCGAGGAGCGCGCAAGAGAAGGACTCTTTCTTGCCTTTCAGTATCCCGTGGAGCTGCCCGGTGTCAATGGCAGCTATTTCTTGCGAACTGCCCTGAATTCTTTGCGCAAAGCCCGGGGGCAAGCACCGATGGAAGTGCGGGAGTTCAACGCGCTTGTGCGGAAAAAGGCAAAGCTGCTGGAGTTTGATCCGGCGATTCTTAATCGTTCGGTAAACGAAGGCTTTTCCGGCGGCGAAAAGAAGCGAAATGAAGTGCTGCAGATGGCGGTGCTGGAGCCAAAACTTGCGGTGCTGGATGAAACGGATTCCGGGCTTGATATTGATGCGCTGCAGATCGTTGCGTCAGGTGTTAACGCACTTCGCGGTCCGCAAAACGCAACTATCGTGATTACCCATTATCAGCGGCTGCTGAATTATATCGTGCCTGATTTTGTGCATGTACTTGTCGACGGAAAAATCGTTAAGTCGGGTCCGAAAGAACTTGCGTTTGAGCTGGAGGAAAAAGGATACGGTTGGATTAACGGTGCTGTAGGCACAGTCGAGTCTCCATGATGGGCCGGGCAATACCTGACGTGATTTCTAATAAGCATTTGGGTGGCGATGGAAAAGGAAGAACAGCAATTGAATTGGGTTGAGCAAGGCTTCGCCCAGTTCTCCCAAGAATTGAACAGCAAACGCCCGGAACGGCTCAAAGAGCTTGCGGTCTTGGCGCTGCCTGAGTTTCTGGCCAAAGGCTTTCCCACCACAGCAGAAGAGGACTGGAAATTCACAAATCTAAAGCCGTACCTCCGTAAGCCTTTCATCCCTGCCCGCGAAGTTCGGGATTTTGCTCCGAAGCTGCTTGCCGGAGCCCCGGATTTTGACGGGCGGCGCATTGTGTTTGTGGATGGATATGCGGCGCGGGATTTCGCTGCTTTTGATTCGCTAAAGTCAGGCCTGCATGTGTTTTCGTTGGCGGGTGTGCTCCGCGGCGATTGCGCAAACAAGGAAGTCACCCGTGCGGTTCATCAGCATTTCTCGCGTCATGCGAGCGCAGACAACGCCCCGCTCATCAATTTGAATACGGCATTTCTTTCCGATGGTGCTGTGGTGTTTGTTGGCCGCGGCTGCAACGCGGAGAGTCCTGTGCATATCGTATTTGCGGCATCGGAGAAAACTGCGGATCGAATTTCTTTTCCCCGTGTTTTAGTCGTGGCAGAAGAGGGCAGTCAGGTTACTGTTGTCGAGACGTATCTTGGACAGCACGGCACGCGCTACTGCACCACGGCAGTCACGGAAATAGCTGCGGAACCGGGTGCGGTTGTGGATCACGTTCGTCTAGTCCTTGAGGGTGCGGAGTGTCTTCATTTGTCTGCGCTCGAAGCGGCAGCCGCGGAAAACAGCGTGGTTTCGACGCAGTGTTTTTCATTGGGCGGCGCGTGTGTCCGCAACGAAGCCGTGGTCCATCTACGGGGCGGGGGAGCCAATGCCTTACTTGCCGGATTGTCGCTGATCAACAAAGAACAGCACGTTGATAACCATACAGTTATTGAACATGCCGTAGCACACTGCGCGAGCCGTGAGCTTTACAAAGGTATATACGCTGAGCAGGCTCAGGGTGTTTTTGATGGAACGATAGTGGTGCGGCCGCAGGCGCAGAAGACTAATGCGTTTCAGTCCAGCCAAAGTCTGCTCTTGTCACGTGAGGCTTGTGTTAACAGCAAGCCTCAGCTCAAAATTTGGGCCGACGATGTGAAATGTACCCATGGGGCTACTGCTGGACAGCTTGATGATGATGCGTTGTTTTATTTGCGCTCCCGCGGCATCGAAAAAAATGAAGCCCGGCGCATTCTGATGCAGGCCTTTGCTGGCGACGTGGTAAAAGAAGTTAAGAACGATGCTGTGCGGACGATGATTGAAGCGTTGGTTGAAAAACGCCTCGTGGAACTGCCGGTTGATTTCGCTTAAGGGGCGCTCAGGCGCTTAAGCTAAAACATCGATGACCAGCGAACCTAATACGACAACACGGTTGGGAATTCTCGCGGCATAAGGTGCGCTCTGAGAAATTTGCACCGGTTCAAGAAAGGTATATAGCTGGGCTTCGTTCTCCATCCGGCGGATTTCGGCTTCAGTAACAACGCTGACCAGAGCTTGCTCAAGTTCACCGTCATCCTCAAGCGTGCTGCTGGTTTCATTTTCTTCTTCCCGGCTTTCTGCTTCAATGGCTTCAATGGTGCGCAGCGAACTTACTTCGCTCGGTGCGAGTTCCTGAGCCGCAGCCGGTATGGGAAAATAACGAAGACTGATGTCGTTTTGGATTCCTTCCACGACCATAAGCCTGACTCCCGTTTACGAAATGCCATTCTAGCAGAAGCGCGGGCTTCTTAGCACATATCCGTGTTAGGATTAGAACTGCTTCACTATGAAAAGCACAGCAATATTCAATAATTAGACGGGAGCAGCGCCGTGACGGGAATGTCCGTTGGCCGCTTTTGTGCTGTTCGCGGGCGATCGCGAATGCTATAGACGGTTGTCTTCTTGCAGCAATGACGTTGTTAGATCAACGTGATTGACTTAATGGCTGTTCGGATAAAGGGTTGAATTCTAAGTGCGATGATGTGCCTATCGCGAGAGAGTGAATGATGGGTTTCGTCTCCCGGAAGAAACTGGTTTTCAAAGCAGCATTGTTTGCCCTAATCTGGGCAGTCCTTAGTTATGTTTTTCATTTTCACGTTTCGCGGAACGTAAATTTTCTTCAGCGTTCCGACCAGATACTCAAGATCGCGGATCTTGCATACTATCTTGAAATCGTCCGTGCATTCTGGTTTCGCGGATTGGGACAGATTTACCGCCTGGACGTGCAGCAGCAGATCCTTTCCGCTGCAACTGGTGCGCCCGTTGCTGCATCGATGCCCTTAAACGTCTTTCCCACAGCCTTAATCTTATGGTTGCCGTTCGCCGCCGCATTGCAGCACAGCATGGCCCTAGCGTTTTCGTTCTGGAACGGTTTTTCACTAACAGTGATGATTGCGGCATTTCTCCGGTTGTTTGAGAACCTGGCGCGAAACGGGCGCAGCAAGATGCTCCTGCTGCCTGTGTTTTTTGCTTTTTTATCTGACGCAGCAGCAGCCTGTCTGATTATCGGCCAGACTTCAATCTTTCTTGGTGCGGTCTTGATGCTGCTGTTTATGCAGTGCAGCGAGAAGCGGGACCGCGGAAAATCAACGCAAAGCGTTATGGAAGTGCTGCTGCTGCTTGCGCTGAGCATTAAGCCGCAGTATTTTGCGCTCGGATTGGCGATAGCCTTGATTTGCCGCCGTTTCACCGTGCTGATTATGGCGTTAGGCGGCGCAGGGATTATTACGTTGCTCGTCAGTCCGCCGCTCGGACTCGATTGGCCGGCACATTACCTAAATACGCTGCAGCTTTATAGCAGCGGTAATATTCTTCCTGCATACCGGGATTCTTTTGCGCCCGAACTCATGAATATTTTTCGCTACAGCTTCGAGACGGTTGTTGGAGCAGGACTAGCCACGTTAATTTCGCTGTTGTTCCTCGTTATCGGTTATCCAACTATCATCTTGGCTTCAATGACGCGTTCATTTCAAAGGCGCTCAGCTGGGGTCTGGTGTTCTATGCCGAAGAGCGTCTTGATGCTGCTGGCGATCTATCTGCTGTTTTCCCCTCATTCCGGGTATTATGAGGAGGTGCTGATAGTTTCATTTTTCGGTATCGCGGCGTTTAGCGCAGGCCAACCGGTTGGCTGGGCCTGGATTCTTCTATGGAGTGTGGTGAGTTGTGTGCTCGTGAATCGGCTGCTCATCTCTCCGGTTGTCGCCCCGATGTGGTGTTATTGGCTGCTCAAAGGATTTTTGCTTCTGTCGGTTGTTGCGGTAATGAAGCCTGCACCCGAATTGAATTCAGCTGCAGATTAAAGCGGCGCAGCGATGGCCTTGGTGATTGACTGCGGAATTCGGCAAGGATAAGTTATTAGCTATATCGGGACTATGGCTGAAGAGCACGAGAAAGATCCGGAAATACAAGAACTTGGCGCCGTGGATCATGTCGAACACGGCGGCACCGCTTTTCTGGCTAATCTGCCGTTGTACTTCTCTAAGCCGGAGATACAGAGTTATTTCCGCACGACTAGTCTTGGGTTGTTTATCCATGAGGAAGTGCTCGAGCGGTTTTTAAAACTCTATCAGACTTGGCTCCAACAAAAGACAAATGCTGCCTCACCGAAAAGTGTGACGAAATGCATGCGCCGGTTGTTCGAGACCGAGCAGCCGGTTCTTTACTATTTGCTTGACGGGAATCGCTGCCTGCCCGGCTATCTTATGCCGATTGCTGGCTTGCGGCGCGAGCAGCATCAGCACATTCCACATTACGGAGCCAATCTTCTCGATACTGCTGAGTATCTGCATCCGCGGGATCCGATACTGCAAACTATCTCTGGTTTAAAAGCGGAGATGCGGCCGCATTATGGGTTAGTGTTGTCTCTCACTGTCAATGGACGCCTGCAGACTATAACCGGAGATGCTCTGACTGACTTTTCTAAGACGGCCAGGGAGATGCCGTATCTCGCTGCCGAGTATCCATCGCTTGCCGGCCCGGTGCGTGATGCCATTAGTCCGCTGGTTGACTTGTTGCACGCCGCTCGTTCAGTGGGGCGGAAGGAACGGCTGCTCATGCCGTTGCGTTATCGCGAACAAGATAAATTGCGGATGCTGCGAGCCGGGCCGCTGGTTTTTGTCATGCAAGAACCGGAGATTATCGTCGGCTGTTTTGGAACAAGCGTCAGAACTGCCCAGCGTGTCTTTAGGGAGGACCTGGAAAGGCTGCGTTCGGGGCAGGGCGGGCGGCGGCCAAAGGGATTTGAACTTTCAGCTTCGCGCAGGGCGCCGTTTTTAGGCCGCATTGTTTGCGGAAAGGCAGCATTTCTGGTGGATCCTCGTGCTGTATTGCAGTTTTTTCACTTTGTGCGGCGAGCGCACTTATCGGCCAAAGTTCTGGTGCTGCGTTACACTGCGCTTGAGGTCCTAGAAACCTTTGCCTTGTTCTTTGCAGCAGCCAAGCCGGAACAGCAGACCCGCGGGCATGCCGCACAAAAGCGCACGCGGAGCAACGACAAACAAACGATCCGTTACCGGCGCAACGGCGCCTGGATTTTTGGTGTTGATGGACAAAATGTAATCCGTCAGTGTCTTATGAGCGCAAGAACTGGCGCCTTGCCGGGCAAATTTCGGCGATGAAACACTCTTGGCAGAGAGGCTTTCGCGCTTGGCAGACTCTTCGTCCGTGAAGAATAAGCCAATGGTGCAGGGCTCGCCAATGACGCGGTGCAAATTCCTGGCAAAGCTCTTGTTCGACTTTCTGCGGAGAGTTGCCGACCGCCAGTCCCAGACGGCGCGAGACGCGAAAGACGTGGGTATCCACGGGGAAGGCGGCAGCGCAGCCGAGTTCGCATAAGACCACTTTCGCTGTTTTGTTGCCGACTCCGGGCAGCGCAAGAAGCTCATTGTATGTGCGAGGCAAGTGCCCGAGGTAGTGGTTCTGCACTATTCTGGCCATTTCGCGCAAATGCTTGGCCTTTGTCCGGTAATAATTGATCGGGCGGATGATCTGCTCGATGTGTGCTGTGCGCGCGCGGCTCAGTTCGGTAAACGATGGATACCTGGCAAAAAGCAGGGGCGTAATTTCATTTACTTTTTTATCTGTTGTTTGGGCTGACAGCATGACGCTCACGACGAGCTGGTAGTCATTGCTGAAATTAAGTTCGCTTTGGGGTGATGGATATGCCGCCCGCAGGCGGCGCAGCAGCAGCTTCTTTGCGCTAATATCCATCGGTTCCTCGGATATTGATCGTTTATGGAGCAGTCGACGCGATGGAAGCGAAATAACATGAAACGCGAGCGAACAGTACACAAAAATGCCGAGACACCTGGGCTTTACAAGAGGACAGGAGAACACTCAGCAATGGAACGTCAGAGAAGTAGCTCCCAGGTATCTCGGCTCCTGAATTGGCACTCTACCAATTTAGCGCCCACGGAGTTATGACTCCGATCATAAAACGAAAATATTCTTCGAACGGTTAAGTTACTGTAACTACTACGCTTAATGCCCGCAAGGTAGGAGCGGTATTTATTCGGAGGCAATCTCAGCCAGCCTTTCGAAGTCCGTAATTCGCACTGCGCCGGTTTCGGAGAGGTCGAGAAGATTCTGCCTTTCCATGTTTTTGGTGATGCGAATAGCCGTCTCTACCGATGTCCCGGTTAAATCGGCAAGTTCCTGGCGCGTGATCGGGATACGATGGGTCCCTTTTTGGAGCTCGAAGGCGCCAAAATTTGGAACAAGTGCGGTAAGCGCCGAAGCAATTCTTATATCCACGCGATCATGCGCGAGTGCTCGTGAGAGTCCGTAAGAACGGCGCAGGCGCTCGGCGATCAGTGAAATGAAGTCACGATAAAGTTCTGCATGAGTTTCCAAAACCCGGCGCAGCACGGCACGGGGAATCCATAATACTTCTGAAGCAACCTGTGCCCGGGCAGTGAGGGGAAACTGTTGTTCGTCGATGCAGATCGTTAACCCAAAAAGATCTCCAGGAGCAAGAAGCTCAACAATTAGCTGTCTGCCGCTGGCTGATGTTTTAAGCATGGCAACCCGCCCGCTGCACATAAGAAAGCCTTGTTCCGAACGGTCGTTTTCATAAATCAGAGCGATGCCTGATGCGTAGCGGCGGAACTGACATTCGGCAGCAAGCACTTGAATGCTTGCCTCAGGCAGCCGCGAAAATGGGTTAATCTTCTTAAGGTAATCGACCTTGCTGGCGCTGCCCGTATCGTCGCTGCCCGCAAGTTCTGCTGCCGGCAATGGGGCTGCCGGGACATCCGTAATGCCTGGTTCGGGGGCTTTGCGCCCGGCGGCCGGTGCCGCTGCACTTTCCATGACGCGAAAGCGATGCAGTGCAAGCTCCAAAGCAATCCGCAATTCGGTTTCCGCAAATGGCTTCAAGAGATATCCCGCAGGCTGCGTTGCTTTAGCCCGATTCAACGTGCCGTCATCTGCGTGCGCCGTCAGATAAACGATGGGGACATCAATTTTACCCCGAATGGCTGCGGCGGCATCAATGCCGTCCATCGAACCCTTCAGCTTAATGTCCATTAATATGAGATCGGGGCGAAGCTGCTGTGTTTGCTCCAGCGCCGCCTTGCCCGATACAGCGGTGCCGCACACCTCGTAGTTCAGTTTTCTGAGACTATCCTCGATATCAGCGGCGACGATTGCCTCATCCTCAACGATCAAGATTCTTGCTTTTGCCATCACGCCTCCTTGAATCTTACCGAAACTAGCGCACCACCGTCACTGCCGAATTCCAGAGTCCCTCCAAGCTGTTTGGTCAAGTTTGTTACCAAACGCAGCCCTAAAGTGCGCAGAGACTCTAAGTTGAACGCCTCCGGAAATCCTTTTCCCGTATCACGAACCGTAAGAACCAGCACTTCATCTTCGCTTTTTGCGAGTCTTACGGCCACTTCACCACTTTCTTCACTGGAAAACGCATGCTGAAGACTGTTGCTCACCAGTTCGTTTATTATCAGCCCACAGGGCACGCTGCTGTCAAGGCTGAGAGATATCGGCGGCTGATGATTTTCAACGGTCAAAACGTGGGTGGTTTGCCAAGCACGCGAGAGATTATTCAACAAGCTCTGCGCGTAAGCGTGGAAATCTATCCGTTCAAGTTGTGTGGACTGATAAAGAGTCTCGTAGATCAACGCGATGGATTTTATGCGATTCTGGCTCTGTTTCAATACGGTAATCGCCGCATCATCCGTTGTGTTGCGGGACTGGAGATTGAGCAGACTATAGATAATCTGGAGGTTGTTCTTCACGCGGTGATGTATCTCGCGAATTAAAACGTCTTTTTCCCGCAAAGACTGCTGAAGCTGAGCGTCAAATGCTTTTCGCTCTTTGATATCGTGAATAATCAAGGAGAAGATCTTTTGGCCATGGATAGAGCCTGGTGTCACTGAGGCTTCTGCCGGGAATATCTCGCCGTTGCTTCTTTGCATCAACAGTTCAGTGCGAAACGGCTTGTCTGCGCCGTGAGCCAGTAACTGCTGGGTATTAGTTATGGATGATTCCTGATTCTCGGAGTTTGTCCTGGCAAGCAGTGCATCAAAAAGCAAGCCATCCATTTCACTGCGGCCATGACAGAAAATATCCTCTGCGCCCTTATTAAATAAAATTATTCGTCCTGACTGCTCAACGGCCAAAATTGCGCTGCTTGCGTTTTCGAGCAGCCAGTTCAATAGCTCCCGCTGACTAGTCAGTCGATGCTCGACAGACGATCGTTGCGCCCGTTCGTTTTTTAGCTCATCAGCAAGCGGGAACAACGTATGTTGCAGGCTGGTCAACTCCTGCTGCAGACGCGATTGTTCCCGAACTGATAACGCAAACAAACCACGCAGACGAAGAAGGAAAAAAGTCAGCACCACACAAGACACGCCTAGCGCAATAACGGCAAGAAATAAGGAGAAAGATGAGGAAGTCACTAATCTGATGCTCCGCGAACTAAATTGAATATTCCGAGCTTATTACTGCGCGGGCCTTTTGACAACTTCAGCTCAGCTCGAATCATCAGCCTAGGCGAGACTTCAGCTCAATGCAAAAAACGAACTGCCGCCAGGCAATGATTGCCGGTGACGCAAACTCACCGGTTGTGTGGATCAAGGCCAACGAGTCTCCTGAAAAGCCTGAAATCGTCTACAGTTATCCAGCCCACGCAGTGCTTCTGATTGCTTGGCACGCTGAGTGCAAATGAGGCAGCTCAGAAGTGTAAGTGCATGCCATTATCGCAAAGCATTTGTGTGAATGGGCGGCACGTACAGAGCCCGGTGGAAGTATCAGGGATAGGATGATTTTAGGATGATGCGGTTCACGGAGGATCGATTATGGCTCTTACTATTAACACGAATATAGCTGCTGTTAATGCACAGCGACAGTTAAGCAACTCGACCTTAGCGCTGCGGCAGTCTTACGAAAGGCTGTCGTCGGGTCTGCGCATAGTGCGCGCGCGGGATGACGCTGCGGGTCTGGCAATAGGTGATGCGCTACGGGCCGATGCTAAAATCGCCTCCGTTGCCATAAGAAATGCGAATGACGGCATTTCGTTGATCAGTATTGCTGACGGTGGTCTGATTCAAATGGGCGCAGTGCTTGAGCGCATGGCGGAACTGGCCGAGCAAGCAGCAAATGGGACGTTGGGGTCTGTTCAGCGATCCGCTTTGAATCAAGAGTTTCTTGAGCTTGGTTCTGAGGTGCAGCGTATTGCCGAGACCACGGAGTTTAACAAGCTGCCGTTGCTTTCTGGAAGTCAAGCAGTGTCGCTCCAGGTGGGATTTGATTCGAGCGTGAACTCGCAAATCTCATTTGCGGGAATTTCCGGGACCTTAGAGTCCATCGGACTTGCCGCGGCAGGAACGGCGCAGCTTTCGTATTCGCTTGTTGCAGCAGGTGGAACAGTGGCGGAGCAGGCTGCCGCTTTGTCCGCACTCGATGCGGTGAAAGCGGCGATTGGTTCGCTGACAACAAGCAGGGGAACGTTAGGAGCAGTAGAGAGCCGGCTTTCGGTGGCAATCACCAACCTCTCGGTGGCCCGTGAGAATTTTACGTCTGCGGAAAGCCAGATACGAGATGTGGATGTTGCGGAGGAGGCGGCGAATTTGACGCGGTTGAATATTTTGCAGCAGGCCGGAGCTGCTGTGCTGGCGCAGGCAAACCAACAGCCGGCACTTGCTCTTGCGTTGCTTTCCTAGTGTTCGCCCGTATAGCGCGAAAAAAATCTGCCGATTTTTACGGGACGGCTTGGCCGTCCCTTTTTTATGCAACCCAGCGCGGATCCGTTCAGTAAATTAAAATATCCCGCCGTGCGCCAGCGTACCATTTTTCAAACATTGCCAATTCCTCCAGGACGGCGTCAAGATTGCTGTTCCCCTCGAGAACGCTTCGCAAAGTGCTGCTGCCGTAGAGCAGATCGAGCGCCGGGACTTGGTCGACGAATTCGTAGGCGTGAGCCCGCAGGGAGAACTGGTCCGGGTACAACTGAGCCAGTGTGTAAAGCAGGGCGATGCCCAGTCGGAAAGGCTGTAAAAGGCGGCGCCCGGTGACATGAATTTGCAGCCCTCCGCAGACGCTGCCGGCCCATTTGTTGAATTTCGGGATAAAAGATGTCGGTCGAAGCATGACGCCGTTCAGCCCGAGATTTAGCTTTTGCGTCTCTGCTGCCCATAAGCGGCCGTCGATATATGGTGCGCCCAGCAGTTCGAAAGGACGCGTAGTGCCGCGGCCTTCGGAAACAGCAGTCGCCTCAAATAGACACGCGCCAGGATAGACGAGAGCTGTGTCCAGAGCAGGCATATTCGGTGACGGAAGCACCCAGGGCAGGCCGGTTTGGTCAAAGAAATCCTCGCGATGCCAATTTCTGACCTGCTGAATTTCAAGATCGCATTTGGCGGGCGGGATGCGCCAGTCCCCTTCGCCGAAGCCGCGATTTGCGGCCAACGCCAGCTCACCAAGCGTCAATCCATGCCGATTAGCCACCGGAGCATACCCGCAAAAGGAGCGGCAGGAGACAGACAATCTTGCGCCTTCGAAATCAACGCCGTTTACCGGGTTCGGTCGATCAAGGACAACAACTTTTGTGCCTGTAATTGCTGCTGTCTGCATGCAGTAGGCGAGAGACTGCGCGAAAGTGTAGTACCTCGTGCCGATATCCGGCAAATCAACTAGCAAAATGTCTAAATCACGAAACAGCTCAGCCGCGGGGACAAGGCTTTCTTTGCTGCTGCCGTAAAGGCTGAATAATGGGAGTCCCGTATCTGCATCGATGCTGTTGGTGACTTGCTCCATATCCTGCTTTTCACCACGAAACCCATGCTCCGGTGCAAAAAGACGGACTAATTTTAAATCAGAACGAGCATGCAGCAGGCTGGCTGCATGCCGCAAACACGAATCTACCGCGGCCTGATTGGCCAGCAGGCCGGCTCTTGCACCGCGGCAACTGGACGGCATCTCTGCTAGGAATCTTTCCAATCCTGTTTGCACTTGCTGCGCCATTACACCCTTCCGCTGTTAGAGGCTGCGCTCAATGATATACTCTACCATCGCCAGGAGATTCGCGCTGTTTGCGCGGGCGACATCAGTGCGGCATAAGTTCTGCAAAGCTGATCTTGCTTGCGAGGCGTATTCCTTTGCCATCGAGCGGCATTCAAGCAAAACATTAGACTGCTGTAGATGCTTCCGGGCGTTGTGGCAGGAATCGAGCGCCGGGTTCGGCTGAGCGAAGAATTCTTTAGCTCGGGCATCACCGCTTAAGAGCCACAATACGTTAATCAGTGACGGAGTTTTTTGCCGTAAATCAGTTCCCGGCGGTTTGCCGAGCAGATCTTCGTCAGCGGTAATATCCAGGATATCGTCCGCAATTTGAAACGCAATCCCGCTTTGGAGGCCAAATCGCCTCATTGCTTCGACATCCTCACGGTGTGCGCCGGCAAGATGGGCTCCGGCCAGGGCCGCTAAAGCAAAAAGCACGGCTGTTTTCTTTTCCGCGATATCCAGATATTGCTCGACACTGACCGGTCTTTCCAGGGACAGTTTTCCTTCAATCAGCTCACCGCAAGAAAGTGCGACACAGGCCTGTTCCGTTTCGCTGACGATAAATGAGTCCAAATGAGCACAAAGTCCGTAAGCCCGGGCCCACAAGAAATCGCCGGCAAGCAGTGTCGGGGTTAAGCCGAACTTGGCGTAAACGGAAGGGTTGTTCCGCCGCAAAGGCGACTCGTCAATAATATCATCGTGCAACAGCGTAGCCATGTGCACGAGCTCAATGCCGGCTGCCGCGTCAACAACTTCGGCGGATGGCTCGTCTTGGCCAAAAAGACGCGCTGAAAGAAGCACGATCGCCGGTCGAATACGTTTTCCGCCAAGGTTCAAGAGATAGGAGGCGATAGCGGCAAAAGGAGATTCGTCGGCGGCAATGCGCTGCTTAATCCGCTGTTCGACTAATTGCAGCCCTGGTGCGACAGAAAGGAAAGCCGCTTTTGCAGCGTCTTTCAAACCGCCGAGTGCCGCTTCACGGGATTGTCCTTCCCGCATCGACAACTGAGATTTTTCCAGACGAGCACATTTTGGCTCAGTTAAAGTGTGACCAGGATCGTTCGACATACGTCAGGCTTAGCAAAAAATTGCTTCAGAGCATAACGGCAAATTGACATTGCCGGCGCAATCCGGCTATTCCTAGTCGGGAATTTTGTTTTGAGGTGAGCGACGTTCGATGAGTTCGGAACAGTGGATAGAAGACATATTGTTGACGCTGCGAGCCGATGGGCTTGAGCGTACTTTAAAGCCGAACATCGGCCTGATGCAGTCGCCAGGGAGCGCTGGGGTGCTTGATTTTTCTTCCAATGATTATCTTAATCTAAGCAGAGCCCCTGATGTTTTAGCAGCGATGCAGGGAGTGCTGTCCGCCGGAAGCGGCGCATCTCGCCTTGTTTCCGGCACACTGCCGTGCCATACGGCGCTAGAACACGATTTGGCTTTGTTTAAGGGGTATGCCGCTTGCCTGCTCTTCGGGGCTGGGTATTTGGCTAATATCGGAGTTGTCCCGGTGCTGGTCAACCGGGACGATGCGGTGTTTTCCGATCGGTTGGTCCATGCCAGTTTGATTGATGGTATTACACTGAGCCGGAGCCGGCATTTCCGGTTTCAGCACAACTCACCGGATCATCTTGAGCAGCTTCTCCAGAAGGCGTCGGCAGCCAGACGCCCAAGAATGAAGTTTCTTTGTGTGGTTGAGTCTATTTACAGTATGGACGGCGATGCCGCACCGCTTGCTGATATTTGTGAACTAGTCGAGCGTTTTGATGCTTCCCTGCTTGTAGATGAGGCCCACGCGATTGGCGTCTTTGGCAGGGGCGGCGCCGGGTTAGTGGATGAACTTGCGCTCCAGCATCGGGTGCCTTGCTGCACCGGTACGCTGAGCAAGGCGTTAGGAAGCTGTGGTGGTTTCGTCGTGTGTTCGCATCTTGTAAAAGAGTTGATCGTCAATAGATCCCGGCCGTTTATTTATAACACGGCTCTGCCGCCAGGGGTGGTGCAGCCAGCGCATGCGGCGCTGCGCAAGATGCAGCAGGACGAGTCTTTGGGCGCAGAACTGCGCCGGCGTGCGCAGGGATTTCGCGAGATGCTGCAGCTCGGCGGCTTAAACACTATGGGTTCCATAAGTCAAATTGTGCCGGTGATGACCAAAGACAGCGATGCTGCCGTGCGCCTTTCTGCTCATTTGGCTGCGCAAGGTATTGTCGCGCAGGCTATCCGGCCCCCGACGGTGCCGAAAGGTACTGCACGGCTTAGGTTCTCCGTGACGCTGGCCCACTCTTTAGATGATCTGCACCGGGCGGCTGCGGTGGTCATCGCTGAAGCTGCTAAACTGGGCATCGGAGGTTGATTGGTGGAAAGACTGCTTTGTGTTGCGGGTTGGAGCATGCACAGTAATGTCTTTTCCGGACTGGCCGAGATGCTGAGACCGGATTTTGATGTTGCCGCCGTTTCG
>JAKPSH010000050.1 GCA_029555385.1 Pseudomonadota bacterium
CATGCAAGGACGATCAATGATAGTCTTATTGACAATCAAAACTTCTGCGGCCGATGCCCGCACAGCAACTTCCGCCAGCAAGGTACGATCATATTTACAGAACTCCCCAAGCTAAGCGCTGCCGTCCCATTTTAGGCCATCGAAATCTGCAACATGAGTATCAAGCGCAACGATTCTCACATAGCCCCCGGACACGGCAGCAAACTTATCAGTTGACGAATAGGCACTAAAGTAGCACCCTAGACCCAGTATAGACTATAGAGCCCGCGCCAATGCAAGAAAGTCCAGCCCAGAAAACGTGGAAAGCTATTCTGGCCGTCCTGGAAGACAAACTGCAATATGCTTTGCTCAAACAAACAGAAATGGTAGTCGATGTCCGGCTCGATGGCACACACTTAACATTGCTGGTCACGTCGGCTGAAGCTCTCGACTTCTTTTCACGAGAGATCAACCAACAACGCTTGAGAATTGCGGGACGTACGGTCGCCGATATCCAGACTATTACGGTGGAAAAGGTCAACGCCGAACCACTGCGCTGAACTTGTATCCAGCCGAAACCGCAATAAACTTTCTATAAAGTCCGTTCTTTGGCGACCGACTCCATGGTTAATGGAGCTTCGTAACCACATTGGAGGTGAAAAAAAGCGCCCATGTTTTCCAGTTCGCCGAAAAAACCAGATAACAGGGCGCTTTTCTAGTCTATGCTCAGTGCTTGCGCGGCCTTCTAATCTTCTTCCATGCCGACTGGCTGCCGGTGTCATTTGTGCTCTTTTCACTCACCGCACGGACATATCGCATCAGACCCATCCGCAAGTATTCCGGATCAATACCCAGGCACTCACATACATTGTCGAAGCTAAAAACGTATGAATAATCCTTTGTCTCCACCCACTCGCTGGCATCCACCCTGATGCGCCGGGAATTCGCTATCCCCGAAATATTCTGTGCGATATAGGCTTCAATGCCATCCGACAAAATAGCAGCCATTAACTTGCGCTCGCCGCCCTCGATACCAGTTTCATCCGGAATCAGGAATTGACTCGGAAGCACAACATCCGGTTCAAACAAAGCGGATGAATCAACTGAATAGCTGCTCGCCGTATTATCGAGATAGTTAGCCATGCCTTTTCCTCACGAGTCCTTAGCTGTTTTACGCCCCAAAAACTACCAATCCTCACCAACTGCTGCATATTCCGAGCGCTTTCGCTAAATTACATCACTCTGAATATGTTATGGAACGCTACGCCCAAACAGTTACAGCCAACTAAAGATAACCAACCTTACGCACTGAAACTAACGTACAGACACTAAAAATCCAGAAATATCCGCAGAATGATTATTCATTCGCGGATTTGCGTGTTGTCATGGATGTACAACAGTACAGACAAATCAAAAAACGTCTGCGCGGTTTGCCGCCGAGTACGTAACGAGTACAGAATCGAACATGCCGTGCCACTACACGATCAGCCTTGGACAATGGAGGCAGCTAGCCGCGATATCTCACAAGGCGATATCGCGGCTAGGTAAGTGGCGTGAAAAGGCCCATACTTGGGCCTTTTCACGCTGCTCCAAACTGTGTTGGGGGCCCCACGTGCCCCGACAGAGTGTCGCAGCGAATTTCTTCGCTGCGCTCGAAATTCGACAACGCCGTCCGGGCGTTGCGCTAGCCGTAACATCCCACAGCCTTGGGCTGTGAGATATTACGGCTAAATCGTCTCCAGATTGATGACTTCGCTTAGCGGGGGCCGCAGAAGCTGAAGTTTGGTCTCTTCAGCAAGGTCGGCCAGGTCTTTATGTGAGCGGGCAAGACGCGAAATCTGGTTGAGGTGCTCCGCGGTCTGAGTGATTAGCCGCGCCGCGTCCCCTTCCGCGACGCCGCTTAATGTCAGGAGACCGCGAAAATACTGCCAATCTTCGGCATACATCCAAGTAACTACTGTAAACGCAGCGTCGGGGAGCACTGCTAAGTCCTCAATAATGCCGGGCATAGGTTCGGCGCGGATACACTGGAGAATCTCCCGCAGCCGAACGGCTTGTTCCTTCGAAAGCGGCGACTGCTTGGACGATAGATATTGTCTATGCTTATCTCCCGAGATTGATGCGATCACTGCCGCCAGGACCGTTGGCGAGGCGCCGATAAGCAGGCCACCCTCGATAATCTCGGCAAGTTCAATCACGAGGCTGGTGCATAGATTTGAAGCCCAAATTCCTTTCTCTGATAAGTTTACGCCCTCCAGATATCCCAGCCGGCGCAGGCCTTGCAGCGCAGACTCCAAGAGTTGAATCTGCCGCTGTTGAAGCGACGCGGCCTCGCGTCTTAACCGGCGCACTTTTTTCAGGGCTTTCTTTTCGTTCTTGGTTACCGGACGAATAATACCCGCTTGCGCTATTGCGCCATCCTCCTCGGTATCGACCGCCACAAGGGTCCTAATGTCTGGCGCCAACTGCTGCTGCGTTTCTTCAGCCTGCAGCAAGAGTTTGTCTGCTTCTTTGTTATCAATGAAGCCCGCAAGACTTCGCTCGACAGCATAAGACAAGCCATCCACGGTCCGGTAGCGAAGCAAGTTAAGCACTGTGCTCGGACTCGGAAAATAAGCGGAAACCAGAGGCTCAGCGGGCTGCTGCGATACTTCCAGCAGTTTACGAGCATCACAAAAAGCTGACGGCACCGCCACGCAGAAGCCCACAGTATCCCGGCCCCGCCGGCCCGCGCGCCCAGACATTTGCTGAAAATCAGCGGCAGTGAGTGCTTTGTAGCCGGTAGCTCCCCGCCGCCCGTGCGCCGTGATTACCACCGTGCGCGCAGGAAAATCAACCCCTGCCGCAACCGTTCCCGTGGCAATAAGCGCCCTCAACTGTCCCGCCGCCATCAATTCCTCGAGCATCAAGCGCCACATTAAAAGCTGACCCGCATGGTGCGCTCCGATGCCTGTGGTGACCAAAGCTTTATACTGCGGATGGGTGGTAATGATCTCGGGGTCAACATCAAAAGTACGGATAATTTCCTTAATTTTCTGATGCAGCTCGCGCTGCTTTAGTGGAGGCAACGCGAGCTGTTTGTTGTGACAAGCACGTTCAGCATCAAGGTCACACTGATTTCTTGAACTGCGAAAGACAATAGCAGGAAGCAGATGATGCCGATCCAATTCACCAACAATCTCCGCGATATTCATTAATGCGCGCATCGCCGCCCTCTTTTACCTTCTCCACCTCTGACGCGAGCGTCCGCGCCGCCGGGAGCCCCCGCCACGCCGCGAAAAGCCATTTCTCTCCAAACCTCCCTCGCTATAGAACTGATGGACCTCCGGAAAAACCTTGCCTTTTTCTTCTTCCAGCGGCAGCAGTCCCAGCTCCGGATGAAGAAACCCCAAACGCAGCGGCACCGGCCGCCGGTCTTCCAGGATGACAGAAACGGACTTGCCGCGAATTGTCGAGATCCAGTCTGCTATCTCGTGTGGGTTGGAAATCGAAGCGGACAGCATCAGCAGCGTTACAGACTTCGGAGACAGAATGATGCTTTCCTCCCACACCGGCCCGCGCTGAATATCCGCCAAATAATGCAGCTCATCGAGCACCACCAGCGAATAACTATCGCAATAACTGTATAAATCATTGCGATATATCTCGGTTGTCGCCACAACAACATCAGCATCAGTCTCAATCTTCCGGTCTCCGGTGAGCAAGCCAACACGGAACTGTGGTTCAAACAGCTTTTTAAACTCTGTATATTTCGTATTAGACAACGCTTTAAGCGGAGCAGTATAAATCGCCCGCTTTCCTTGTGCCGCAATATGCCGAATAGCCTCCACCGCGATATAAGTCTTTCCTGTGCCTGTGGGCGCAATAACCAGGGTATCATCGCCGCGCAGCAAAGACTCAACGGCCTGAAGCTGAAAACGATCTGCGCGAAATGGTGCTGGCTCCGGGATGCCGATACCTGAAAGCAGCTCCTTCCGGGATTCCTGAATATGTTTGCGGTCTCGTACCATTACCTAACTAATGCAATTCAACCTGCCGGTTCTAGCGGTCATTCTTATGTCTGCGAAAAATCATAACGCGTTGATAGAAAACGAACGACCTGCGATGACCCAGCACATGCAAGACTTTCGGTACTTTGATCACAAACTAAACGGCCAGCAAACAACGCAAGGACACGCCGCACCGCTGGCATAAGGCGTCGGATGTCATGACTGACCATCACGATGGTCGGCTGGTAATGCTCGTGCAGGGTGCGAATTAAGTTCATGATCACGCTGGCCGCGACGGGATCTAGTCCGCCGGTCGGATCATCAAGAAGCACCAAATCCGGATGGTGCACAAGCGCACGCGCAAGCGCCGCCCGTCGCCTCATGCCTCCACTGAGCTGACCCGGCATTTTGCGATAGGCCTCGGCAAGCCCTACTTCCTTCAATATATCAAAGGCCCGCTCCATCGCCTCGTCATATGAAGTGCGCTTCGCAGCAGCAGACAACAACGGAAATGCGGCGTTTTCAATAACCGACATGGAATCAAATAACGCTCCTTCCTGAAATAAGAAACCCACTTCGCACGGGCGCACATTGCCACGGGCATCGAGACTCTGAATGCTCCCTTGGTCCGGACGAATCACCCGGCCCAATAGTTTCAGCAGCACGCTCTTGCCCGCCCCGCTGGGGCCAACGAGCCCTACGATTTCTCCATCGCGAAGTACAAACGAGATCCCATGCAGAACTTCCTGGACACCAAAGGCTTTGCCTGCATCTGCAACTTTAAGCATCCACCGATCCTCCCGCCCATAAAAGCGATTCCGGCCCCATCTTGGTCCGGCTGCGCACCGTATCCGACCATCGGGCAAGCTGTTCCATAAAATCCGGCAAGCCAGGAGTGGTGCAAAGATCACGCCGCACAGCCGCACCGCCACGCAATCCTTTCGTTACCTGACAAATGAATTGCTTTAACCTGCCGATTACCGCTTTATCCGGCAGCTCTTCTCTCAACAGAACCAGGTATTTCTCTATCACATCCGCCACATCCACCTCAGTGCGCTTACGCGCCTGCCGTTTTTCGCCCGATAACTCAATTTCACTGAAAATCCATGGATTCAACAAAGCACCGCGCCCAATCATCAAAGCGGCAGCCCCCGCCTGTCTTGCAAGAAAAGCCGACTCAGGACTGCAAATATCACCGCTCGGGACTACGGGTACTTTAACACTCTCCACCACCGAGCGCACTATATCCCAATCAACAGTTCCCTTATACGCCTGCTTGCAGGTACGTCCATGGATGGCGATCATGGAGACTCCGCATTCCTCGGCAATCCGCGCGATCTCCGCAGCATTGCGTGTTCCATCATCCCACCCAGCCCGGATCTTGACCGTAAGCGGCACAGTAAGAGACCGCCGAACAGCGGTCAACATCCGCGCCAAATGCGCGCTCTGTCGCATCAGTTCACACCCTCCGCCCCGCTTTACAACTTTAGGCACTGGACAGCCGCAATTAATATCAACAATGTCCGCACCACTTTCCTCGGCTAAACGCGCCCCGGTTACCATCCGGTCAATGTCGTAACCAAAAATCTGGATCGCAATCGGCTTTTCCTCATCACTAAAACGGCACATCTCGAGACTGCGGCGATTATTACGGCTCAGCGCTTCGACACTTATAAACTCACTGACCACCAAACCAACGCATCCGGGATTTTCCCGCTTAATTAGGCGGCGAAAAGCACTGCCCGTGACACCAGACATCGGCGCCAAGACTAGAGCAGGAGCCACACGAACTGGGCCAATTTGCATAACTTTCCGCAGTATTGAAGAATTATCTTATTCGGGATCGTATAGAATCTTCTGCAGCATCCTCTTACGAGCTCTCGCCCGGCGGACCTCCCGGATTTCTAGACGAAAAAGCGACCAAAACAGTGGTTGGGGCAAGTGCTCACGCCTCTCAATTACAGAGTTTACTGCGGCACAAAGCCTCTTAACCCGTTTTGCAATCGGTGTCGGGCCTCTAGGTTCCAGGAAAATTAGGGCGTCTTCCTGAACGGATCCCTGCTCTTCGTCAAGGCAGCATCCTCCACTAGCATCACACACTAAATCAGAAACATCATCCGCTGGATCGCTTTCCATACCACACCAAATCAAACTGTAATTTAGTGTAGCATGAATAACCTACATTCTGGAAGTCAAATCGTTGATGGCATGAAAAACCGCTTCAAAGAGCTGCGGCACGATCAGTGCGCAAGTCATGAGAAAGGCAAGCGTACTGATAACCACTCCGGGCTCAACTGGCGATACCGCCGGATCATGCGGAGCAAAGGCATGTTCAAACCAACCACGCATGAAAGATTGCGTCACGTTCTGAGCAGACACCGCACCTATCCCGGACGCTCGTTCCAAATGCTGACCTTGGCCACTATCCGCTGTCTCTCTCGCCTCACGGCAGCTAGCACCTGCCCCTGCGGCTGGCTCAACACTTCCAGTTGCTCCCGGCTCTGGCAGCTTCTCACCGCTCGCCGCAGCATCCGCGCTGCTCCGATCTGCTGCTTCCACGGGCAGTTGAATCTGACTGCTGGAAAGCACCTCCTCCTGATGCATCTCTTTAAGCAATGCTATGGCATCATCCGCCTGGTGCTTATAGCCGCTCCCGCCTAGTTCCGCTCCATCTGCTCCGAAGATATCTGCCCCATCTTCGCTGCCGATTTGCCGTATAGAAATAAGTTCTTGGTCGTGCAGCGCCAACAAGGCCTGCTGTACTTGATATACACTGAGCAGACTCTTGGCGAGAATTTCGCCCGGTGCCGCACCGTAAGCTGCGAGCTGGTAAACCATTTGTTCCGTCTCGCTCAAGCGGCTTCCTGGATCCTCCTTCTGCTCAATAACTACCGTTTCACTCTCCCACCCGCCGAATACAAGCTGAAAGCGCTCTTCATCTTCAGCAAACTCAAGCAGATCAATCAGCACAATTCCGGGAAAAACACAAAGCGCGAAACCATTCTCTGCCCGCACGAGCCGAGGAGAAAATTCACTTCGGCCTACCCGCAGATCCGCCAGCGAATACAGCAGGTCAAACTCATAACCCTGCCTGGCGCAAGAAAACTGGTCCTCCCGCACATAGCCTTTGCTGGTCAAAAGCTGCGCAAGCTGTGAAACACTGACTTTCGAGTTAGCCACAGCATGCACGACCTTCTCCGGGAGCAGTCCTGACCGCTGCAGCCTGCGGCATATTTCCACCGTTGCGGATTGTTCGGGACGCTGCACTGCCACGATTTTTCCTTCCTGAAACGACAAGCGCACGGCACCATGCTCATCTTCGATATTCAGGACACCGTTACGCTGCTTATACGAAAGATCGCGCAGCAAAGCACCGAGCGTCTCAGCAGTTAGAGTCTCAAGCGGCATCAACACCTCCCCCGCACAAGACTTGCGCGATACTCATATACCGACCACCCGGCAACAATCACAAACAGCAGCAACGACGCCACGATGCTCGGTCCGGCAAAAGAAGCATCAAACGGCAATGTTGAATAAAGCCGGACCGGATATTCCAAACCCAGCACCAGCGGCACCACCATTAGCGCAAGAAGCAGCGCACCGCTCAGCGGCCTGGCTCCCGCCATGAAAAGACCAGCAGGGAGACTTATCCAAATCATGGAGGGGGACGGGTGCGCACCCATAGCGGCGTCTGCCGCGCGGCGCTGACCGGCTGAACGCAGTATGATGCCAAAAAGAAGCAGAAGCAAACCAAAGACCGTCATTGTCACCGTTGAGCCGAAACGCAGCAGGCTGCCACGAACTGCTTGCTGGCGCGCCTCAAGCTGGGCATAGACTTCTTCGCCCTGAATTGCGGTCGCCGCAAAAAGCAACCCATGAAAATACCGGACGGGAATGCACGCCAGCACCCCCGGTTTCGTTTCCGGGTTAAGCTCTTCCAGCAACGCTATCTTCGACCGATCAATCTCTTTTGCTTTTGCATAATAGGCGCGATAGGCCGGCATATCCAGCAGCGCCAAGTGAATCAAGGAAAAGTTATAGAAGAGTTCAAAAGTTTTGTTTCCGCTCTGCTCAAGCTGTTCCAGCGTATTCTTGGCCTCTTGCAGACGTCCTGTTTGATAGGCAAGCACACCGAGATTGAACTCAAGTGCGCCGCGCAGCGAGTCTTGGCGGTCAAGCAGGCCCAGAAGCTGGTCATACACGCGTTTTGCTTCAGCATATT
>JAKPSH010000059.1 GCA_029555385.1 Pseudomonadota bacterium
GTATTGGAATAAACCTCGGTGTCAAGCAGGAGCACATTCACATCACGGCCTGAGGCAAGCACATGATCCAAGCCCCCGTAACCGATGTCATACCCCCAGCCGTCTCCACCGATAATCCAGACGCTTTTGCGCACCAGATAATCAGCAAGGCTTTCCAGGTGTCTGGCCTTCGGATCTGCGCAGCCCGAAAGCGCGCCGCGCAGCACCGCTACCCGTTCGCGCTGCGCCTGAATTCCCGCTTCATCGCGCTGCTGAGCACTCAGCAATTGATCGGCCAATCCATCCGGCAGACTGCCGCGAAGCTGCTGGACCAACTCTGCCGCCTGCACGGCCTTCTTATCAATCGACAGGCGGAAGCCCATCCCGAATTCCGCGGCATCTTCGAAAAGGGAATTGGACCAGGTTGGACCGCGGCCATCAACGTTTTGTGCATATGGCGTCGTCGGCAAATTACCGCCGTAAATCGAAGAACAGCCGGTCGCATTTGCCGCGATCATCCGATCACCAAAGAGCTGAGAAACCAGCTTCACATATGGCGTTTCGCCGCACCCGGCACAAGCGCCCGAAAACTCAAAAAGCGGCTGCAGAAGCTGAGAATCTTTGACCATCGTCAAGTTAAGCTGCTTGCGGTCATACTCGGGAAGAGTCTCAAAGAATTCCCAGTTAGCCCGCTCCGTCTCGCGAATTGGCGGCTGGGGCGCCATGTTGATTGCTTTCAGCCCCGTTTGCGTCTTGTTCTTCGCCGGGCACACTTCCACACAAAGACCGCACTCTGTGCAGTCCTCAGGTGCTATTTGCAGCGTGTAAACGGAATTTGCCGGCCAATTTGTACCTTTAGGTTTTGTTGACTTGAACGTCGGCGGTGCACCGGCAAGCAAAGCTTGATCATATACCTTAATCCGGATAACAGCATGCGGACAAACAAAAGCACACTTGCTGCACTGGATGCAGGTATCCGGATCCCATACTGGAATATTCAGCGCGATATTGCGCTTCTCCCATTTTGTTGTCGCTGTGGGAAAAGTGCCGTCGACGGGCATGGCACTGACCGGCAGCTTATCTCCGCGCCCAGCCATTATTTCTGCGGTAACCTTCTGCACGAACTCCGGGGCTTCTGGCGATACCACGGGCGGCAGTGCCGCGGTACTCGTTACTTTATCCGGCACCTTGACTTCAAACAAATGCGCAATCGTGTGGTCTACCGCCTGGAAGTTCTTCTTCACCACTTCATCGCCGCGCTTGCCGAACGTCTTTTTGATTGACGCTTTAATCTTGCCCAACGCTTCTTCACGCTCAAGAATATTGCAAATCGCAAAGAAACAGGTCTGCATGATTGTATTAATCCGCACTCCCATGTCCGTCTCTTTGGCGACCTGATAAGCGTCAATCACATAAAATTTTATCTTTTTATTAATGATCTCTTCTTGAATTTCGCGGGGCAGCTTGTCCCACACTTCATCCGGCCCATATGGGCTGTTCAACAAGAACGTCGCTCCCTGGTCCGCATTTTCCAGCACGTTGAAACGCTCGATAAACGTGTATTGATGGCAGGCAATAAAGTTCGCCCTGTCGATCAGGTAAGTTGAGTGAATCTGCCTGCTGCCGAAACGCAGGTGCGATTTGGTCATCGAACCGGACTTCTTCGAGTCATAAACAAAGAAACCCTGGGCATGATTTGGCGTTTCCTCGCCGATAATTTTGATGGAGTTCTTGTTGGCGCTGACCGTCCCGTCCGCACCAAGACCGATAAAAATGCCGCGGAAGCCTTTTTCGTCCTCCGTGACGAAATTCGGATCATAGTCCAAACTTGTATGCGTTACATCGTCGTTGATCCCGACCGTAAAGTGGTTCTTCGGCTCTGCTTTCTTCAATTCATCGAAAACTGCTTTCGCCATGGCCGAGGTGAATTCTTTGGATGACAGGCCATAACGTCCGCCGATAATCCTCGGCACCGGAGCACCGTTCGCCGCAGCGCTTTCCATGTACGCCGTGAGCACATCCTGATAGAGCGGTTCACCCGCACAACCCGGCTCCTTCGTGCGGTCAAGCACGGCGATAGATTTAACCGACGCCGGAATGGCGTTGATCAAGTGCTCAACTGAAAACGGGCGGTACAAGCGCACCTTGAGCAGTCCAACTTTCTCGCTGCCGCGGGCAGTCAGGTAATCCACCGTCTCGTGCGCGGCCTCAGTGCCGGACCCCATCATCACCACCACCCGCTCCGCCTGGGGATGGCCGACATAATCAAACAGATGATATTGCCGCCCCGTGAGTTTGGCAAAACGATCCATCGCTTCCTGAACGATGCCGGGCGTGTTCAGATAAAATGAATTTACCGTCTCGCGCCCCTGAAAATAGACATCAGGATTCTGCGCGGTTCCGCGCAGCTTCGGCTGGTCAGGGGTCAGCGCACGCTCGCGATGAGCCAGAACAAGCTGGTCATCGATCATCTGACGAATATCTTCTTCAGCAAGCTTTTCGATTTTCATTAACTCATGTGAGGTGCGAAATCCATCAAAGAAATGGATAAACGGAACCCGTGAGGCAAGAGTGGCACTGTGTGAAATGAGCGCCAGATCCATCACTTCCTGGACAGAATTAGAACAGAGCATGGCAAAACCGATTTGCCGGCAAGCCATGACATCGCTGTGGTCGCCAAAAATCGAAAGACCCTGACAGGCAAGGGAGCGCGCAGAAACATGAAAAACTGTCGGCGTCAGCTCACCCGCTATCTTATACATGTTCGGAATCATCAACAACAGACCTTGCGAGGCCGTGAATGTCGTCGAAAGCGATCCCGCCTGGAGCGCGCCGTGCACGGCGGCAGCAGCACCGCCTTCACTCTGCATTTCGGTCACATCGGGGACTGTGCCCCAAATATTAGGCTGGCGCTGAGAGGACCATTCATCAGCAAATTCTCCCATCGGGGAAGACGGAGTAATCGGATAAATGGCAATAACTTCGCTTACCTTAAATGCGACGTAGGCTGCAGCCTCATTGCCATCCAAAGTGACTTGTTGACGACTCATATTCTCATCCTTACAAAGCTAACCAAAAAGTTTTGTGACTGCCTATATAGCCCCTGGGTAACTATCTGTCATCTAACTTCGAGCGCCGATTCGGCAAAACACCGCAAGGCGTTACACCAAGCTGAAAACTCAGGAATTTTTGCTTTCCCCGCCGAATGTGCTTCCATTTTCTTGCGTGATTCCTTAGGATGCCGCAACGTAATCAAAGTAAAGAATTCTTCATGGAAGCCCTAACCGCAATCAGCACACGCCGCAGTATTAGGAAGTATACTGGACAGCCGCTCACCGAAGATACACTCCTTGAAATTGTTAGAGCCGGCATGGCTGCGCCGTCCGCGTTTGACGAGCGCCCATGGCACTTTGTGCTGATTCAAGAGAAGGGAACTCTAAGTAAACTCGCTTCAGCGATGGAGCACTGCGAAATGCTTCGTGAAGCCGGCGCTGGCCTGTTGATATGCGGCGACGAAGCGCTGGAGAAAGCTCAAGGAATGCAAATTTGGGTGCAAGACTGCTCAGCCTGCGCAGAGAACATCCTGCTTGCGGCTCATGCGCTGGGATTGGGCGCCGTCTGGCTGGCGATTTATCCCATCGCTGAACGCAGCAGCGCCGTGCGCAAAGCTCTGCAGATACCCCAGGAAATTTCCCCATTTGCCTTAATTTCGCTCGGCTATCCCGCAGAACAACTTGGCGCCGAGGACCGTTACGATGCCAACCGCGTCCATCGTGAGCAGTGGTAACCGCAGCGTTTGAGCCAATGCAGAAGCACTCTCTATGTGAAGTCAATGGAAGTTTTTGAAGTCATAGCCAAGCGCCACAGCTACCGCGGTCCGTATCTGGACCGAAACATTCCCCGCGAAGACTTGCGGCTGATTGTCCAGGCGGGGATTCAAGCTCCTTCAGGAACAAATGCCCAAACCACAGAATTTGTTATCGTAGATGACGCGGAGCTTGTGGCACAAATTGCCGCTTTGCACCCGACAAATACTGCCATGAGGCAGGCCAAAGCATATATCGCCTGCTTGATCGATTTGCGTCCGGAGGCCGTCTATGAAGGATATAGCTTTCAGGTGGAAGACTGCGCCGCCGCCGCAGAGAACATGCTTCTCGCAATTACCGCTCTGGGCTACGCCACCGTGTGGGTCGACGGCTGGCTTCGCATCAAGAGCAACGGAAAGAAAATCGGTGAAATGCTTGGTATTCCACAGAATAAGCTAGTGCGAATTATACTGCCGCTCGGCGTTCCGGCCGAACACTGGGCGCAGCGGGAGAAAAAGCAGTTTGAGCAGCGTGCCTGGTATAACCGTTACCAGACGGGATGATTTAGAAGGGGTCAGCAGCAGGAAGAATATCATGTTTGATTTTCAGAAAAGACCAAAGGCATCGCACATAAGACACCCTGACGCGGCCAAGTTCATTCCTTCCATCATACTACCGTCAATTCTCACGGCACTAATTCTCGCGTATGGCTGCGGTTTTACAAATGCTTTCAGCGGAAACCCGAGAGAGGACACACTGGCCATAGTTCGAGGCTACGGCGTAACAATTCACGAAGTAAATGCAGTCAAAGTTTCCAGCATGGCCAAGGGTGCGCTGGTTCTTGCTGGAAGAAATGAAATCAGATTTTCAATTAATGAGTCGAATTTCAACGCGGGAGACAACGTTGATTCGGTTTACATGATCGTCATGCAGGCTGAGCCGGGCAAAGAATATGCGATTACAGCAAAACGCGGGGATGGCCGCGTATGTGCATTTCTAATAGACCCGGCAACAGGCTCTCCTGATTTTCAGAAATCTGCGGGCTGTGCGATCCGGATAAGTGGAGGGAAAAAGTGGAATTAGTGCTGAAGTTCATCGACATCTTTCTTCATATCGACAAACACCTTGGCGAGATAATTCAAGCTTACGGCACCTGGACCTACAGCATTCTCTTTCTGATTGTCTTTTGCGAGACCGGGCTTGTCGTCACGCCCTTTCTCCCTGGTGACTCGCTCTTATTCGCCGCCGGTGCTTTTGCTGCTCAAGGTGCAATGGACCTGCGCATTTTGGTTGTGCTGCTGATTATCGCCGCCGTAATCGGCGATGCCGTTAATTACCATATTGGCAAAATGATCGGGCCCCGGGCCTTTGCCAATGAGAATTCCCGGTTCTTCAAGAAGGAGCACCTGGAGCGCACACAGCGGTTTTATGAGCGCTACGGCGGGAAGACGATTATCATTGCGCGGTTCGTGCCGATCATCAGAACTTTCGCTCCTTTTTTGGCCGGGGTCGGCACAATGTCTTACCGGCAGTTTGCGCTTTATAATGTCACCGGCGCTGTATTATGGGTCGTGCTGTTTTGTGTCGGCGGCTACTGCTTCAGCGAACTGCGCATTGTCAAAGAGAACTTCAGCTTGGTCATCCTCGCGATTATCATAATTTCGGTGATGCCCGCGGTATATGAATACGTGCGCGCGGCGCGCAGCCGCGAGGCTCAGTCGTAAGATGCCTCGAACATTCCGGAGAAATTAGTTCCGTTAACCTCAATTGCAGTAAACGAAATTAATCCGCTTATTTTCTCCGGACTGACCCCGGTGATGCGCAGGGTCATGGTATAGACGCTGCCCGATGACAACATGCGCGATTGGAGAATTTCATTCAGCGGATCCTTCCACTTGACATATACCCGCGGCACATTTGCATCCGAGCGAGAGTTGACTTCAATGAGCAGTCCCGACTGCAGTTTCTTCCCCGGATCAATGACAATTTCAACTGCTGAATCAGGCAGCCGACCCCTGCCCTGCCAGAAAGTCAGAGAATTGCGCACCGTTGAATACGTGACGCGCTCAGGCGTAAAAGACTGCCCATGGACAACACCGGCGATCTGCACACGGAAAATCGACGGATATTGCGGCGCCGCAGGAGCAGCGCCTCCATCGGGGGAAGCCACCTTGCTGAACAACCGCGACCAGGCATCATCGACTCCGCGACCGCGATAAAAAACCTGAACAGTGAAGAAAACAACGATGATTAACAACAAAGCAAGCAGGATAAAGACGACAAATAATTCAAGAAGACTGCGCGGACGTTCTGCCGAAGCCGCGCGCATCGCTCGTGAGCGGCTTGACGACGTGTTCAACGCTTGATCACCACGAGCAAGCAAACGCGACGAACTTGCCGATAACGAACTCCCCGATGCATCAAAGAATGTTTGCATCTCGGCGCACGACGGACACAATCCGGCCGTTTCGCCAACGTTCTTTCCGCAGTTCGGACACAGCATAATCAGTCTCTTCCCGGGCGCCGCTTTGATCCGACACTCGCTCTGCCCGTTTAATCCCCTCTCTAGTTTGACGCACTACACGCGTTGATTCAGGCTTCCCAAAGCCACCTTGTATGACTAGAATCCATAGCGCAACACATAAGGTTCAGTAAACTGACTAAACCGATGACGGAACAAGGTTGTTTGCGCAGCGTATGGAAGTAACGTTAAATAAGAAAAAATACGTTGAGTATCTCCCCACAAGGGTATAAATAAGTGCCATCTCTTCAATTTGCTTGTTATCAGATACTGATTTTTGTTTAGGAGGATACAACATGTTTAATCATAGAAATAGTGGCGTTAATTTGCGTCGCGCCGGTTGGCTTCGGGCAGTGTTGGCTGGCATGTTCGTGCTGGCCTGTCTTGCTGCACCAGCGGTCGCGGAACAATCACCGTGGACAACATCGCTTGGAGGTGGTGCGTTCTTCTTCGAAGGTGACGAAGATTATAACCCGGGCCAGATGTACGAACTCCGTCAAGGCTATGATTTTTCGCCAGCATGGACTTTGGAAGGGAGCTTTGGCTATGGACCGTTCTTCGCAGAGAAGGATGAACCGGTTGCTCGCAACGCCGACTCCCAGAGCACAAAGTTCGGCCTGGACTTGCTCTATCATCTTGACCAAGATCCAGACCGCACTTGGGACCCTTATCTAGGAGTCAATGCCGCTGCCGTATGGTACCGCAGAGAACGGCAGGAGATTAGTGCTTATTGGCAGGCCTTGATGGGCGTCACTGCCGGCGTAGGCTACAAGCTTAACGACAACTGGGCCCTTCGCGGGGATTACCGGGCGATGGTTGCAGAGGAAGGCGGCGAGTTTAATCAGTCGGCCCTGCTCCTTGCCACCTACCGTTGGGACCTCGAAGATGCAGCAGCAGGCGCGGATACCAAAGGCACAATCTTTGATGACGAAGGCCGGACCAAGCTGCAAACTGTCTACTATGCATTTGATTCGGCTAAGCTGACGGATACATCAAAACAGAAGCTTCGTGAGAATGCTTCGGCTTTGAATGATGCCAAGTATGCTGACAAGAAAGTCGTTGTTGAAGGCCACTGCGATGAAAGAGGCACAAATGAGTACAACATGGCTCTCGGGCAGCGCCGCGCCAACTCGGCATTCGAGTTCCTGCGCAGCTTGGGTGTCTCCGGTGAACGGATGAGCACTGTAAGCTTCGGGGAAGAGAAGCCGGCAGACCCAGGCCACAACGAAGCCGCTTGGTCAAAGAACAGAAGAGCCGAAACGGTAGTTATTACGAAGTAGCTTAAGGCTCTTGGTGACAACAGAGCGGGCCGGGTCCGAAAGGACCCGGCCCGTTTTATTTTCGGGCAGAGATTTCCACGCCTCTTTCTAGAGCGTAATCAACCGCGCTCTTGGACACTGCCGACGCTCCGCTTAGCCTCACGGCGCGAGACGGACCTCCTCTTTTAGCTAAAGTGCCTCTTACCGAAAGTGCAGACATCGCCGCGATAACCGGGACCGAAAAGCAAATCCCCCCTTACCGAAAGTGTCAGCCTCTTTCATAAGGAGCCGTAGCAACACAAGAAAAACTTTTTATAAAAAGAGCACTCAGATCACGCAATCTTCGCGGCCAAAACGCGATCATGTTTCTGGGGCCATGCCCACTTACCACCCACGGATTGAGTCGTGCAGCCTAGGCAAAACCAAATGATGACAAAATGCAGGAGTTCAATAGGCGCCTACACACTAATCGAACTAATAGTCGTGCTGGGCGCCATCGGCATTATCGCTCTTTCGGCTCAAGTGCGGCTTAAATTGCTGCTGGCCGGCGGCAAACTGCACTATGCGTGCGAACAAATTGTTGAAACAATAGCGCACCAAGCAGACATCGCCGCGATAACCGGGACCGAAAAGCAAATCCTTTTTGACACTACCGCCCACGCAGTATTTCTGCTTACCGCTCCAAGCACAGGTTCCAGCAATCCATCCCGGCAAATCAAACTGTTTCAAGCCCCTAAAACCACGAAGATCATCAATGCCCGATTCGCTTCACTAAATAACGCACCGACGACTCTTGTTCTCAGGAATGATGGCTCCGCCTCTCCAGGCTCAATTACCGTGGAACATTCTTCGGGGAAAATATGCGTCATTACTCAAGCCTTACGTTGTGGAAGAACACTAACCTTCCCTAATTAGTCATGGCCAAACATCATGCCTATACCTTGCTTGAGCTGTTGCTTCTGCTCTTCCTGTTGAGCTACCTTGCGCTGGTGCTTGTCAACTGGCAGCATCACTGTCTAGCCGAGTGGCAGAAAGCAAAAACACGTCATGAACTCCAGACTGCGCTCTCTATTGTGCGCCGATCCTTGCCGCTAGCCCTAAACTCGTCACAAGGACCAACCACCAGGCACTTCACTCCTGAGCAGCTCAAACTCCGTCACGCTGGAGTATCGGCTTCGTGCGGACCACCGCAAGACATTGCTCAGCTCCCGCGCTCCCGCTATCGCTTTCAGCTGTGCAAATTGCTGGCAAGCAGCGGGCAAAACGCAGCCGGCGCGGGATCGTGGTCACGGCTGAATGTTCTTATCTGGATTCCTTCTCGGTAAATACCATGCACAAATACTTATTGCGCCGAACAACACCAGCACAATCATTTAGCGGGGCCACGTTGCTGGAATTGATGTTTGCCTTAGCGTTGATACAAGCAATTCTTTGCTCGGCTCTCCTCTGGGCCAAGCCATCTCTGATGCTGTTTCGCAGAATAGCACAAGAGCAAGCCGCAACAGCCCAGCAGCAAAAGCTCCGCCGCATCCTCGACTACGGCTTGCAGAGAACCAATTCACGTTTTGCACTCACGGCACTGCGGGTACATCAGGGCGGAGAAATTCGCGACATTTACGGACGGCGCCATCCGGTGCATGCCGGACCAAGCTCAACCCAGCCAGACCCAAACAGCAGCGCCGTTTCGTTTCTTCACCTTGATCCGAGAATAATCCTGCAAACAAGCCGCAGCTCTGGCGCAAACAGCTTATATTTATGCGCCGCCAGAAACACCCCGCCAGCAGAATTAAAACGAATTACATCATCCAGTTCATGGGCCGCAGTAAGCGCCGACGGCTTTATTGAAGTACACGGCAAACTGCGCCGTAGAGGAGCCCCCGCCGCAGTTTGTCCCGGAGGCACGGCATTTTCCGCAGCACTCCGCATACCAGCATCGCCGATGTTCGGTGACTGGCAATCGGCAAACAGATCGCCCACAACACCGCTCTTTGAGGAACAAAGCCAAAAGATCTTTGACCGCGCACTGGTCTTTATTCCAACCACCAACAATTATTCCATCTACGCCGCGCACAGGGGCGGTCTGCGGTATCTCGCACACGACAAACAAGAGAACCAACCAGTTGACCGCCGGGTGCTGCAGTTTCGTCTTAACGAAAACTCCACCCCGAACCAACGTCTTCTCCACGCCATTTTCCAATTAAGCGGCAGCCGTAAAATCGCCAAAGAAATACTGGAAATTGTCCTCCCGCTGGCAGCGCACGAGGGACACAGCACAGTGGACTTGCTTTTTTGATGCGAATATTAAGCAAACGCAGAGCTGCACGGAATTTGCACGCCGATCAACGCGGCACAGCCGCCGTCTTGACTGCTTGTCTTTCTGCCATATTTGCGCTGACGATCATCGCGCTTATTGCCCATGCGCACCGGTTTAACCGCATACTTGCCCTTGAACACAATATAGAAAAATCCAGTGCGCAAAACGCATCGTTGCTTGCCCAATTCTTAAGCGCAAGAATACACGGCAATACTGCGCCACTAGATGTGAGCACCGAACTGCTCTGGTCACACACTGTACCCACTCTCGCTGCCGCAGCGGGTTCCGCCAGCGAATATCCAGCGCAAACCAGGACTTTGTTTCTGAGCATGCTCTCCAGTCCTTACAGCGGCGCACCGCGGCCCGACTGGGGCCTGCTCGAACTGCGCCTCGCGCCGTCCGTCACTGCCTGCATACGCTGGGAAGATTCGTCCCTACCGCTCCAGGACGAGGCGACCGCATCCGCAGCAACCTGCACGATCATTAGTCCGCTCACGGGCTCCGTGCTCGTCCCCGGCAATCTGCATCCAGAAACGGAATTAGTCATCCGCAATCTGCAAGACCAACATGTTTCTCTTGTCGTCCGCGGCAGCGCCGTTATTTCCCAAGGCATCGCGCTGAAGAACATTCGCCGCTCAACCATAGCAATTATTGCCTTGGGAAACGTGCAGCTTAAGGGCGTAATTCTCACGGAAGTAGCAGATTCCCTGCTCCTGCTGCACTCATCTTACGGCAGCATCAATCTTGACGATGACACATCCACCTCTTTGTGTGACAGTGATAACCCGCCCGAACACCTGCGTCTACGCATGGAAACGTCAAACACAGCTCGAATCGGCAATCAGGAGTTCGCCGGCTCGTACTTGATTGGTTGCCCGGTGGTCAAAGATCCGATAGTCTGGCCGCAGTTTAAAGTGATCGGGGAGCTTTAGAACTGCGCCGTCTATCTTCCCGGAACCTAAACAATTTCCTAGGTAATTGCTCGCAGATATATCCTTGGCGGTGGCTCATGCCAGAGAAGAAGAAGTTAATATTTGTTGTCGATGATGACTACGACACCCGGACTGTCGTGAAGACTATTCTTGTTTCAAGCGGTTTCGAGGTTGAAGACTGTGAAAGCGGAATGGCCGCGCTGGAAAAACTAAAGACGATCACACCGGAACTTATCCTTCTTGATATCATGATGCCGGGCATGTCGGGGTACGAGGTCATGGTGCACCTCAAACAGCGTCCCGAAACGCAGAATATTCCTGTGATCATGTTGACGGCTAAGGGCGAGCCGGAGGATTTGATTACCGGGTACAAAGACTATGCGGTGGATTATTACATCCCCAAGCCATTTACAACCAGACAGCTCATTACCGGTGTAAACCTTATTTTAGGCGCGTAACAATGCCGCTCTTCGTAACTTTGGAAGGCATTGAAGGCGCAGGCAAGTCTTCGCTGCAGCGCACACTAGCTGAAGCTCTGGGCCAAGAATTTCCCGAAGTCGTTGTAACACGGGAGCCAGGTGCAACGCGTCTCGGCAAGTCAATCCGCGCCCTGCTTCTTGACCCGGAGAATACATGCTTGTCAGCTCAAGCGGAGCTTGCTTTGTTTGCCGCCGACCGCGCGCAGCATGTTCATGAAATTATCCGCCCTGCGCTTGCCCGCGGCGCATTGGTTATTTCTGACCGCTTTACGCACTCAACGCTTGCTTACCAGGGATACGGACGCGGCCTGCCGCTGGAACAGCTGCGCCAATTCAATCAGCTTGCCACCGGCGGACTGGAACCGGATGTTGTCCTGCTATTGGATCTTTGCCCCGAAGAAGGTTTGTACCGCGCGCGCGGACGGTACAACGAACATTTCCAGGGGGCTGCGCCTGCTAACCCAGCGTGCGCCGCACTCGATCATGGCTGGAGCCGTTTTGAGGAAGAAGAACTAGCCTTTCACACGCGTATCCGTGAAGGCTATCTCGAACTGGCCCGCCAAGAAGGCTCAAAGTTTGTGCTGATCAATGCCGCCCAGTCTCAGGTGCAAGTTGCGCAAGATGCTGCTGCCGCGCTCCGTCTTCATCTCCCAGGATCCGCAAGAAAATGAACGCCAATACCGTATTTGACCCCATCTTCGGCCACGAAGAGCAATGCCGCCAGCTTACGGCACTCCTCCAAGGCCGCGCGGTGCCTCATGCACTCATGTTTGCGGGACCATCCGGCATTGGCAAACGAACGGTTGCCCTGCGTTTTGCCGCTGCGCTCTTGTCACCCAGCAGCAGCCCAGACCAGACCCAAACACTGATTGCATCGGGTAATCATCCGGATCTTCATTTTCTCGCGCGGGAGCCGGAGAAACGCGATCTTCCCGTCGAGGCAATTCGCGCACTCACCACTAAACTTCAGCTTAAACCTTATTGCGGCACGTGCTCCGTGGCGATAATCGACAACGCCCATGAGATGAACCTGGCAGCGAGCAACGCGCTGTTGATGACATTGGAAGAACCGCCGCCCGACACCTACCTCATTCTGACGACCGACGCACCGCAAGTCCTGCCGCAAACAATCGTTTCCCGCTGCCAAATTCTTCATTTCACCCACCTCAACCGCAAGCAGCTAACCACCATCATTGAATACTTGCTGCCCGGGCAGGCTGATGCCTCCTTGCTCAACGCGCTCGCCGCTTATGGAGATTCATCGCTTGAACCGCTGAGAATCGAGCAATTCATTAACGCGAAAACCTCGATAGTGCGCGATCCCGAAGCCCTGGTTCAGCATCTCCAGGAGTTGCTCGGACACATTCGCCGGCTAGATAAGCTTCTTGAGCCGCTGTTCTCTGCCGGACCCGAAAAAGAACAGCTTGCCTATCCAGTCGCGCTGGCCACGCACATTGCCGGCGATGATGCCCTGCTTTCCGTTTGCTGGCACACGATCATGTCCAAACTGCGCGAGAATATGAGGCACTCAGCCTCTCCCGGCCCCTGCGCCGATGCCCTGCTTGCTGTAGTCGACGCCGAGAAGCTCACCCGCCAGCGCAGCCTCAACATGACCCTCCAGCTAAGCAATGTCCTGATGAAAATCGCCCAATGCTAACATTACTCCGTTAGGCCTGCATCTTTGGCCGATTTTCGCTAAACGGAATATCGCTGCGCTGCTCATTTACAGTAGTAAACTCCACTGCCTTCGGCCCGAGCCGTACCGCCTCTGTGCTCTATGGCACTATGGCTCAGGCCGAGGGCTCACGATTCCCGTTTAGCGAAAATCGGCTCAAATCCATAACCCTAACGGAGTAATGCTAACGGGTTGCTGAAAATCGGTTTTTCAGCGACCTGTTAGACCTCGAATAAGCGAATAAGTCTGCCGCAGGCGGAATTCCCCCCGAAAATCGTTGAATCGCGCAGATTTGTGGCATCACGCGGGTGAAGGCTGAAGTCGCGCATGGGCGGTGGAGAGTTTGACGCTGCCGTGCGCTGAAGGCGCGCCGCAGCATGTCTTTCAGAAAAGATCAAAAACCCGGCACAACCCTTTGCCAACCGCAGCGCGTCGCCCGCATTGATTCGTCGCCATTGGTCTGGACCATTGGGCGGGCGACAGCGAAGGGAGGCAAAGGGTTGTGCCGGGTAAAAAAGGTCACGCCTTCAGCACACCGCAGCATCGCTCTGGGAGAAGCCAATGGACCATCGCCGAGGCAAAATTTATTCGCTTATTTTCGGCCTAGCAGGTTGGAGGCAGTGATCGATTACTGGTTGGATAAACCAGCGAGGATGCCGGTTAGCGCCTGGCTGCTGGAATTCATTTTACTGATCGTTGATTCCAGCCTGGCAAACATTTGCGTCAGCATTTCTTTTTGCTTCTCCAAGGAACGCTCGAGACGCGCTATTTTGTCGTTGATGTTTTCATTTTCCTGGTCGTTCGCTGCCTGCGCTTGCTCGATAACTCCTTGAAATTTGGTATATTGCGCGATGACCCCATTGGCCGTTCCCAACTTGTCGGAGAACTGTTGCAGAATATCTTCCGCAGCCGCGGAGTTGTTGGCGACAGCACCGACAAATACATCCTTATTGAAACTCAGCGTCCCGTCCCGCTGTGTGGTTACACCGAGATCAGCAAAACTGCGTACTGCCGAACCGGTTACGGTTGAAATTGCTCCGGCAAGCGCAGTTTTGATCGATTCAATCGCTTGATCATCAACCCGCGTTCGCGCAAGCGTTCCGTATACATTCGTAACCGTGTCTTCATCCTCAACGCGTTTGATGATGCTGTTCTCCCGTGAATAGCGGATCAAGTCATTAACCGCATCAACCAGCTCTTGAACTTTACCCGCCGTCTTTTCGGCATCACTGGAAATGCTCACGGTAACTGGACCGGTAGATTCCTGTTTTAGATCCAGAGTAACGCCGGGAATTAAATCGTTAATCTGATTGCCCGGCCTGCGCACTTGACCTATCCCGGCAACATTGAGCACGGCATCCTGCGCCTGACTGACTGTTGAATTTTGAAACAACCCAAGAGCTTGGACTTCAGGCGGCACATTAACGCTCAGACTGCCGTTTTCAGTGCCAGCGGCGAGTCCACTAAGGGCGAGGATATACTGCGGGCTGGCTCCGGTTTGCGTGTTAATTGCGGAGGCAAAGACTTGTCCGGAGCCGGCTTGATTAATCTTTTGCACAAGCTGAGCCAAAGTTGTCGATGCATCGACCTCGATATCAAGTGTTTTTGCTGCTGCACCGCTGCCCACAGTTAGCGAAATCGCGGCAGGCGCAGCAAGACCTGCAAAAACCGGTTGATCCAACGCGCTGAAGTGATCGGCAAATGAAATCGTCGCCGTCCGCGCCAGGCTGAGCACCTCTAGCGTCGTACTAGAGTTAAGTGCATTAGCGCCAGCTACCGCGTGAACTGCATCATCATTGCTGCTGGAAGCCGATTTTTTTACCGCGTTTCCTGCGAGCGTGAGAAAGTCCTTTACCTTGTCGTTTAGCGTCAGCAGCTTAGTATTAAACTCTTCAAGAGCATCACTTTCTTCCTTGTTGTTTTCCAGCCTGTTTTCGAGTGGCACGCTTGCCGTGCGCCGGGCATCAAGCAGGGCTTTGATAATTGCATCACCATCAATTCCTGACGCTAAGCCGGAGAAGCTAATTGTCGACATAGAATTTTCCACCCACGCATAAACAGAGCGCAAACTCCCCGCAGGATCATCTGCAAACTGAGTGCCATTCAGGAATGACGTCGCGTAATAACGACGCAAGAATGCCGTACAAGCGCTAAGGCTCGGGAAAATAAGTGGAAAAAGACCAAAACCAGCGCGGCAAAGAGACGTTTCTCAGTAATTCGCTGGCCTTAATCCTTGCGACAATAGCCGTCTTAACGGCAAGATTTGCTCACTAAGCCGATTCATCTACGAGCAGGCCGTAGCCAGACTGAATGCCATCCAGCACCGTTTTGACCTGTTCCGGCGGAAACTCGCGGATTATTTCGCCGCTTTCACGGTCGACAACGGCGAAACTCAAAGAACCTTCACCTTTGGCAATCCGCTCCACCCGGAATTTCACTTGGGTGCCATGGATGTCATTCATCATTCTTTCGAGCCTCTCAGCAAGCCGCGCCGCTGTCTCTTCCGTAACTTGCGCTGCGCGTTCTGCTTTGCTCGAACCTGCCACCTCACCGCTGCGAGGCGCTTCCTTTACCGTACGTAGTGTTGCACTTGCAACACGCCGTGGGTCCCCCTCTTCGGGAGAAGTTCTCCCAGCAGTGAGCACCGATGCAAGCGTCTCCACACTGCTGTCCATACGATACCGTCCTGACAAACTCCATTTCCTCAGGTATCCGTTTGATCAAATACCTGACACGTCCATATTAACGGCAATCCTTGCCCAATCACGGTTCACGCAGCGCAGACAAAACTCGATAGGGATAATTAAGAGAGGGTACTGCCGGAGAAAGTAATTGCGCTCAAGGGCTGCCTTATCCTAGGCAAATACGACTCTCTGTCCCTGACAAGCGTTAGCCCTGCACTGCTTTCCCAGCGCACTAATTAGAAACTCAATACAAATGAGTTTCGCCATTAACGCACCGGAATAGCCCTTAAGCCCTCAATATGATAGTCGTCACATCGCCGCAGAACTTTAGCAAAATAATGCGAGACTCTTGCATGGTTTCTTCTGGAATATTCAATCATTTATTATTATGTGTGTTTTCGCTAACATAACGCGGTCAGAATGGAGACCTCTTAATGCTGAACTTATCTCTGCGCAAGGTTCTGATTGGCGGCCATTTGGCGCTAGCTTTGGTCACCAGCGCAATAATTGTTCTCATAGGCGTGCGCAGTATCAATGACAGCGTACTCAAGAACGCACAACAGGTGGCAAACCGCAGCCTCGATATTGCCTCATCGCTTTATGAACAGCGTTTCAGTGCAGACGCTCTACAGCTAGAACATTTCACATCCGCCCTTGCCCCGGAACTTCCCACGGCACAGGTCCTCGCACAGCAGTTGCTTGACCTCAAGAATAAACTCGGTTTTGCCGTGCTCAACCTTTGTTCAAGCGAGGGCAAACCGCTCGCTGGAACATACCAGGATCTATCTCTTTTAGTTCCAGTGCGCGAAGACCCCGTCTTGCAAAGTGCGCTGCGCGGCAAGCCCACCTGGGGCACTGTTCTTCTTTCCTCCGTTCGCCTTCGCTTCGAAGGCGGTGCTGCCTTGGCAAACAGCGCTGCGCTGCGTTTGCCGCCCGGCCAAAACACCGGGACCATTGAAGAAGCTCTTTTACAGTGGTTTGCCGTGCCTGTTTTTGATGCCGGCGGGCGCATTTTTGCACTGCTCTACGGCGGGCGGCTCATCAACGGCAACTCGGAATTGGTTGATGCGCTTAGAGCAACCTTGTTCGGCACCGAGCTGTACGCCAGCAAACCCCTCGGAACGGTCACCTTTTTTCTGCGAGGTATACGCGCCGCAACGAACGTACTGACGGAAAACGGCGAGCGCGCGGTGGGCACACGCGTTTCTCCGCAAGTTGAAAAGGAAGTCTTAGAGCACGGACGGCCTTGGCAGGCGCGCGCCTGGGTTGTCGATTCCTGGTATTTAAGCAGTTATGTGCCGCTTCGCGACAAGAATGAAAAAATAGTTGGTATGCTTTATGTCGGGCTGCTTGAAGCACCTTACGCCGCTTTGCGCGCCGACTTGCTGGTACGTTTTCTAATTCCGGTGTTAGTCGTTTTACTGTTTGCCGCTGCGGCGTCTATCGCAGTGGTCAAGCGCGTATCCCAACCGCTGGAAGTCCTGCGGCATACGGCGGAAACGATCGCCTGCGGACAATTGGATGCCGCCGTGCCGGAGCACAAGACTTATACGGAAATTGCCGACTTCACCGCAGCTTTCCGGCGTATGCATCAAGCGATAAAAGAGCGTGATGAAAAGCTTCGCCGGCAGAACCAACTTCTCTCCGAAACAAACGACAGTCTTGTCCGGGCAAACAACAACTACATGGGCACTCTCGGCTTTGTTACTCATGAACTCAAAGCACCGCTGGCCGCGATGCAAAGCTTTATTGATGTTCTCGAACGCGGGACCCTTGGCGAACTCCAGGAACCAGTCCGGCAGGTGCTCCGCCGGATCAAGCGCAACTGCGAAGAGCTCCAGGACATGGTCAAGAATTATCTTGACCTCTCCCGCGCTGAACAAGGGGAATTCACCCCGCAAATGAGCGCCTGTGATTTCATCGCAGACGTCGTTGAACCGGTCGTTGAGCATACTAGCGCCTTGTTCTTATCGCGCGGGATTACTTTGAATATTGCCGCACCCAAAAGTATACCCCTAACCGGCGATGCAGAGTTGCTGCGCATCACCCTGACAAACTACCTCTCCAATGCCGCCAAATATGGACGCGAAAACTCCGCAGCGGAACTGCGCATCAGTGCAGCCAACAACGAACTGCTGGCTGTGGTGCGAAATGAAGGCGAAGGTTTTACGCCTGGAGAGGAAGTTAATTTGTTCAAGAAATTCGTCCGTCTCAAAAACGCGGCATCCCGCGGGAAACGCGGCAGCGGTCTTGGGCTTTTCCTTTGCAAACTGGCCGTTGAGCTGCATGGCGGAACCGTATCAGCATATTCCGAACCGGGCGCTTGGGCGGAGTTTTCTTTTCGCCTGCCGCTCCCAACCGCGCAGGCAGCGGGAGATGCTATCCGCTAAGCATTCTGTTATGATGGCTGGCCTATGACGCCGAACAATGCCATCAGCTCGGATTACGAAGACGGCGCGCGCATTGCCGCGCTCGCTGAAAAGTATGCCGGAGCGGTCCCGCGCTATACAAGCTACCCAACTGCTGTCGAATTTTCGGATAAAACTGGTGTCGATCACTGGAAATTTGAGCTGCAGCAAGAGTTCTCCTGCGACGCAGAAAATACAATCTCTCTGTACATCCATATTCCCTTCTGCAAAAATCACTGCTTCTTTTGCGCCTGTAACAAGACCGCTTCACGTGACCCTGCTGATGTAACACGCTACCTCGACGCAGTGAAAAGAGAAATCGCCTCTTACTCAGCACTGCTGGGCCGCCCAGCCGCAATCGAACAGATCCATTGGGGCGGGGGTACCCCAAATTTTCTTACGCCGGCGGAAATCTCCAGTCTGCACGATGCCGTTGTTTCGGCATTCGGGCGTGTTTTGCCAAATGCTGAAATTTCGTTCGAAGCCGATCCACGCACGCTGACGCGGGAACATCTCGCAACGCTTGCGGCATTGGGGTTCAACCGCCTAAGCTTAGGTATTCAGGATTTCTCGCGTCCCGTGCAGGAGGCAATCGGACGCGTGCAGCCTTTCGAGCTAACGCAGGATATTATCGCTCACTCGCGCGAACAGGGACTGAACAATATTAATGTTGACCTGATCTACGGCCTGCCGCTGCAGGATGTTTCGGCGTTCGACGCGACGATTAACCAGGTTCTAGACTTACAGCCGAACCGGGTGGCGCTCTACGGTTACGCGCACGTGACATGGATTAAACGGACGCAGCTGCTTTTGGAAAAGCATCACCTGCCCTCGCCGAAAGAGCGGATCGCTCTTTTTTGCGCTGCGCTCAAGCGTTTCACCCGCGCCGGATATGACTATATTGGACTGGATCATTTTGCCCTGCCCGGCGATTCTCTCGCCGCAGCGCTCAGAGAGGGCAAGCTGAACCGTACATTCATGGGCTACACAACACATAAAGGAAGCCGCCTCATCGCATTGGGTGCAAGCGGTATTTCGATACTCCCCCGTATCCTCGTGCAAAACAGCAAGGACTTGGATAATTATTGCCGGACAATGAACTCCGGGGAATTCGCAGTCGAGCGCGGAGTGATCCGCACCGGCACTGACCAGCAGCGCGCTGAAATAATCGATGCTCTTCTTTGCCAGGGCCGGATAGATATCCGTCAATTCGAGTCACGCTGGCAAATTGGCTTCGCTGATGAATTTGCCTCGGCGCTGGATGCGCTGCAACCAATGGTCGAAGACAATCTGGTTCGCCTGCGGCCCGGCGTTCTTGAATTAACAGCTCTCGGGCGGCTTTTTGCAAGAAACGCAGCCTCGGCGTTTGACGCTTATTTGGATAAAGCGCGGAAAAACGCGGCCCCGGTCTTTTCTCAGGCGGTCTAAGTTGATGGCGCAATCCGTTCAGTTTACTATATCCGCGCGTGATAGCATTTGTCGCAGACTACACACTTCTTGCTTTCAGGAGAGAAACTAGTGACAATTGGTGCTGCGCACAGCGCGCAGCTGCTTTCCCACAACTGGCGCGGGTTTCTGCTTAGCATGCGTCGTGTGCGCCGGCACTCGAAGCACTGCACCGGAAGCGGCACATTATGCCGCCGGTAAAAGGCAAGTTCTTGGGCAATTAGGCGGTAATTCCTGCCGCAGGAGGTGCAGCGCAGCACTTCGTTCAGGATCTCGTTGCCGACACTGCCGATGGAATCCGGGACTGCGTCAACAGTCTCCTTACGGAAAGTTCCTGGCAGCGAACTGCTCCACCGCCAGCCCTTTTGCCGGACTTCCTCCTCCGTCAAGGGGAACCAACGCATTGCTGTTGTTTCGTTGTAGCCGAACTGACTGTACTTTAAGGGGAAAAATTCACCGTATTCCTTATCGGCGGCCATCTTTCTGATAATCTGCCCGCTAAGCCGCCGATATTCGGCTTCGGTATACTCTTTATTCAAAATGCAGAACTTCTTCCGCTTAAGACCAAAACAAAGCAGACAATTGCTCGTTGTATAACATTCCATACAGTAATTAAGGTCAGAGACCTGCCAAATACACAGCGCGGAAAAGTGCACGTTATAGGCGTTGGTACCGACCATCGCCCCTTCATAACAAAGTTCCATATTGACCCCAAACTGATACATGTCATAGCAGTGACGCGCCCCAAGCTGGAGCTGACTGCAATATTTGCACTCTTCGACGTCGCGGCAATCAAAGCAGTGATCGGCATGGCGAGCATTAATTAAATAGTCGCCGCTTGAATGCTCTACCATAGTGTGCCGAAGGGCTTTCCACCGGTACGCTGCTTCCAGACGGGCGAACTCTGCCTGCAGCCGCACGACGGTTTTGCGCGAACCAGTGTCAATCTTTCGCAGACGCGCAAGATATTCTTCTTTGGTCAACTGCTCGTTCATCCAGCAATAGCACTTATTGCGCAAGCCGACGCAGAGATAGCAATCCGTACAGCCGATGCAGTCACGCAAGAAGCAGGACGTTGCACAGTTAAAGCAATCTTGCGACCAGGCAAGCTCATAACACTTGTCGACATCAACGCATTCAAAGCAAAACTCCGATTCGAAACAATTGTGCACGTCGACGCAATCTTTTGCCTTCTTTACACCGTACCCGTAATAGCAATCCTCGCAGAATGTTGCGTGAAAGATATAATAACAGTTCCGCTCCTGTCCGGCATGATGCGTATATTCGCTGTTTTCGTTGCCGACATCAGTGGCCACACAAGCATGGGGCACACGAAGTTCCAGTTCGTGAAATTGCTCGAAGAATGAACGTGAGAAATCCGGAGCTTTTGCGTAATCCTCACCGCTCCACGCATCGCCCCACCAGCAGTCGATGCAGAAAATCGTACGCGGGCCGGAAGCAGGAAATTGAGCAACAACGCTTCGCGCACACTTGGCGCAGGACGCCTGATAGAGAACGTTTTCATTGCACCAGGCCATGCGCCGCATTTCACGGCATTGCGGGCACCACTGGGGAGGGGGAACCTGGAGCCGGCGATAAAACGCCAGGTCGCGGTCGGTCAATGGAAAGCGCACACCGCAGTTTGCGCAGCGTTGATTCTTCTCAATCAGCTCCATAGCAATCCTTCCCACCGATATGATGATTAGCTGTAACTTTGTCGGAATATTAGGTATTATAAAAAAAAGAGTCAAAATCCTGCTGAAACTGGTGTATGCTGTAGGTGATCCTCGGTTATCCGTAGAAAAATGGGCACAGTAGAGATGGCGGCACGCATCGACAAGAAGGATAGGAAGATACTCCGTGCTCTCGACGGCAACTCACGTCAAAGTTACGCCCGTGTGGCGAAATCCACCGGGATTCCCCAAGAAACCGTGCGCTATCGTGTCCAGAATCTGCTTGAGCAGGGACTTATTCAAAATTTTCAGACGGTGATCGATGGCGGCAAACTTGGATTCTATTACTACAAAATCTTCTTTAAGTTTTACAATGTAAACGAAACAGCCGTAGAGATGGTCATTCGTTATCTTTGCTCACTGACTGCGGTGAATTGGGTCGTCCGTGTTGACGGCGCATACGATATCAGCTTGACCGCCAGAGTAACCAACCCGACAGAACTTAGTGATTTAATCGACGAAGTTCGGCGCAAATACAGCAGTCAAATTCATCGCTGGGTTTATTCGGTCAATCTGCGCATGGATTTTCTTACGCGCGACTATCTTACCGGCAGCAGACGGCTCAAGACAAAAGCTGGTTCTTACAGCGCCTATAAGACTCCGGTCACTCTTGATTCCACAAACTGGGAAATTCTTCGGCGGCTGGCGCTCAATGCACGAGCGTCAGCCGCTGAGATAGCACGAGATCTGCCTCTCTCCAGCGACGCTGTTCTGCTGCGCATCAAAGAAATGGAGAAGAATGAGATTATCGTTCGTTACAATTTGGTGCTAGATAACACTGAGCTCGACCAGTTCAACTATTACGTACTGGTTTACCTGAGCTACTTTTCACCCATGCGCGAGCAAGCTTTTGTCGAATACTGCAAGAAGAAGGCGAATATCGTCTACGTCATCAAAGCGCTTGGTGAATGGGACTACGAACTCAGTGTTGAGGTTGAGACGGTTCAGCAATACCGTGAGCTGATGATGGACCTGACCCGGGAGTTTTCAGACATAATCCGGGACTATACCCCGATGATGGTCAGCAAAATTCATAAGTACGTCTATCCTTAGCGCAGCGCTACCGCACAATAGCGGCGGGCTGAAGGCATGCCCCTTTTGCTCCGGCTGAAAGTCAATATTTGTTCGCTTATTCGAAGCCTAGAGCATTTTTCAGAACCTTGTAGCGCTTTTTGGCGCTGCAAGTTCTAGAAAAAGCTCTATCCTCCGTAGCTTTAGCGAAGGAGGATCTCGAATCGGCAGATACGAGGAATCGTAAACAGCTCTAGCAGCGAGAAATAACGCTGCTTATTCTTGTTGAAACGCCTGTAATCGGCTAAGGCATAATAAATATTTCTTGTTGAAAACCGCTATAAAAACGCATGAATATACTGGTTGTTGCCAACGATTTTCCCACCACCTCGCGAATGGCTGGTTCACCCCGTCTGTTTAACCTGTGCCGGGAGTTGTCAAAGCATCACAGATTGGTTCTCGCTCATTTTGCCCGCTCCTCAGAAAAGGGGAAACCATTCTCAGAAGACCCGGATAACACCAACGTTTTCTCGCGCACGGTAGAGCTCCCTCTTGTCTCCGGTTTTGACAGAACAAGTCTGAGCTGGGTCAAGCGCCAGTACCACCGCATCATGCTCGAGCCTTTCTTCTCTCAGCGTTTGCGCTCGCCTGAAGATACTCAGCGGCTCCGCGAGCTAATCAATTCGCTCTGCACCAATGAACACATTGACATTATTTATGTTGACGGGATTGAGATGGTTCAATACCTGGCCGTTCCCGCACCAGTGCCCGTTGCCGTTGATTTGTGTGACTGCCTGAGCCTGCTTTACTACCAGCAGAGCAGAAGAGCTCATGGGCTGATCAGGAAAACCGCGTTATTTCTCGAAGCGCAAAGCATCGCCCGTTGGGAAAAACGCATTGCTGGAGAAGCCGCTCTGACAATAGTCATTTCCACGCAAGATGAGTCGAGCATTAAGCAGCTCAATCCTTCCGCCAAAACTCTGGTCGTGCAAAATGGAGTAGATCCCAATTATTTTGCCCCAAGCAGCACATCTGAAAAGACAGCCAACTGGCCAAAGCTGATTTTCACGGGCGTTATGGGTTATGCGCCGAATGCGGATGCGGCGGTTTATTTTACATATAAAGTTTTTCCCGAGGTGCGTAAACGCTTTCCCGAGGCTGAGTTTTGGGTTGTCGGAGCATCCCCGCCGCCTTGGGTGCTAAAATTAGCCGAAGAACCCGGCGTACAAGTCACAGGCCGTGTTGATGATGTCCGTGATTACCTTAACCGGGCTGATATCTTCGTCTGTCCCCTTCGTCTTGGGACAGGTATGAAAAATAAAATCATGGCCGCGATGTCTATGGGCCTTCCCGTGATCGCCACAGCAAACAGCTTAAATGGTTTGGACTTTTTTCCCGAAGAAGATCTGCTCGAGGCTGACAGCGCAGAACAGTTTGTCGAACAAATAGCGCGCCTGCAATCCTCTCCCCAACTTGCTGCACAATTCTCACAGCGCGGGCGCGAGACCGTGATTAACCGTTACTCCTGGGCCACTCACGCAGCAGTACTCGAAGAAGCCTTAACAAAACTGTTAGCGCCCGAAACTGCTTAAGCCAGACCGCGCACAATACAGTGACGAACACAGCTCTCACTTATAGCTCACAGCAACACGGCTTTATCGAGTATTTTTTCCCAAAAGGCATTACGGCCAGCAGGGTATTGAAGAACTAATTTTTACCACCCGGATAGCCCGGTGCAAGGATGCACCGGCAGTTTTCAAGCACGTTAAGTGCTTGAAAACTGGAGCGTCGCGAAAGCGAAGATTTCGCTTCACGCGACTGAAAAAGTCCACGGAGGGACCTTTTCAGCAACCTGCTTGCCTCAAAATAAGCGCGTAAATCTGCCGCAGCCGGAATTCCCCCTGAAAGCCGTTGAGTGGTGCATACTTTTTGGCATCACCCGGGTGAACGCTGGGTTAAAATAAAACGGTCATCCCGAGCACAGGAGCCGTGCCTAAAGGCAGGGTTTATTGCGCGAGGGATCTCATGCCTGCACAGAGCAATGTCTGCCTCCGCTGGGGACGAATACGAAGGCAGAGCCGGGCGAAATTAATAATTAAGTGCTTTTTTTATCGCTGCTGTGCCAGTAATTGCGTCTCCACCCAGGGTTGACCCCGCACCGGGGAACTTTGAGATCCATCGCGCGGTGACTGCTGCCTTGCGGAACAACCGGTGGGCTCGGGATGACGGTTAAAATACAGACGATGCAATTGCGCTAAACCTCTGCGCTCGGGATGAGGAGCAAAGATGGCCGCTGTGCATCGCCTGCGCGGTGGCTCGCAAGCCATTGGTCTGGGCCACTGGGCGGGCGACAGCGAAGGGAGGCAAAGGGTTGTGCCGGGTAAAAAAGCCACCCCTTCAGCACCCGGCAGCATCGCTCTGGGCGAAGCCTCTGGTGCGCACTGCGAAGGCTATATTTATTTACTTATTTTCGGCCCAGGAGCTGTTTACGATTCCTCGTATCTGCCGCTTCGACATCCTCCTTCGCTAACCTGTCCGCCGCAGCCTTGGCGAAGGCGGAAGCTACGGAGGACAGAGCTTTTCCTAGAACTTGCAGCGCCAAAAAGCGCTACAAGGTTCTGAAAAATGCCCTAGTAAACGTTATCGTCCGGTTAAGGTCAGGACAGAGTAGCCCGGTGAACCGCAAACAATTCGTCGAGGTATGCCGGATAATAACGGCTGAAGCGCTGACGTTCCGCTGCGATAATCGCCCGGGCGGAATTAACGGCCTGTTCGAAATCGCCGTTAATCAGCAGATAATCGGAGAACCCTGATTTTCGCATTATCGCCAGCTCTCCCTCGGCAATGCGCATTCTTTCCGCAATCCGTTCTTCACTCTCAGTGCCCCGGTTGCGCAAACGTTCCTCAAGCACCGCAAAAGAGGGCGGAAAGACACAAATAGTCACAGCCATCTCCGGAAACTGGCTCTTGAGCGCGTCTGCGCCCTGCACATCAATTGCCAGGAGTAAATCAGCATTGGCGGCTCTTGCCAGATCTATATTGCGCACCTCCGTGCCGTAGCGGCTGCCGCCGAATTGTGCGTGCTCCACAAACATTCCCGCATCGATCCGCCGCACGAACTCTGCCTCACTGACAAAATAGTAGTCAACGCCATCTTTTTCAGGCCCGCGCGGAGAACGGCTCGTTGTCGACAATGATTGGCGCAGCGCTGCGTCACGCCGCACGATTTCCTTGCACAAGGCGGATTTCCCGCCGCCAGCCGGGGAACAGAAGGAAAATAACAGAGGAAAGCTTCGGCTATTCAATATTCTGCACCTGTTCCTTCAATTTCTCAGTGTTGGCCTTACCCTCAATGACTTGAGAAGTAATCTCACTGTCCTGCGCTTTAGACCCTATGGTATTTAATTCGCGGACAACCTCCTGCAGCAGAAAATCCATTTTGCGTCCACCCTGCCCCTCATCAATCGCTAAGCGCAGCTGCCCAATATGACTTTTCAGCCGCGCAAGCTCTTCGGCAACATCCACCCGATCAGCAAGCAATGCCACCTCTTGTGCAAGCCGGTCCGGATCCACGCTGATTTCCGGCGCTGTGCGCTCCAAACGCTGTTTAAGCCGTTCACGGAAGTCGGCCGGCGCCGTCTGCGCCCTGAGGGAAATCTTGTCGACGGAAGCTTCCAGCAGAGAAATCAAATGCAACAACTCCCCCTTTAAGACCGACCCTTCACGCTCGCGCATTTGGAGCAGGTTATCCAGTGCCTCACTCAACACTGATTTCACAAGGTCAAGGTCTGCTCCTGTATCCCGTTCCTGCGCCCGAAGCTCAATCACTTCACGGCGGCTCAGCGTTTGGACCAGCACCGGCGGCAGGATCTGCTCTTCTGCTGCACCAATCGCAGATACGGCCTCGCGCAATACCCCTAAGTAAGCATCAAACAGCGGCTTATTAAAGGAAACATCATAAAGTGGTGCCGCACGATCGCCGCGTCCAACGTAAACCTCGATTCTTCCGCGAAGCACTTTCTCTCGAATAAGCTTAGCCAATTCGAGTTCGAATGCAGAGTAGCCCGGTGGAAGTTTAAAGATAATATCCAAGAAACGATGGTTGACCGATTTTATTTCAATGACCACTTCAAGCGCTTCGGTCTCCCGGCGCGCCTGGCCATATCCCGTCATGCTTCGTATGGTCATCAGCGGTCCCCCTGGAGTGCAATTGCTTGGCATAATTCAGCAGCGGAAACCGTTGCCGTGCCAACTTCCGCAACCACGATACCGGCAGCATAATTGGCCAGCATCGCTGCTTGCTCCGGTGAGCCTCCAGCAGCAAGAGACAGCAGGAATGCCGCCGAAGCCGTGTCGCCGGCCCCAGAAACATCGAAAACTTCACGGGCGACAGTATCAACCTCAACAACATCCTGCCCGCCGTCACTGGCAACAAGCACCATTCCCATTTCGCCGAGAGTAATCAGCACCATTTCCGTGTGCCACTTGCTGAGCAGCAGTTTTCCGGCCTTTGCCGCATCAGCCCGGCTGCGAATCATACAGCCGCTCGCCGCCTGCGCCTCACTCCGGTTCGGCTTCAGTACAGTCGCCCGTGTATACAAGGAAAAATTTGGAGCTTTCGGATCAACCAGAACCGGAACTTTCCCCACTCCCAGGATCCCGCGCTGGTAACCGTCTTCAATACACGCGAAAAGAGTGGGACAGACTGTTCCCTTGGCATAGTCAGAGATAATAACCCCATGCGAGCGCTCCAGCCGTGATCGCATATGAGCGGCCAAACCCTCTTGATAAGCTGGGGATATCAGATCTCTCGTCTCATGATCAATGCGCACGACCTGCTGGGAATGTGCAATGACCCTCGTCTTTTCTGTGGTTGGCCGGCTGCGATCGATAAGCACACCAGAAGTATCTGCGCCCAACTCCTCAAGCATCCTGAGCAGCAGCCGCCCGGAATCGTCATCACCGACAACACTGCACACGGAGACCTTCGCTCCCAAAGAAATCAGGTTCCTCGCGACGTTTCCCGCACCGCCCGGACGTTTGCTTTCATCGGTCTGCTCCACAACAAGCACCGGAGCTTCCTGCGAAATCCGCTCGACCTTGCCCCAGATGTAGCGATCGACCATCAAATCACCGACAACAAGCACCTCCGTCTCACGGAAGCGATCGGCCAGCGCAATCAGCTGATCTTTCCTATTTTTCATTCGCTGCCTTTTTTGCCAATCCTTTCGTACAGTTCACATTCCCAAAGTTTTGCATATTTCATGAAAGTGTAATAACCCTCAACAAACGCGACCACCATTCCAGCGACACCCTCACGATAGCCCTTTTTCAAGATATAAAACTTGAACATCCGCAGCAGCGGATTAATAAACATTTTTAAAACGTTGCCTCGCCGTCCGCGCTGGAAGTCTTCCCGGGCCGAGATTGTGGAAAAGGAATTCAGCTTGTGCAGCTGCTCATCCAGATTCTCATAAGTAAAATGCTGGAGTTCGCCAGCAAGCCTCCCTTTCGCCCCCGCCACGATTGGTTTCTCGTGCGGATCCACTCCGCCCCAAGTAGTTTTGGATTTGCGGAAGAATCTCAGCCGGTATTCAGGGTACCATCCACCGAGCCGCCACCAGCGCCCGAGATAATAGACTACCCGGTTAAATTCATATCCGTTCTTCGGTGCCGTGGCTTCTTCACCGCGATGATAGCGGTAGTCATCACGCAGGATGCCGAGAATGCTCTCGCGCAGCTCTGTCGAGACCCGCTCGTCAGCATCAATATTAAGCACCCATTCATGCGACACCTGCTGCAAACCAAATGCTTTCTGGTCACGGTAGCCGGTCCATTTCCGCTGCACCACGCGCGCACCATGCTGCATGCAAATTTCCGGAGTGCGATCAGTTGAGCACGAGTCGATGCATACGATCTCATCGCAAAAGCTCAAGCTGGCCAAGCAGTCAGCGATCTGATCTTCTTCATTGAAACAGATCACAAAAGCCGAAATAGGCTCCCGCTGATCTTTCATTCTGGACGAATTAACTGCTTGAGTCATGAATATCAATCGGTAAAACGATATTTAAAGATCGTCCAAAGCGCTTCCAGACCATCGCGCACGCCGATCTTTTTTCCCTCTTCGTAAGTTCGCCCGGAATAACTTATGGGCACCTCGTAAATGCGCAATCTTTTTTTTGCCACCTTAGCCGTAATCTCAGGCTCAAAATCAAAACGGTCGGACTTAATCGTGATTCCGTCAAGCACCGTCTTCTTGAATACCTTATATCCCACCTCCATATCCGTCAGATTGAGGTTTGTCAGCACATTCGATAAAAATGTCAGCATCCGGTTAACGACGTAGTGCCAGAAAAACAACACGCGGTGCGGACCACCGAGAAACCGGGAGCCATAAACCACATCAGCGCGGCCATCGAGCATCGGCGCAAGCAGAACCACATAATCTGTGGGATCATACTCTAAATCAGCGTCCTGGATTAAAACAATGTCACCAGCCGCCCGTGAAATGCCTGTCCGCACTGCGGCTCCCTTGCCGCGATTCTGCTCGTGAAAGACGATCTGCAGATTGGCAGGTGCTGCCGCACTTAGCTTTTGCAGAAGCTCCCTCGTGCCATCGCGCGATGCATCATCGACAATAACCACCTGCCGGACAAGACCAGTTGCGTTGACCCGCCGCAGAATTTCTTCGATCGTATGCACTTCGTTGTAAACCGGGATCACGACGGTCAGGCCATTAGGGAATAAAGACCAATTCAAATCGCTGGAATTCATGTTTGTGCTCTCCCGCCTTGCAGAAATCACCATTGGGGCCTGCCGCAAAATGTAGCCCCTGCTGCGAATGATATATCTTGGCTGCGACTTCGTCGGGGCGCGCAAAAAAATCCTACGACGTGTCGCAAGCTTACACGACTCGGATTTCTTTGCGCGCCCTCCTCGTCTCGCCTAAAATCTCTCATTCTCGCTACGGAGCCCCGGCACGCGACAGGCCCCACTACTCCAAAATACTCGACCAAAATACTATCGGAACTCGCCGCTCATCCGGAGACAACCTATAACAATTTTAAGGCAAAACCACACTCCTCCCGCCGTTCCATATCTGTGCAACCTTATTGGCCACCAAATCAGGACAGAGCTGCTCCATGCAAAGCGTTCCCAGTCCCGGGCAGATGCGCTTATAACAAGGCGCACAACCGATTGCTGACGCAAGCACATAGTCTTGACTGCCATAGGGCGCTGAACGCCGGGGGCTGGTCGATCCCCACAATGAGACTACCGGAACTCCCACCGCAGCGGCAATGTGCATCGGACCGGAATCCGATCCCACCGCAACGGACACACTCGAAAAAACCGCAACAAGTTCATGCAACGATGTCTGTTCAACGAGGTTTACGAAAGGAAGCTCAGTCAAGTCAGCCGCAATCGACTGAGAAAACTCCCGCTCTCGCGCACTGCCGACCAGCAGGCAAACCGCCGCCCAACGCTCAAACAAGA
>JAKPSH010000062.1 GCA_029555385.1 Pseudomonadota bacterium
CTAAATATATGGTTCCTTTTTCTTTGCTCATCGTATCATCCTCCTTGTGTGTACCGCAGGCTAGGGGCGGCTCTCCGCCCCCAGCACCCGGTTATCTATGCTGCCCGAAACCGCCATGCCGCGTTGCCGTCGAGGTGTTTGCAAAGGTGCTCCCGGCAGTTTTTGAACTCGTCACCGATAAGCCCTATGCGGTTGAGGTATGTCCGCATGGCAAATTTCTCATTTTCAACCTGCGGCTTCTTGCTGGAAGCGCATTTTTGGGTCAGGGCCTGATGATTTAGCGCCAGGGCAAGCACTACGTAGCTTCTTATTTTCCCCGCATGAAGTTCGCTGTTGAAACCGCGAAGTTCAATCGTCCCGTTGCCGTTGAAAAAACTGTGCAGGTTCAGAAAATGGTACCTGCTGTTGTGGTAATGGGTACTCCGGCTTTCGCTGTAACCCTCGTACCAGATGCTCTCAATTGCCGCCATGGTTTTGGGCTTACGCCGGTTCATCTTTTCAACCAGTGCCGCATCCATCTTCTTGCAAAACCGTATCCTGTCCGGCTCAATCTGCAATGCCTTATAGAAAAGATCATTCTTGCTGGCGATTATATTGATAAAATTGCGGATGCTGCGCGGCGTGTGGTTTGCCCCGTCTATATGGATATGGATTTTATGTGAAGCTTTGCATAACATCCATTATGACAAGAAGAACATTATGCTGAGTTGCTTGGCATTTTTAGCTGTATAGCACGCTCTAGCTCTCACGGTTGATTGATTTTCTTTGCATAATATTCCACACTCATATCATCCCAATCAAGGGAAATATTTTTGTGGAGGTATCGAAATGAATCAACTAACCCCAAATCAATCACCAGTTCAAGCACTTGTCAACAGACTTGAATCGTATCTGGTGACACAAAATTACACCGTTGACACCCTACGGCACTATCGGCACGTCTGGCGACAGCTTGCCTGTTACGCCGATGAGAAAGGAATCGTAACTGCCGACGCCGAGTGGATGACGCAGTTTTTGCGCGAACATTACGGCATCAGCAATGAAAACTCGCTTACCAGAACGCAAAAAACCTATTACCGCGCCGCCGGTATGCTCTGCGATTTTCAGCGGTATGGGTATGTATTGCGTCGCAATCATACTAAGCGGGAGATATTCCCCCGGCGATACCAGTGCATATTTGAAGCAGCGGAGAAATATTGCGCACAAAACCGCATAGCAGAGAGAACACGACGGCAGTTTAGCGTACACCTACGCAGATTCGTATCCTTCTTGGAATCACGGAACCTGCGGATAGAAGCGATTGAGGCGGCTCATATGCGCGAGTATTTCCTTACGCTTGAGCCGCTGGCGAAGACCACTGTTGCCTTTGATCTTTATGTATTGCGTTCTGTTCTGCCCCTGCTGTTTGCGGACGGCGTCACCTCGTCGGATTTGTCATTGCTCTGCCCTTCGGTGCGCGTCCCAGCTAGAGCCAAAATCCCATCGGCATACTCGCCGGAAGATATTCAGGCAATTCTGGATGCCGTGGACAGGGAAAACCCGCAGGGAAAACGCGATTACGCAATCCTGTTGCTTGCCGCCCGGCTTGGATTGCGTGTCGGCGACATCCGCGAACTGCGCTTTGAAAATATTCGCTGGGATGAGGCTGAAATCCGTTTTATTCAAAGCAAAACCGGCAACGAGATTGTCCTTCCGCTTTCCCATGAGCTTGGATGGGCGCTCATTGACTATGTGAAAAACGGACGTCCCATAACCGACAGCAAAGTCATATTTGTGCGCCACATCGCCCCATATGATGCATTCGGGAAAAACAACAATCTTAATAGCATTATTTCCAAGTACTTTAAAGCAGCCAACATCCATGTGCCTCCGGGCAAAAGGCACGGAATGCATGTGTTCCGCCACAGCCTGGCGAGCAGCATGCTGGCAAATGGAACGCCGCTGCCGGTTGTGTCGGAAGCCCTTGGTCACAGCGAGACGAATACCACCGCCAGATATCTTAAAATTGCTGTAGAGCAACTGCGGGGCTGCGCGTTGGAGGTGAGCGTGTGATGAAACCATGCAAAACTTCCTTTCAAAGCCCGTTTGCGGCGCATATTGAGGCGTTCATCACGCAAAAGCGAGCATTGGGATACCGCTACGGCGCAGAAGAACACCAGCTTCGCCGGTTTGATGTTTTTTGCGTGGAACAGAAAATTACCGAACCGACGCTGACAAAAGAATTAACAGAACAGTGGATTGAAAAACGAGCCGGGGAAGCAGCCAAAAGCCAGCATCTCCGTTGTTCTGCAATCCGTCAGTTCGCGCTGTTTCTTTCGTCATGCGGGCTGGCGGCATATGTTTTGCCGGTTCGGAAGAACACGGTGTCCCAGAGTTATGCGCCGTACATCTTCGCCGCAGAGGAATTGAGGGCGATTTTTCATGCCGCCGACCAAATGACGCCTTGCACGGTATCACCGTTTATCCACGAAGTGATGCCGATGATCCTCCGGCTTCTGTACGGCTGCGGTCTGCGGAGCGCCGAGGCGTGTCATCTCAAAAAATGTGATGTTTCGCTGGACGACGGTGTGCTGACAATCCTGAACGCAAAGAACGAAAAGGATCGTCTGGTGCCGATGTCCGATTCCCTTGCTGACAGATGCCGCGCGTATTCTGAGCGGATGGAACTCCTGTGCCCGGATACCGCATATTTCTTTCCGAACAAATACGGTGGCTGCGTTGAACCGTTTACGATTTATCCGTGGTTTCGCCGGTTCCTCTTTGAAGCAGGTATATCGCACCGGGGACGGGGCAAGGGGCCGCGCGTACACGATCTCCGGCACACGTTCGCCGTTCACAGCCTGCGAAAAATGGCCGGGGACGGCATGGATTTGTATTGTGCGCTTCCGGCGCTGTCCATGTATTTGGGACACGAGAATATTTCCGCGACCGAGAAATATCTTCGCATGACTGCGGCGGTTCACCCCGAAATCCTCGGACAGCTTCAGTGCGTTTACGGCAACATGCTGCCGGCGGCGGATTTGGAGGTGGCACAATGAAACCTTCGGATTTCGCTTACGCGCTGACGAAATATTTATCCGCTTATCTTCCCGGACAATGCAATGCCAGCGAAAACACTGTCCGCGCGTACAGGGATACGTTTAAGCTCCTGCTGCGCTTTGCGGATACGCAGCGAGGCATTTGCCCGGAACGTCTAACCCTCGCGGATGTTGACAAATCATTTGTTGAGGGCTTCCTGTCATGGCTTGAAACTGTGCAGGGCAACGCCGTGTCCACACGAAATCACCGGCTTGCGGGAATTCACGCCTTTTTCCGGTATTTGCAGAGCGAAAAGCCGGATATGATGCTTCAGTGCCAGCAAGTGCTCAGCATCCCGGTAAAAAGAACAGTGAAGCCAACCGTGAATTATCTGACGGTGGACGCGGTAAAAACCATTCTGGCCATGCCGGATATTTCAACCGTTTACGGAATGCGCGATCTCGCCTTGCTCGGTCTCCTTTATGACACGGGCGCGCGCGTCAGTGAACTCATAGAGTTAAAACCGAAAGATTTGCGTCTGGCCGCGCCGCCGGTTGTGACGCTCTTTGGCAAGGGCCGAAAATCCCGGCAATGCCCGCTCTCCTCAGAAATGACAGGTCATCTCGTGAAGTACTTGTCTGCTTGGGGTTTAGATGCTCCGGCTAAGTCCGATCATCCGCTGTTTGTCGGTCATAATGCCGAAAAACTGACACGGGCCGGTGTTGCGTATATTCTCAGTAAATACGCATCCGCCGCCCGTGAGAAAGATGCAAGCATTATCCCAACCATAGTGTCGCCGCATATGCTCCGGCACAGCAAGGCCATGCACTTGCTCCAAGCCGGGGTGAATCTCGTATATATTCGAGATTGGCTGGGACACGCCAGCGTCAAAACTACGGAAATCTACGCAAGGGCAGACTCCGAAATGAAACGTGCAGCCTTGCAGAAAGCGGCTTCCACAGTTATGCCGCAGCATAGTCGGCAATCATCGTGGTCAGAAGACGTTGAGCTGATGAAGTGGCTAAGTTCTCTCGGTAAGTGAAAATGTTATGCAAAGTCATTTGACGGTTAAGCCGCATGCTATGCGGCTTGCCGCCATTGACTCAGCATAACGTTCTTCTTGTCATAATGAATTCCACAGCTTGTGTTTGCAAAACCTCCAGTCTTGCGAAGCCTCCTTATCAACTCCTGCAGGGTTTCAATATCTTCGC
>JAKPSH010000067.1 GCA_029555385.1 Pseudomonadota bacterium
TGAGTGGGTGGAGCATCTTATCCCTGTGTAAACTATGTCCTGTCGCTAAAGTGTAAAGAATGTGTTGTCCTGCTCAAAGCCAAGTTCGAGGAGCGGGAATTGCAAGCAGCGCAGTTTACTACTGTAAATGAGCAGCGCAGCGATATCCCGTTTAGCGAAAATCGGCCAAAGACGCAGGCCTAACGGAGTAATGCTAGGAGCCGGTATATTCATATACAAGGAGCTCCTCATATCCAGGTTGAAGCCGGTAACGCCCCTCCCGGACTCCGCCCTCTAAGCGCCGGCGGAGCTCCTGATAGAACTCTTTGTCCAGTGAAGACAATTCTTTCGCATCAGGAAGCACCATGATATGCGGCGGATTCGATTTGGGCTGCACGCTGTAAGGCGCAAGGGCGCGGTAGCGATCTAGCGATCGGAGGCGCGGATGACCGACAAAGAAGACGCTCAAACGCTCAACGGCCCAAATATCCTTGTCCTTGGGCGCTGCTACCGCATACGCCGCTACCTCCCGATGAAGCTTCAACTCACGCTTCGTGGGCCAGCTCTCGCACAGAAAGACGGCGACAGAGCCGCGAAAACAAAAGATGGCGCCGGCAATGCCGACGCAGATAAACAGCTCTCTGTACTTTGTCCGGACTGCGTTCAGCCAAGACCGCCCCTCATGATACTTTCCCAATGCCAGAAGCGACGCCGCGAACAACGCCGCAAGAGGAAGATCTTGATACTGATAACCGAAAGTAAACATGACGGGGACTCGCGAGAGCAGCGCCGTGCCGAATGCCGGCAAAACAGCAAGCGCAATTCGCGGTGCAAGCAGCGGCAGGAATCCCACCGAGGAAAAAGCAAGAACAATGAGCTGCCCTTTCTCCAGTAAATGCGATCTCGGCTCAAGCAGCTCGCTGTGGGGTGAAGGCGCTCCCTGATTGAAGTATGGAATTACACAATAGTTCAGCACATAACCGGCAGCAGCACCGCCGGCGATAAAAGCGGCACCAGTAATAAAGCGCCGTTTTTCGAGCATCAAATAACAGCCGACAGCAACCCAAATCAGCGGTAAATTCTCCTTAAAGCCCGCAGCAAAAACAAGGACAGCGGCAGCAAGCAAGAGCCGATCAGCAGCCGCGTAAAAAAACGACAACAAGATAAAGGGCATCGCGAGCGTTGACGGCTGGAATTCGAAAAACACTAGTTGCGCCAGAAAAGGATGAACAAGCATCATTATTGGACAGAGATAAGCAAGCTTCGATGCGGAACCGAGGAAGCGTCTGCCGAAACTCAGCAAGAGCAGCGGACAGGCAAGAAAGGCAGCCGCCTTAAAAACAATCAGCCAGCCAAAAGCCGGATGCCAACGAAACAACGGAGCGAGCAAAAGCAGGTTGGGAGTGAAGTGATCGCTTAGCGCGTGCTTTCTGGAAAATGTGCTGAAATACACGCCATGCTCGGCAAAATACGCAAGCATCTGCGCATAAATCCCGGTGTCAAAGGTGTGATAACCTAGAGAAAAGTACTTTAAGGAAAACACCCCAGCCCACAACAGGGCAATGAGACCGAAGAAGGGCCAAAAAAACTTTTTCTCCAGTGCACGCTGCAAATGCAGGAGCACATCGAACAAAGCATCGCGGCGCCACAACGAAAAAATGCTGACGCCTAAGACAAGAAACGCAGCATAAAAAGCACCGAGGGGGAAGGTTCTGCCAGCAGCGGCAGGAAGAACGATTGCACAGCATGCAAACCAGAAAAAAAAGACGTCTTGCTTAACGCCGGCCATCTACTCGCGGATCTTCGCCATAAAGCGTTTCCACGCCGCTTCACTATCGAAGCGCAGGCTGAGACATCGGCGGCCGTGCTCATCATGACGCAGCGAAACACGCTCCAGGCCCAGCCAGGACTCGATTTTCGCGCGCTGACGGTCGATCGCGGCAAGCTCTTTTTCTGCCTCCGCGGAAGGTTCTTCCGCCGCAGTCTTGCGTGCGAGATAAGCGCCGATCTGCGTCTCCAAGGCACGCACAGACAATTCCTGCTGGATGACACGTTTTGCAAAACGGTACTGCTCCGCACCTTCCTCGAGCATCAGCAACGCCCGGGCATGGCCCGCCGAAAAAGCATCCTGGCGCAGCATTTCCAGCACTCTGGGATCGAGATGAAGCAAGCGGACAGCATTGGCAACCGTAGCTCGATTCTTGCCGATAACTTGCGCCACTTCTGCCTGTGTGAGGTTATACTTTTCGAGCAAGTGCTTATACGCAAGCGCTTCTTCCACCGGATTAAGGTTCTCACGCTGCGCATTCTCAATGATGGAAAACTCAGCAGCCTGCTGGTCAGACAACGTGCGAACGACGGCCGGGATACGTTCAAGGCCGGCGATTTTCGCCGCGCGAAGCCGGCGTTCTCCACAGACCAGCTCATACTGCGCAAGTCTCTCCTCCGAGGCAGGGAGCGGACGAACAATTACCGGTTGAATCACCCCTCTGGAGGAAATGGACTGCGCCAACTCCTCCAGTTCGCTGTCGCTGCCGATCTCCCTTGTCTGAAAAGGGCTGAATGCGATTGATGAGACTAAAACAGAAAATCCGCCCGTATCTTCCATGGTCTGACCATCTGCCTGCCCCTCCTGCCCGGCTTCACCGCCTGCCGAGAAAGCATCAGCAGGCCGCAAGGAGTCACGCAGCGCCTTCGCCGCCTGGCTGCCGAGCACATTCTCCGGACGCTTGATCAAACTCACAACGACTTTATCTTTGCTGTTGTCCATAGCGCACACCTAAGCGCCTAAACCAAATAATAATTACCATGCCGAATTATGCAACCGCCACAGTGTGTTGTAAACAAAATCCTAGTTTTTTACGGCCGGCGCATGATTATGCTATAGCAAAGCAGGAAATGCCCGGGAGAGGAATTAATGAAGCTCATTTCATGGAATGTAAACGGGTTGCGCTCGATTTGTCAGAAGGGTTTCCTCGCTTTCGCTGCCGGGGAAAAGCCCGATATCATCTGTCTCCAGGAAACGAAGCTTCAGGATGACCAGGTAAAAGAAGAACAGATGGTCCCGCCGGGCTACTGCGCCCATTTTTCGGCTGCGGAAAAGCGCGGCTATTCCGGGGTAGCCACTTTCCTCACCAGGAAGATGGACTCTTCTGTGCAAAGGCAGTCAAAGGCTATCGGTTCCAAAAGATTCGATACGGAAGGCCGGTTCTTGATTACGCGCACCAAAAACTTCATTCTCTATAATGTCTACGTTCCGTCAGGGACGATGGGAGACGAGCGGCAATCATTCAAGTATAAGTTCCTCGATGTCTTCAGTGCCCATCTTAGTTCTCTGAGCAAGGCTGATTTTTCAAAGTTAATTATTTGCGGCGATTTCAACATCTGCCACAGAGAAATCGACATTCATCATCCCGCCGAAGCTGAAAAACGGCAGCTTTCCGGATTTCTCCCCGAAGAGCGGAAATGGATGGAGAACTTTTTGCGTTTAGGCCTCGTTGATACGTTCCGCCTGTGCCACGGAGACATCAAGGGAATCTTTAGCTGGTGGACGTTTCGCGCCGGAGCCAGGCAAAAAAATCTCGGCTGGCGAATCGATTATGTTTTTGTCGCCAGCGCGCTGGCAAAAAAGGTGCGTAAAGCAGGAATTATGACTAAGGTGACTGGTTCAGATCACTGTCCGGTAATGCTCGATATTTCGCTTTAGCTGCGGTTATTCTTGTTTATGAACAATCTATCTTTCGCAGAATTGCGCACCAGACATCCGCGGTTTGTTTATCAATCATACCGCATGGAGCACGACAGCGGCGAACTGCGTCTGGCTTATTCCTTTCGGCTCGAACCTGATATTTCTTTCGAACCACAGATTACTCTGCCCTGCGCTCAACCTGAAATTCTCCCGCAGTTGGAAAACATGGTATTTCAACTCGGGCTCGTCGAAATGATTAGCTATTGGAAAGCCGCTTGCCCCCCGGTAATTGAAATTCCCTGTGGCTCCCTTAACGGCGGGCAAATTGCATGGTGGAAAGACCTGCTGCTTCATGGGTTGGGTGAGTTTTTCTTGCGCAACGCCATAGATTTTCGCGCGCCAGATTTTCTGCGCTTTGATATATCTGCGTCACTGCCGCCCGGCAGCCAAGCACCGGCTTTTTCACCCGATGACGCGGAACTGATTCTTGTCGGCGGCGGTAAGGACTCAGCGCTGACGATTGAGCTTCTACGCGGCTTGCCTAAACAACGTGCGGCATTCATGCTCAACCCAATGCCATCGAGCATCAAGAGCGCAACGCTTGGCGGCATCACCCGGCAGCTTATCGCCCGGCGTAGAATCGATCCACGGCTGCTTGAACTTAACCGCTCCGGTTACCTTAACGGCCACACACCGTTCTCTGCTTATCTTGCGTTTGCCTCCACCCTCGTGGCTGCGGCAAACGGTTTTCGCTATATCATCAGTTCAAACGAATGGAGCGCGAATGAAGCTAACGCTCACTATCTCGGTTTGCCGGTGAACCACCAGTACTCCAAGTCCTATCGTTTCGAAATGCGCTTTCGTGAATACGCACGGAGTTATCTTGCACACGATATTCAGTATTTCAGTTTCCTTAGGCCGCTCGTCGATCTGCAGATCAGCCGTTTACTCAGCCGCTTTCCGGCCCAGCTCCAGGTAATCCGCAGCTGCAATGCCAACCGCAAGCACGATTCTTGGTGCGGAAGGTGTCCAAAGTGCGCTTTCGTATATTTGTGTTTTTTCCCTTTTCTGGAGCGTGACGTAATTCACGCGATTTTCGGGCAGGATCTCTTCGGCTGCCCGGAAGCTCTCGGGCACATTCGAGCGCTGCTCGATATTGACAGCAACAAGCCGTTTGAGTGCGTCGGGACCGTGCGCGAATGTGAGGCAGCAATTATGTTGGCCGCGCAAAAATATCGACTTCGCGGAGACCGTATTCCGCAGGCGATGCAGGCGATGCTGGACATTGTCTTGCAGCGCAGTAATACAAAGATAGATCTTTCGGCAGTGCTAAACTTCTGGAGCAACGAACATGCGCTTCCAGACGAATACGCCGTATTATTAAACAACTCCCTGGCCCATGACTAACCGCATCTCTTCCGAAATAACTGGCGGCTCCGTGCTCATCTTGGGCTATGGCCGGGAAGGAAAATGTGTCCATCGCTATCTTTGCTCCGTTGCACCGCAGTTAAGAATTGCCGTGTGCGATGAACAGGCCGTTGAGCTTATCGCCGAGGCCAGTCCGGACTGTGCGGTGTTTACAGGGAAGGAATGCTTTTTGCGTGCACCGCGCTGCACGACGCTGATACGCTCACCGGGCTTAAGCCCCATGAAAATCCCTCCCGCACTGCGCGACGATGCCTGGCAAACATCCTTGATGAATATCTTTTTTTCTCTCGCCCCCGGGAAAATCATTGGCGTAACCGGCACTAAAGGGAAAAGCACCACTTCTTCCTTAATTCACAGAGTACTCTCCACTCATTATCGCGATGTGCGTCTTGTCGGGAATATTGGTCTTCCCGCACTGGACTATCTACCAGGCGCGAGCGCCGACACAATATTTGTCTGTGAACTTTCGAGCTTTCAACTTGAAGATTTGCGCTTCAGCCCGCATATTGCCGTGCTTCTTGAAATCTTTCCTGAACATTTGGATCATCACGGTACTTTCGAACAGTATGAGCGTGCTAAGCTGAACATCACAGTCAACCAACGCACAAATGATTTCCTAGTGATTAATAAATTTCAATATAAGCATCCGCAGCTATCCTTGATGACGTCCGCAAACCGCGTATTCTTCACAGAAGAACCAACGACAGGCAGCAGTGTGTTCCTCGACAACAATTGCATCACTATCGCCCAAAACGGTGAGGCTATTCCCTTGCTGCGCGCTGATGAACTTCGCCTCCTCGGCCGCGGCAATATCCGAAACACGCTTGCCGCCGTCAGCGTATGCTCCTTATGCGGCGTGCCTTCGGGACACATTGCGCAAGAGCTTAGAAACTTTGAACCGCTGGAGCATCGTTTGGAATACGTGGGCGAATTTCGCGGCATCAAATTCTACAACGATTCTCTGTCGACTATCCCGCAGGCTGCAATCAATGCGCTTGATGCGCTAAAGTTGGATGTCGCAACAATGATACTCGGCGGACACGACCGGGGAGTTGATTACACCCCTTTGGGGCCGGCAGTAATGGAAAGCGCTGTCCGCACAATAATCCTCATGCCGGGAAGCGGCGAGCGCATTTGGGAAGCAATCCGGCGCGCCGGAAACAAGGCGGATCGTCTCCCGCGAAAGTTCGCCGTTTCTTCACTGGAAGAGGCTGTGCGGATTGCCTATCAAGAGACCCCCGAAGGAAAAACGTGTCTTCTTTCTCCTGCGTCATCAAGCCTGAACATGTTTCGTGACTATCGTGAGCGGGGGGAAATATTTCGTTCGTGTGTTAGAAAGTTCGGACTCGAATAACAGAACAACGACTGCCGCGATATGAGCTGCCCAGCTAAAGATAAACTGCGAAAAGCAATGCTGGCACTCCGTGCGAAAGAAACAGAACGCCAAGAAAAGAGTGACTTGATCAGGCAGACCTTGTGCGCACAGACAGAGTTCTGTACAGCCCGCACTATTATGTGCTACGCGAGCACCGCGGCAGAAGTGGATACAATGAAATTGATTGACGAAAGCCTGGACTTAGGAAAGCTGGTGCTCATGCCCTTCATGAGCGGCGAGGAAATCAGACTTTCAGTCCTGCGCAGCCTGGCGGAGCTCAGCCCGGGGGCTTGGGGCGTTCTTGAGCCGGAATCCGGACTTCGCAACATTCCCGATCGCCAAGCCGTTGCTGCGGACGTGGAGCTTGCCGTAATACCTGGGGTTGCCTTTGACCGACGTGGCGGACGGCTTGGGCGCGGTAAAGGTTGTTATGACCGCTTTTTGCGTCAGCTCCGCCCCGGGGCAGTTCTCATCGGGCTTGCTTTTGAAAGCCAAATGACCCCGGATGTCTACATGGAACCCCACGATCAGCGTGTCGACATGATAATTACGGAGCGCCAAATCTACTATTGCCGCCCCAAGCGGGCTTGAACGGCCCGTGGCAAAATGCCGCTTCCACAGCAAACGAGACCAGGCTCTTGAATAACCTGGCGCGGGTTAGCTACAATTATGCCTGTCCACTCAGATTTTCTTGGAGCAGATTTCCCGCGCAAGGATTATTCCGGGCTGCCTTCTTCAGGAGCTAACACAATGAAACTTGAAAAGACTTTCATGAATTTCCTTCTTGAGCACCAGATGCGGCACGGACGGACTTTAAACTTCGTCATTCTGATGGAATCAATTGTTACCGCCGCTCAATATATTGAGTATTACTATTATACCGGCGCACTGAAAAAGAATCTTGGAGAAGCTGGGCAAACAAACATACAAGGGGAATCTGTCATGCGTCTGGATCTCGTGGCAAACCAGATTGTCATGAGTTATCTCACGCAGTCGCATCAGGTGATCGAAGCTACGAGCGAAGAACATTCGGATGAGGTGCTGCTTGCAGAAGGAGGGCGGTATTTTATTTACTTCGACCCGCTTGATGGCTCAAGCAATATCAAGCACAGCCTTCCCGTGGGGTTTCTTTTCGGCATCGGCAAACGCTGCCTTGATGGACCAGAAGATTATCATCTGCGCAAAGGAAGCGAGTTCATTGCCGCCGGCATGTTTCTAATTCCTGCGGGGGTTTTTACTTTCGCCTTGCGCAATTCCGGCACCTGGCGTTTCATCAAAGATGAAGCGGGTATTTATATCCGTCCAGAACAGGTAGTCATCCCAGAGACGCAGAGCTCTTGGGAGCTTTCATTTAACACGGCAAACCTGACGACTTACGCCGTACCTGTCCAGCGTTGGCTCAATGAAAACTCGCCAAAATACGGCTTTCGTTACGCCGGTTCTCTTGCCGTAGATCTGCACCGGCTGCTTAATAATGGCGGCATGTTTCTTTATCCGGCAATCGTCAACCACCCGAATCCCGGCAAGAACCGCCCGAGCGGTAAGCTGCGCCTAATGTACGAGTGTTCGGTGGCCGCCTGCTTAATGAAAGAAGCGGGCGGAGCTGCCATCGACGAGCGCGGAAATGACATCCTCGACATCACGCCTACGCATCGTCATCAACGCTCCGCGCTGTATATCGGCAACAAGGTAATTACTGAAGAGATGCGAAAGGTGCTGCAAAGTTAATTACACCCAGGCTGTTAGCCTTCAATCGCTGTTTCGGTGGCCTGCCGGAGGGCGACGACTTGCTGGTGTTCGGCGCGCAAACGATCCAGATGCGGAACGATTGCCGCCTTCGGCGCCACTGTCCGGGCAAGACGGACGACATCTTGCAAGGGATTAAGGTAGCGCTTGCCGTCATAGAGCGAGAAATGCAGGTGCGGACCGGTGGCTAAACCGCTCATACCCACCCGTCCGATAATTTGCCCTCGTTTGACCAATGCCCCCTTTTTCAGGCGCGAATCAAGTTTCTGCAAATGAAGATAACTCGTTGCATAATCTTTGCCATGGGCTAGAACAACGAAGTAGCCCGCCGCATCCGAGTAGCTCTTTCGCCGCACAATTCCATCGGCAGCAGCGTAAACCGGCGCACCTGCCGGTGCAGCTAAATCGACACCGTAATGCGCACGTCTTATTTTCAAGAGAGGATGCATCCTGCTCTTGCTGAAGGCAGAGCTGACCCGGTACTTGGTCAGCGGCGGATGAAAACCTGCCCCCTGTATTTCCTTTCCTTCTTCATCGACATATACCGTACGCCCTTTCTCCGTCACCCGTATCGCCGCAAGCATGCGCCCACGAATCTGCAGTGAAGCAGCAACAAGCTCATGTACCGTCTCGCGCCGGCCGGGATGCGATGAAAAGATCGCCGCAAAAGTATCGCCGGCGCGAATATCACGCCGGAAATTAACTCGCGTTGTCATCACTTCGGTGAACTTGCCGATCACCCGCGGAGGAATACCGGATTTTGCGGCTGTTTCATAAAAAGAATTGCTGATCGGTGAGGCAACAAGCCGCTCACCCGCAGGCAGAATTATGCTGCGGACGGGATGAATTTCCTTCGGCGCCGGGACGAAGTTTTTTTCGGGCTGCGGATCATGCCGTGCTGGAGAAACCGTTTGAACCGGCACTATTACTTTTGTTTTTGCCCGCTCTTTTGCGCGAGGAAACAAAACAAAGTAATTCTCCGGCTCTGGTCTATATAGCTGGACCCTCCAAGCTAATGATAAACTTGCGGTAAATACAAAAAGGGCCAAGAAATTTGCAGAAGCGAATCTGCCGCCATATGACGGCGACCAGGTAAAACTTAGTGCAGCCTGGGACTTAAGCAGCCTGGGAACAAACATGGCTTTGTTCCCAGCAAACATCATGCCGTGTTTAATATCTTAACAGCCTACCGGGAAATGGCCGCAACTTTAGCGTATTATTGCGTCTTTGTTCCGGTTAAGAGCGTGGATTGGAAAGCAGTTTCCGTTTTAAGACAAATCGTTGCATAGAGGATCTGCCTATCGCGCTAAGCGATACTCGCAGAATCTGACTCCTCCCGGCATCTGCTGTCCGGTTTGGCCAGCCGTTTGATAATTTGAACTAGCCGCTCACCGCCTGCCCGCCGGAATAATACCTCCTGGGTATCCTCAGATTAAGCGACGCGAGTATGTCCCGGGGATCTGTGCCGGCAAGCATACTGATTTCTTCTACCGTTATCTCCTCCCCGCCCTGCCGGCCAATGAGCACTACCTCATCACCATTATACGCCGCTCCGCTTGGACCGATATCCACCATGAATTGATCCATGCACACCCGTCCTGCTATCGGATAGCGGATGCCGCGAATCAAGACACTGCCATTGTTCGACAACCGCCTGGAGTAGCCGTCTCCGTAGCCAACCGGAATCGTAACCACTCGCGTTTGACACGGCGCTTGCCAGGCCCGGCCATAACTGACACCGGCGCCTTGAGCGACAACTTTGAAATAAACCACCTCAGATCTCACCGACATCACCCTGGATTGCGGCGAGCGCGCCGCTAGATGCGGCGCCGGACTGACACCGAAAAGAATCAAGCCCGGCCGCACCAGATCAAGCGCACTTTCTGGAAATTGAAGTATCGCTCCTGAGTTTGCCATGTGGCGCAGCGGAGCAGGCAAAGAGTGCTTCTCGAAAAACGAAGCGCACTCCAGAAAACGCTCGAGCTGAAGCCGGGCGAAACTTAGATCTTCGTCTTCAGCCGTGGCGAAGTGCGAAAAAATTCCGCTAATCTCACAATGCCGGCAAGCAATGGCTTTCTCGAGCAGCGGACCCGCTGAATAATAGTGTACGCCGATCCTCTCCATACCGGTGTCCACCTTAAGATGCACACGCGCCGTCTTCCCCATCTCTTCAGCTTTACGCTCAATGGCTTCCAGTTTGTAGACCGAACTTGCTGTAAGATCGATATCATATTGCAAGAACAGCCCGATCTGTCTGCCGGATATACCGCCTAGAGCCAGAATCGGCGTTTTTATTCCGGCGCGCCTGAGGGTGATGCCTTCCTCAAGGAAAGCAACACCAAATGCACGCGCTCCGAGCGACTCCAAACGCCGCGCACAAGGAACCAAACCGTGGCCATAAGCATTCGCCTTGAGAATCGGCATAACGGCAGCCGGCGCGGCAATTTCACAAATCCGGCGGTAGTTGGCTTCCAGAGCGTCAAGATCGATATCGATCACCGTCGGACGGATAAAGTCCAAATCTTGCGGATTTCCTTCAGACAATTCTCACCCACTAATTGAAATTTTTACGCTTGCTTCCTATTATGTGTTTTCCGCAAAATGCCGTCGCTGGCCGTGGCCAAGATTACACATTGAAAGAGAGGAGATATACTAGGTTAGCAAAAAGAAAATGAAAAGATGGGATAAGTTAAATACTAAACTATTACAAAAAACGCGGGTTTTCGATCTTCACGTTGACCGGATGCGTCACCCGGAAAGCGGCTACGAGGATGATTTTTACTCTCTGCGTGTAGGTGACTGGGCAAATATTATTGCGCTGACAACAGCAAATGAAGTGGTTCTGGTCGAGCAGTACCGCTTCGGCGTTCATGACTTCTCTCTCGAAATTCCAGGTGGATTTATCGATCAGGGCGAAGAGCCAATGGCCACGGCGCTTCGTGAGCTGCGCGAGGAAACCGGTTATTGCGCAGCAAAAGCCAGGGCTCTCGGCGCAGTCTATCCCAATCCCGCAATGCAAAATAATCAGATGCATTACTTTTTTGCACCAGGCGCCAGCTTGGCAGGAGAGCAGGCACTTGACCCGGCGGAGAATATTCGTGTTCAACTGATTCCGCTGGCAGATATCCCGGCCGCGATACTTAACAGACGGATAACGCATGCCTTAACAATCACAGCTTTTATGCTTTTAAGCCTCCAACTTGGCAATCCCTTGAGCGGCTTGGAGTTGGATTTACTTTCAGTAACGGAGCCGTAAATGCCGCAGAAAACAGTCACGGATATCGAAGGTGTTTATGCTTCGGCTGCATCATGCGGGATCAAGCCGGGCAGAAATGACTTGGCGTATCTCTATGTGCCTCAGGCTTATGCTGCGGCGGGAGTATTCACGCGAAATAAGTTTCGGGCAGCTTGCATCGAACACACGGCAGCGTGTCTCGCTAAGGGAACGCTGAAAGCTTTAGTCGTTAATTCGGGTAACGCCAATGCGGTCACCGGCGACCAAGGGCTGGTTAATGCCGGGCGCACAGCCGCACTGGCGGCGTCGCTTCTTGGATTGCAGCAAAATGAAGTGGCGGTTGCATCGACGGGGATAATCGGGCGCCAACTGCCGATGGGAAAAATTGAAGAAGGGCTGCGCAGGCTTCTTGCATCTCCGCATCTGCGCCATGGCCAGCTTGCGGCAGAAGCAATAATGACGACCGATACTAGACCAAAGCAAGTTTACTTGCAGCGCGAAATTGCGGGACGAATAATCACCGTTGCCGGTATGGCCAAGGGGTCGGGAATGATCGCACCGAACATGGGCACAATGCTCGCTTTTTTGGCCACAGACGCCAAGATTGTTCATTCCGGACTGCAGTCATCGCTGGTTTCCGCTGTCGATGAATCATTCAACATGACTTCCGTAGATACCGATACCTCAACCAATGATATGGCGCTGCTTTTCGCGACCGGCGCGCAGGCCATTCCCGGAGACGGTGCGGTTTGTGCGGAATTCACAGCATTGCTCACCGAGGCCTGCATTACTTTGGCCAAAATGATTGCTGCTGACGGCGAAGGCGCGACAAAACTTATTGAGGTCGCATTGCATGGCGCGCTTAATAAAGAACAGGCGCGCCAGCTTGCGCTTAATATTATCAATTCACCGCTTTTTAAAGCTGCCGTCCACGGGGCCGATCCTAACTGGGGACGGGTGCTTGCCGCGTTAGGAAAAAACCCAGCACTAGATGTGCGGCCCGAACGGGTCGATTTGTTTTTCGGTTCGCAACAAATCCTTTCAAAAGGCGAGATCTTGGACTATAACGTGGATGCAGTGCGGAAGATCCTTAGCCGCGCGGAAATCTCCATTATCGTCGACTTGAATCTCGGCGACGCCAGCGCAAGGGCTTGGGGATGCGATCTGACGAAGGAATACGTAGAAATAAACACGTCCTATAACTAACATTCACTAGACAGGCGGTAATGACATCAACGATTAGAAAGAAAACACGAATTGCAGAAATTCTTGTGGAAGCACTGCCCTACATCAAGCGCTTCCACGGCGAAACCGCGGTGATTAAGTATGGCGGTTCGGTTTTAGTTGATGATGAGCTTAAAGAAAGTTTTGCCGTAGACATTACATTACTAAAGTATGTCGGGATTAACCCGATTGTTGTTCATGGCGGCGGAAGGGAAATCACGAGGTGGATGCAAAAACTTGGCAAAGAACCGGTCTTTCTCAATGGTCTGCGGGTAACTGACGCAGAAACAATGGAGATCACGGAAATGGTGCTCTCCGGCAAGATCAACAGCGAACTTGTCTCTCTGATTAACCGCCACGGCGGGAAAGCTGTAGGTTTGTCGGGTAAGGATGCTAATGTATTTACCGCACGCAAGATGCGCCCGGTAGACAACCAAGACCTCGGCTTTGTCGGTGAAATCGAAACCACTGATGTATCGCTGATCAAAACCTTGAGCGATAAGGGTTATATCCCGGTCGTGTCGTCCGTCGGCGAAAGTTTGCACGGCGAAACGCTGAACCTGAACGCGGATTATGTCGCGGCAGGCATCGCTTCTGCTCTCCAAGCACTAAAGCTGATTTATCTGACCGACGTTGACGGAATTGTTCTGGATGGCGAAGTGCTGCCGGAGTTCAACTTAAACGAAGCCGAAGACTTGCTGACGCATCCCGGGATAACCTCAGGAATGATACCGAAGCTGGAGTGCTGCGTACGTGCGATCAAGGACAACGTGTCTCATGTGCACATCATTAACGGCTCGATTCTGCACTCAGTGCTTCTAGAAATATTCACGGACATCGGCATCGGCACCAAGATCACCTACACGAAGAGAACCAGTTGAGCATGTTTGGGCGGCATTTCATCACCCTGGCCGATTTCAATGCAAAGCAGATCCTTTGCATCCTGGAGACGGCAAAGAAACTTAAGGCCTTGCAGCAGTCGGGAAAAGCTCACCGCCTGCTTGACGGCAAGTCGCTCGCCATGTTTTTCCAAAAGCCTTCGATGCGCACGCGAGTTTCTTTTGAAGTCGGCATCACTCAGCTCGGCGGCAGCGCGCTGAATATACGCCCCGAAGAGATTCAAATGGGCAAACGAGAAAGTATCGCTGACATCGCTCGCGTGATCTCCCGTTACGTTGATGCAGTCATGATGCGCGTTTTGCGTCATTCCGATATCGTTGAATTTGCAAAATACTCAAACGCACCTGTGATCAACGGGCTCTCCGATCTTTACCATCCCTGCCAGGCTGTTTCCGACATGCTGACCATCGAAGAGCACAAGGGCAAATTGAGGGGACTGACTCTGTGCTACGTCGGTGACGGGAACAATGTCTGCAATTCATTGATTGAAATGGCTCATCTTACGGGCATGAAAATGATCGTTTCCTGTCCTGAGGGATATGAGCCGTATATCAACAGCAAGAAAATCCCCCATAAAATCGTACGCGACCCGAACAGCGCCGTTTCCGGAGCAGACGTCATTTACACCGACGTATGGACTTCAATGGGTCAGGAAAAAGAATCCCTGATTCGCTTGCGCGCTTTCCGGGACTATACGATCAGTGAAGCAATGATGGCTCAAGCCGCACCGGGGGCGATCTTCATGCACTGCCTGCCTGCGCACCGCGGCGAAGAAGTGGATAAAGCGGTAGTCGACGGGCCGCAATCTGTTATTTTCGACCAGGCCGAGAACAGGCTGCACGCGCAAAAGGCGGTGCTGGCGCTGCTGCTCAGTAAAGAATTGCAGCTTGAGAACCTTTCTTAGGGTTTTATCGTAAGTCATTTTTCGTTCCAGGGATCTTTAGGTTCTGGTCACTTCCCGCTCTTTTCCTGCCATAACTTTTAGGGGCTGCATTTTGCGACAGGCCCTTTAGGCAAGGATCAAACCCAACTACTGGATAACGCTGATGCCGGACCCGGCCCGTAAGCCATCTCGCTGCGAACTTCCGCCCGGGCTTTGTCCGGCTGCACCTAAACCTCCACAGTCTCCGGCCTCCGTCACTGCCGCAGAAGCGAAACTGCCCGCCTTCCGCCTGCTGAACTCTCCGGAGCTCACGGCCTCCGTTCCCGAGCCGCCTCTTAAAACCTCAGAACTGCTCCGGGTAATGTCCGATAGCCGCGGCATGGTGGATATACCTCAAGCTTTGGCTCAGCTCTCAGTTGACGGCATAAACAGAGGCTTTGCACCACCACATACGGCTGGGCAGGTGCTTGATGCACTGCGCAATCTCACGAACCACATTGGTTTGCTGCTGCAAGAGAAGTATCCCGAACTTGCCGGAATGCTCCCGCAAGACATAAGCAAGCTGCCCCTGGAAAAGAAGATGGAGATAGTGCGCACAATAAACTCCGTCTTTTACACGGCGCTCAAGCCGCTTCCCGAAACTGCCCCGGGTGATACGCGTACTTTTGGGGAGACTCTGCTATTTGAACACGGCGGATACTGCGAGGACTTAACGGCAGTTTATATCGGCTGCATTGAATTGCTGAGGCAAGGTGGAATTGATCTGCCGCTGTACCCGGTGATGGGTCCGGGACATGAACTCGTTGGCTGGGATGACCGCGGTGCGGCGGCGGTAGCGGCGAAGCCTCAACAACCGGCGTTTTATGTGGAGCTCAATACGCCCCGCGAAGAAGGAGATGACCGGCCCTACGGTGAAGTTTTTGTCAGCCCGAAAGATTACGAAGCCCGTCTGCAGTGGGATCCGGCGAGAAGTCGTGGTTATTTTGTATCGCTGCCGCGTTCAGCGGTAATAGCCGGAGAGCTTTACAATCGTGTTGCAGCTTTCAATCAACGGGAGGAACCTGATTTGGTCGAAGGACTGGCCGAGATTAGCTGTGCGCTAAGGATTACAAAATCTGCCCAGCTTTATAATATTTTGGCTGCCGTTCAAGAAGGCCGCGGGGACTATAACGGCGCTCTCCGCGCTCTGCAGGCGGCAGAACGCTATGACGGCTCCAAGCGAAGTTTCCCCATGAACCGCGCGCGGATTCACCGGATTCTTGCCGAGAAGTCCGAGAGGCCAGCTGAGGCAGAATTCCACTATCGGGAGGCTGTTCAAGCTTGCCGGCAGGCGCTTACGCTGCCGGGGGGAGAAAAACAGGAATTTTTGCTGCAGTTCACCGTACCTCTCGCGAAGCCGGAAATTCAGCTCTATATGGCAGAGCTGCAGCTCAAGCAGTACCAGACCACAGGAAAAACTGAAGCGGCGGGCGGCGCGCTGTGCACCGCTAATGAACTGATCACCGATGCTGTGCCATGCTCGGACCTTATCAAGATTAGCGCGCTTAAGCTTTCTGCTGATATCCGTGAAGCTCAATACGATCGGAGTGAACCGCAGGATTTGAATTTGCTCGAGCGAGCGATAGCGAACCTGCAGCAGGCTGTCGATGCGGAAGCCGGTTCACAAGAGCAAGATGATTTTTCGGGAAGTAATCTTCTCCGGCTGGGAGAACTCAAGCTGCGGCTTTATGCTGAAAGCAGAACCGCAGGAGAAGCACTGCGTGAGGATGCGCTTAATGATATGCGCTTAGGTTTTGAGCTCTGCAAAATGAGCTACCAGCGGGGAAATTATGAATTACCTTTTGCCCATGCGCTTATCGCCGGCGGGCACTATCGTGAAGCACATGCTTTCCTTGGCGAAATGCTGACGCAAGGACATCGGAGTTTGGAGGTGAGTCTTAGCGCACGAGTCCTGCGGGCTCGATGTGCCCTGGAATCAGGAGCAGAAGCGGAGGGACGTGCAGAACTTGCTGAATTTTGCCGCGCAGTTCGTCCGTATATCTCTAAGCCTACCCCGGAGGCAGTCATCAGCACACTGCGGAAGAACGAGTTTCTTGCTTCTGTCGGCCTGGAGCTTGGCGAGCTGATAAAAAGCGCGAGAGCAAGAACACTTCTGAGCGAGGCGCTTACTCGGGACAAACCGTAGCCCTAAAGCAGTTGAGACGCAGCCGGCTAAACTTCCGGTGTGTCTGCGCGCGCGCCCGAGTTTGGCTGTTTATAGAGAAAATAGTTCTTCCTGAAATAAGCAAATAAATTTTGCCTTGGCTGTGCGGTGTCCAGAGGCTTCGCCCAGAGCGACGCTGCCGGGCGCTTAAGACGCGCCGCCGCCGGCTTGCGAAACTGCGCTTTCGATAAAAGCGCAGAAGCTGCACGGAAGTGGCGCAGCGGTGACGCACGAAGCGCAGAGCTGAGATGAAGCTGTGGAGAATTTCTCTCTGTTACGCTCTGCGTCTCTGCGAGTCCTCAGTGTTTTTTATCATGATCGGTCTATTCCCCCGATCCGATGTCCTTACGAGTCGATCCTGACAGCGGGAATCACAAAAAGTGGTCATCCCAATGGGCAGCGGGAATTAAGAAACGGTCATACCGAGCGTTAGAGGCGTGCCTGAAGGCAGGGATCAGAAAGAAGCCGTCATCCCGAGCGCAGGAGCCGTGCCTAAGGGCAGGGTGTATTGCGCGAGGGATCTCACGCCTGCACAGAGCAACGTGCGCCTCCGCTGGGGACTAACCCGAAGGCAGAGCCAGGCGAAATTAACAATTAAGTGATTATTATCGCTGCTGTGCCAGCAATTGCGTCTCCACCCGGGATTGACCCTGCGCCGAGGAACTTTGAGATCCCTCGCGCGGTAACTGCTGCCTTGAGGAACAACCGGTGGGCTCGGGATGGCGAGGAAAGCTTACCGCAACGCGTCGGTAAGCTTTGATTCGCTGCAATTGGTCCAAACCGCTGGGCGGGCGACAGCGAAGGGGGGCGAAGGGTTGCGCCGGGCACTGAAAGAATCTTTTGCAATCTGTATTAAATTATATGCTATCTTTCTTAATTTTAAGGACAATGCTTCAATGAATACGAATCCGGAACAGCTGAGATGGTTCACACAGAAGCCTGGCAGCGTTGACTGTGGCGCTGTCGCAATCATGAATGCCAAGCTATGGCTTGGTGAAAAAGTGCATGCATCTGAGTTACCTGACCTCGTCAAAAAACTCGGGATTTCTCGAGAAAAGGACGGGGTATCCGGATATGACCTCAATCGTTGGATTAGTCAAAAACGCCACTTGGGTACCCAAAGGATCGTCCAACCGCCTTTCGGAACGGTGGAATCTTTGCTGCGTCGAAGGATGGGATTTATCATGCGCTACCTTTGGCGGATTGATGACCGGCGGGGAGGACATTTTGTTTTTGTCTGCCCAGGATACAGACAACAGCCTCTCGTGACCAATCCTCATCGCCTATCCGGTAAGGGTGTTTATCAGCGATGTCGCTACTTCAGTCCCAGCGAATTCAAGGCGTGTTTTAAGAAAGAACGTATCGGCAAGCGATACTACCCCTGGATCTGGCCAATAGTTCGAGAATGACTAAAGACGAGATACATACCTATTGCAGCACCTGGGTGCTGTCCTTGCCCGCATCAGGAAGCGCCAGGCGTGCAAGGATGAATGAAAGCACTTTTTTCAGCCTTTCATTCTCACTCATCAAAAGAAGCATCTCGATGCGCTCTGCGTGATCCAATCCCAGACAAGCGCCAATCTTGAAAGACAACAGACTGGACACACTCGGCGGAACCACGGGGAAAGCCGGATCGCTGCGCACGAGTTCAGCATATAAATCCAGCGTCTGTTTCTGCAACGCGATATTCGGCTCCTCTTTGGCTTCATCGACGAATTCAACTTTCGCTTGTGGAAACTCAGCTTCGGGGAGAAGCTCTACAAGCTTGTAGCGGCGCTCCCCCACTGCGAGAATCAGCGAACGGCCATCGTTAAACTGGTGCAGCACTGAAACAACCTCCGCGGAACAGCCGATCGCGGAAAGTCTTAAATCTTGAACCAGCGAAATACCAAATGGTCTGCTGCTGCCACCCTTTCCATCAGAACTGTGGCAGTATTGAAGCAGCCGGCAATAGCGAGGTTCGAAAATATGCAGCGGCAAGAGCTCGCCGGGAAGCAGAGCCACATTAAGCGGAAATAGCGGAATATCTTGCAGATCTTTCATTTTCCGGCCCTTCGGCAAAAAGCTTAACCTGCCACCTAGTCTTATTCTTCAAGCTTGCTCTAATGTGACGAACAAAACGGGGAGATCATTACACTTCCCTCGCTCAGCCAAACCGCTGTAATTGTTCGCTATTTCCTTGAGTATCTCAAGAAAGTTTTCCCTGATTGCGCCGAGATGCTATTTCCCATCGACTAGAGCGGAATAACTTCCAGCTACACTGGAAGTTATTCCGCTCTAGGGCACGCCGGGATGACGTGCCCGGAGGCCGCATCGCCGATGCGGCCTCCGAACTGCGCGAAATTGCTCGCGGATGAGCAATTTCGCGCTCTATAACAGCTAGAGCAGTTTACACAAAGACTACACGGCTCGCCTCAGGCGAGTCCTTGTTTCTCGCTACACCATAAGTCAAACTGCTCTAGAGCGGAGAAAAGCATGGAACGTAACTGCGTCGAATGTGGTCAGAGTTTTTCGATAGACAACGAGGAGACAGCTTTCCTGTCACGCTTGGTGTTTTGCTTTGGCGAATACAGCGCGCAGTTTCCGCTGCCCCTGGAATGCCCCGACTGCCGCTTGCAAATCAGAACCGCGCATCGCAATGAACAGTATATGTATCACGGCCAGTCGGCGCTCAGTGGAAAAAAAATGATAACCCTCTATGCGCCTGAGCCGCCTTGGGGGAATTCATACCAAGTGTATGAACAGGAGGAGTGGCACAGTGATGCCTGGGATGCTGGCGCTTTCGGGCGTAGTTACGATTTTAACCGTCCTTTTTTTGAACAGTTTAAGGACCTGCAAAAAGCCGTGCCACGGCTCGGACTAGTAACCATCGCCAATGAAAATAGTCCCTACACCACAGGAACCGGCTATTGCAAAAACTGTCATTTGATTAACTGCTCCGAATACTGCGAAAACTGCTACTATGGCAAGCTGCTTCAGAACTGCCGGGACTGCGTCGACTGTTCATATGCCTATGACAGCGAGCTCTGCTATCAATGCTTTAGCATTTACCACTGCTATTCATCCTGCTTTCTTTCTTACAGTCAAAACTGCACCGACTGCTGGTTTTCGGAGAATCTTGTCGGCTGCTCAGCATGTCTGTTCTGCACGAATCTTCAACGCCAGCAATTCTGCGTCTACAACAAACCGGTGGGGCGCGAAGATTTCCAGCGCACGATCGCGGCACTGCACGGCTCCCACGAGCAGTTTGAAAAGGCAAGAGCAACTTGGCACGACCTTCGCCAGTCACGCCTCCATAAGTACGCCAACATCGTGCGTTCACAGAACTGCACCGGGGACTTTATCACCAACTCAAAGAACTGCCGCGACTGTTACGACGTTAATGACAGCGAGGACTGCCGCTATGTCTGCGTTGGTGTCAATGTAAAAGACATGTACGACTGCTCTAATGTCTATCTGCGCCAAGAGCTGAACTATCAGATGCTCGGAACAATCGGCGATTATCACTGCGCATTTTCAATATATACGTTTCATTCGACCAACGTGCTTTACTCTGACCATATCTACCACAGCCAAGACTTGCTGGGCTGTGTGGGCTTAAAGCGCAAACGGTTTTGTATTTTAAACCGTCAATACAGCGAACCCGAATACCGTGTGCTGGCACAAAAGATCGTCGAACATATGAAGAGCACCGGCGAGTGGGGACGTTTTTTCCCCATCAAATACAGCCCCTACGCTTATAACGAGACTCTGGCCCATGACTATTTTCCCTTAACCGCAGATCAAGTGCGGCATAAAGGCTGGAATTGGCGTGAAGCGGAAGAAAGAGAATATTCCGCGCAAGGAACAACTGTCCCGCCGGACAGCATCGAGCAGACAAATGACAACATTTTGCAGCAAGTTCTGCGCTGCGAAATCACCGGTCAGCATTTCAAAATCATTCCGCAGGAGCTTGCTTTTTACCGCAAACAGCAGCTTCCTCTGCCCCGGCGTGCTCCGCTGCAGCGCCACCGGGACCGTGAGGCACTGCGCAGCACGCGGCGTGTCTGGCAGCGCCCATGCGCACAATGCGGCAAAGAAACAATGAGCTGCTTCTCACCGGAACAACCCGAAGCGCTGCTTTGCGAAGAGTGCTTCCTTAGAGAAGTCTTTTAGAACCTTTCGCAAGATTACATTTCTGACATTTTTACGAAAAAGCATAAATATGCTAAGTTTTGCTCCGGTTCTCTATGCCCAGCTCTATGAACAGGACAATTAGCCTGTATTTTCAGTTCTTTGTCACCGCTATTCGGGTCTGAATTTGCTCTCTCAAGCGGGCGCCGTGCGCCCAGTGGAGAGAGCGATGGTGGAAGGTTTCACCATGGTTCCTCTTTTGTAATGCTCTTACATACCCGCCTTGGAAGGAGTACAGGTAATGGGACGACGCAAGCGGGAACAACGCGCGCGTGAGCGCTCACAAAGGATGCGCCGGTGCTGGCGTCTGGCGCTGCTCATTCTGGCCATTCTTGTTTTTGCGCTAATTGTGCTCTCCAATGGCGAGCAGGTGCTTAAACAAGACGAGGCCAAATCGCATGTTGAACTGGTTTCAGTTCCGGCATTGCCCGTCAGCGCAGAGCCAAGTGCGGATGCGATCAAGGGCGATTTGTCCGAGGACGACCAGCGCACACTCTATAGTATCTTTGTGCTGCTCGATGAAGTCGAGTTTGCGCCGGCAGATCGAAAAATTGCCGCACGGCTGAAACAAACGTCTTTTGCTTATTTTCACATGCCGCGACAGCGTGATTTTTATGCACTCGCCGATCTCAGAACCCGCAGCCAAATTCATTTGACACCGCAAGGCATCAGCCCGGCCAAATTTTGGCTGTTTGCGGTTGCGCTGATGCACGAAGGAGATCACCTTCTGCTGGCTCCGCCCGGCGTTCTTGGGCTTGAAGAAACAAATGACGCGGATGTACTAGTGGTGCTTCGTGAAGAGTGCCGGGCTCATGCAAACGACCCCGGCCGCATCGCACAGCTTGAACATTGGATCGAGCGCGCCCCAGCGTCCGCCGGAGAAAAGGACCGGTGGCTTAGCGAGCTTGACTGCGTCAAGCGCTTTGCTGCTTTTTCCCGGGCTTATTACGCCATGCGCCTGGCGCATCGTGATATCTGGGAACGGCTGGCGAGAGCACTCACCACAGACAGCATGGCCGGAGAAGAAAGTCTGCGCAAACTTCGCGCTGCGCTTGATTGCGGACGTCCCTTGCGTGAAAACAGGGGAGCCGGCTGCTGGGTAAGTTCGTCTGGACTGCTCCAGCTCTATGCGCAACGGGCATTGGAAACAACAGTCTTGCTCGATGAAGCTGACCGCGAGGCGGTGGAGAAAATGGCCAAGTGGATTCTCGCCAACATCGATGCGTTCATCGAAGCGCACCAGACGCTTCCGTCGAACATCTGAATACGTTGTCCGCGCACCTCAATACGCACAGGTGGAGCGCGAAGTGTTGTTCACACCATCGCGCCTCTCCTGTGCTCGATTTTTTCTTAATAACACCAGGTCGGACCACACCTTCGCCTAACCCGCGGGCGCTCTTCTTGGCCGCTTTTACTTTCTTCAGACTTAGCTGCCGGCGGGGCAGTCGCTGCTGTTTTCTGCTGCGGCACCGGTTCGGGAGGCTTTTTTGTCTCCGTAGCTTTAATCGCACTCAGCGCACTCTCTTTCGCCTCGGCTTCCTCCTGTGCCCGCCGTTTGGCCTCTTCCGCCCGGCGAAGCGCCGCGGCTTCTGCACGGGCTTTAGCTGCCGCAGCTTCCGCCGCTTTTTTCGCCGCTTCAGCTTCGGCTAAAGCACGCCTGACCGATTCAGCGTCCTGCTGTGCCTTTTTAATTACTTCCGTCTCGCTTTCGACTTTCTTTGCTGCTTCGACTTCGATCTTTGATTTTCGTCCCGCTTCTTCGGCCAACCGCCGCGCCGCTTCTGCCTCGGCCTGAGCTTTTTTCAGTGCCTCGATTCCGGCTTGAGCTTTTCGCTTAGCTTCGGCTTCCGCCTCGGCACGCTTTGCGGCTTCCGCCTGCTCGGCAGCCTTTCGCGCAGCCTCACTCTCCTGCTGCGCTCGCTGCGCCGCTTCGGCCTCGGCTTGAGCTTTCAACGCTGCTTCTTCGGCAAGACGCTTCGCTTGCTGCGCTTCTTCTTGAGCGCGCTTCAGCTTTGCAATCTCCGCTTGCGCCCGCAGCAGCGCCTCTTGTTCAGCCGCGGACTTTCGCGCGGATTCTTCCGCCATCTGCGCTTGCCAAAGCGCCTCAGCTTCTTCCTGTGACTTACGGGCAGCCTCAGCTTCTTCTTGTGCTCGCTTCGCGGCTTGCTCCGCCGCAAGCTTTGCCGACTCAGCGGCTTCCTGCGCCAGCCGGGCCGCTTCCAACTCTTCCTGCGCTTTGCGCAGCGCCTCAGCTTCCGCGGCGGATGTAGCTTGATCAACGGCTGAGACCGCTGACGGTTTTTCCATAACTCTTTGGGGACGCAATATGAAAAAAGCACCGAAGGCAACCGCAAAAGCAAGAAATGCCGCGAGAATACCCGCACCGATAGCCCAGCCCGGTTTTTCCCGTTCATCCTCTCCCAGCTCTAACACGGCGCTTGTTCTTTCTGCCCGCGGCACCGCTGTATTGAGGTCAGATAGAAGCTCATCCACATTCGGATAACGATCTTTCGGCTCTTTCTCCAAGCAGCGCATGACGATTTTTTCTACTGGCTGCGGAATAGCTAACTCCGGTTTAATCTCGTGAAAGGGCTTCGGACGCTCGTTCGCATGCTTAATCAAAATCACAACGGAAGACGGTCCGTCAAAAGGAAGCTCTGCGCTCAGCATTTCGTAAAGAATTACGCCCAAGCTGTAAATGTCAGACTGGTGGGTTACTTCCTTGCTTAATCCTTGCTCCGGCGACATGTAATGCGGAGTGCCAACCAAAGAACCGACAACAGTAAGCTCCGACGGAATATTTGCGGTAGGGCGCAGCAATTTGGCAATGCCGAAATCAAGCACTTTCACGCGGTCCCGTCCCATGATCATGATGTTGCTCGGTTTAAGATCGCGATGAACAATGCCCTGATTATGAGCATCGGACAGTGCACCGCAAACCTGCTCCATGATTTTCGCAATCCGCTCGATGCCAAGCGGACCTTGGGCCTTGATTTCTTCCTTAAGCGTAACACCGCTAAGATACTCCATCACCAAATACGGGATATCTTCCTGCACTCCGGCATCGAATAGGGTAACCGCATTAGGATGGGTGATTTGTGAGGCAATTTTCGCCTCAGCGAGAAAGCGCTTGCGTGATAAGTCGTCAAACGCCAGTTCTTTGGCAAGAATCTTTACGGCAACGGGACGATCCATAACCAAGTGCTCGGCCTTATATACCGTGCTCATCCCGCCGGCGCCGATGCGCTCGATAATCTTATATTTATCGGCCAGGATCAGCCCGATAAGCGGATCGTTCGCAGTTGAGTCCATGAAAAGTGAAGCCTATTGCCCAGAAGCACCAAAAACCAATAACGATAGCTGCTGCATTATAACGGAAAAAACACGCAAAGCGCCAGTTCTTGTGCTACTCGCCGATAATTTTAACCAGAACACGCTTATTGCGGCGCCCGTCGAATTCACCGTAAAAGATTTGCTCCCAAGGACCAAAATCGAGCTGATTCTTCGTAATAGCGACGACCACCTCACGGCCCATTATTTGGCGTTTCAGGTGGGCATCCGCATTATCCTCACCGGTACGGTTGTGACGATAACGCTGAGGACTAGGATCGAAAGGAGCAATTTCCTCGAGCCAATCCTTGTAATCATGATGCAGTCCGGACTCATCATCGTTGATAAAAACACTCGCCGTAATGTGCATGGCATTCACGAGACAAAGTCCTTCTTCGACTTTACTCGCGCGAACCGCGTTTTCAACCTCCCGCGTAATATTGATCAGTCCAAAGCGGTCCGGAATGTTGAATGTCAGGTATGTTGTATAACTTTTCATGTTCTTGCATCAGGTCTCAGCATCAAGAATCGCGTTCTCTACAGCTTCAAGAATATTTTCCGGATCGAAGACTTTGCTCAAAAAACCGTTTGCACCGAATTTCTCGCAGCTCATCCGGACCCAGCCGGGATCTTCGGCGGTCATCATCAGAATTGGCGTAACGCTGTCCGACTCCCGGATACGCTTCAACACCTCCAAACCATCAATCTTAGGCAGAATGACATCGAGCAGAACGCAGTCCGGCTTTTCCTCCGCGAATTGCTCGAGTCCCTTTTCTCCGCTTGCTGCCTCGCGCACTTTGTAACCGTTATCGCTGAGCAGGTCGCTCAAGAAGTTGCGAACATGTTCAGAATCATCAATAACGAGTACGGTGTACACTATGGCGGTTCCGTCATCAAAAACAATTCACGGTCTGCCCTGTCAAAGATAGCAGATTGTCATACAACCACAAAACTTCGCTGCTTCTTTAGAGAAAGCACTACTCTAATTCCTCATCCTCGCGCACGGCGGCAAGTTGTTCGGCCTGCTGCTGCCCCTTTGCCGTAAATGGGTCTTTTATGCCTCGCTCCAGACAAATCTCCACTTCAGCAGGTTGAAAACCCAAGTCACGCCAACGCGCCGCTTCCGATGCAAACGTAAATAAGCTGCCCCAGATTACCGCTTCTTCCGGTTCGATAAATCCAGCTTTTCTCCATTGAACAATATCATGCGCAGCATCCGGAAAATATTGAAGCCATTTCTTGGCCTCGACGGGATTCAAATCCCCCTTGGCCAGACGTGCCGCTTCCTTAGGCGAGGTAAAACCCTGGTCAACCCAAGCACGCACGGACAAACGGTCAAGTCCATAGGGCCTCCACTCCTTGCACTGTACAGCTGAAAACCCCGCACTTCTCCATGCGGCGGCCTCTTCCGGCGATGCGCCTGTTTTCTTCCAAGCCTGTTGTTGAAAAATATCGGCAAATCCGGCCTCGACCCAGGCATCAACCGGAGCGGAAGACAGTTCAATCCCCATGCTCTTGTTCACAACCAGCATCACTCTTTTGACAAATTCAATGATCCGCTCAAGCTTCAGGGCAAGTTTCTTGCTTGCCGGCAAATGATCGGCGCAAGAACTGAATTCCTCGAGAGCTGCCGCAAGCTTTCCCATATACGACAACAGAATCCCTAGGCGGTAATGGAGAAATGGAAATTGTCCTGGTTGATCGATTTCTCGGGTGATGCGCGCGTGCTCTTCGTCGAGCATATCGAACGGCACGTACAACTCCGCAATTAGACCGAGGGAAAAGAAGAAACGGCCAAAGAGCTCGTAATAGGCGCGGCGATCGTCGGCTTGCGCGGCAAGACGCTGCTCAAATTCCGCAAGCGCTGCTTCCATTCTGCCGTACTTAACAAAGCCGCCCGCCAAGTCCTTCATCCCCGCAGCAATTCGCTTTTCTGCGCTGAATGCACGTGCGTATTTCTTGTAACCGCTGGCCCATACTGCAAAAGCCTCTTCGT
>JAKPSH010000069.1 GCA_029555385.1 Pseudomonadota bacterium
CCGGCGCTTAAGATTGCTGATGCCTCACCGGACTGCACCAGTTGGTAGGCAACACACAATGAGGAGTCCGGTTTCTTCCGGATTGCTTTGGCCGGAGAATCCTCCATGGTAATTTCTTGTGTCGCATTGCAGACCGCAATCGGCATGCTGCTTGCGCCGAGGGCATCCAGTTTGCTGCGGATTTGGTCTTGCGGACCAACTAAAATTGAACGCGCACCGAACTCACGATAAGCGGCAACAGCACCCTCGACGGGAACGCCCAGACCACGATCTCCTCCCATGGCATCCACTGCTATCGGCAATGTCGAACGCTGATGCGAAAGATTGGAATTGCCAAACATGAATGCTCCCTTTTCTGACCGGGTTTCGGGCTATCGGATGGCTTTGTATTGCCCGCGCATTAAACAGCGAGGCAAACCACAGCGTCCCCTTTCCTTCAGAAACAGATAAAGCAGCGGCATCATTGAGCTGACTGTGCCCGGTTCAGCAGCTGCCGCCCGCGGTAGTAACCGCAGGCGCGACAGACATGATGAGAACGAACGAGCTCACCACAGTTCGGACACGATGCTGAGCGCCCAGCCGTAAGCGCATCGTGGGCGCGCCTCATGTTGCGTCTTGATTTAGATGTCTTTCTCTTTGGAACCTGCATACTTAGCTCCCAATACCATGCGTAACTTATGACCGTTCAATAATGATCTCAACTGAGCGCCAGTGAGTACAAAGGACAGGCCGTGCAAGGTACTCGCTTATAGGGGATCTCTAGTAGAAACACAAGTATTCAACAACGCTGCCCAAAGGCCCACGCATAACCAGCATTAATTCGATGATAATTAATGTTTTTCGGGCGCCTTAACTTTCAGATTCCGCAGCACAGCCAACCGTTCGTCTCCCTCCTCCGTCTCAACACAATTGCAGCGCTCGGTATTCAAATTCGCTCCGCAGTGCGGGCACAATCCTTTGCATTTTTCATCACAAAGGACGGTATAAGGCAGGCCAATAATTAAGAACTCCTCGACAATACCGCCGCAATCGACCTCTTGATCTGAGTAAAAACCAAAGTTCATATCTTCGTCATAATTGCGTTCATCACCACGGCTGCGGCGAGGCTTCAATATAATATTTATTGGAATATCAATCGCCTTCCGTATCTCCTCGGCGCACCGGGAACAAGCTGCGGTGTATCCGGCACCAGCTCTCCCGGCGATAATTACCGTAGAACCCTCAAGAGTGAGCCGGAGCGCGGCCTGGACGGGCGCACGGTATAGATACGACGGCACTCGAAGCTCCCTGGAGTCATGATCCTGGTCGGCCAGAGCAACGCGCTCGTTAAGGTCTGCCTCATCAAGAGTAAACTCAATCTCCCGCCCCTCGGGAGGGATATCCGCAATTTTTATAATCATAGCGCTTGATATAGCGAAAAAGACGCAACAAATCCAACAGCCCGGCGATGATCATGTATGGAAAGAAATTAAAGCCGGTATGACTTTCGTGTCCGGATCAAATATACTTAGCGGCCTGTCGCTGTTTCGTCCCTGGTTGCCTTCTTAGGACGTGGGATGTAAAGAGTTTTTTCAGCAAAAGTTTTGGAGGTCCGTATGAGCAGTGTAAACAAAGTGATCCTTTTAGGCAGACTAGGTGCAGAACCGGAACTTCGCTACACTCCCAATCAAGTTCCCGTATGCACGCTGAAAATCGCAACAAACGATCGCCGTAAAGGGCAAGACGGCCAATGGACCGAACATACGGAGTGGCACACCATTGTCACGTTCGGCAAAACCGCCGAGAACTGCAATCAGTATTTGCAGAAGGGACGGCAAGTTTTCATTGAAGGACGAATCCAGACACGCAAGTATCAAGACCAGGAAGGAAAGGATCGCTACTGGACCGAAGTTATCGCGAACACCGTGCAGTTTATCGGCGGACGCGGCAGCGAGGGTCTGGAAGTGGAGCGAGTTTCCACACCGGCTCAGAACCAAAACGCGGGCGCAATGCAGAATGAGGCGGGATTTACGCCCGCGATGGGCGCGCCTGTTTCGTTTGATGATGATGACATCCCGTTTTAGGTGAAAAGCTTCCTGACCATGCGATACTCCAACCGGAGCATGGCAGCTCCGTGAGGAGTTGTTGTGGATATCACCGCGGTCAAGAGGGATACGGAGCATAGAAGATCTGGGCAAAGGCTTTTTTCCGCAGCAACGACCCTCCCTTGGCCTTCGTCTCCGCCTTATTCTTGGCCTCAGCATCAGCCTTCCCGCCCAAGAAAAACTTATGGCCTCACGGAGAAAATAGCAGCGCGCGGGCTTACGGCAGCTGCAAGAAGTCGGGGCAAATGCAGTGTCCATTGCTTTCTTGCCCCTTTTTTCCAACCAGATCATGAATCGCGGGCGGGGCCTTCATGCACGGCAGCTCAAGACCCGCGGGGCAGTTTCAGGCCTTGCCCAGTTTCCCGGAACCCTCACCATTGACGATCTCCTGGAAGATCGAATCCTCCTCGTCCGTCGGCGGTGCGGTGCCGACTTCGAAATCATCATCGCCTTCCTCAACATACGTGTTGTCGTCATCCGCAGACGCACCCGGCACTGAAGCCGGCTCCACCCGTTGCAGCTTGCCCGAGTCGCCAGGCTTGACGGCGAGCACGCCGGTGTCGCTGGGCTTGACCCGCCGCTGATGCGCCGCGTTCTGCTGCGCGTCAGCGAACGTGAAACGGGCGAGCACGAAGGTGACAGCGAAGATGACGTACTGACGCGCCGTCTCCACGGAATCATGCGGCTTCGCCTTCTGCGCCCGCTCGAGATCGACGAGCACAGCCTCGACATCGGCTTTGAACGTTGCGAGCTTGAACTTGCCCAGGGACTTCCCCAGTGCCGTCAGCTTCTCTTGGAGCAGCTGATAGGCATCTCCACCGGCTTCGGCGAGCAGCTTGATCGCGCTGTTGAGCATGCGGCGGGCAAAGTCCATCTTGGCCGGACCGCCTACGGCCGCCAACAGCTCCAGCAAGAGTTCCTGCTTTTCCATGATCATCTCTCCATAAGGGTTTTCGGACTCCGCAGACCACTCGCTGAACTTCGAAAACCGAAGCTCAACGAGCAGCCGCAGAGTAAACCAATTATGAAGAAAGAAAACTAAACTCAACCTTAGGACACAGCATTTGCACCACAGAACATAAGGCATCCTACGGTGCAATACATTTAAATCCCTTCCCGGATTTGCGTGCAGAAAGAATTGAGAGAGCCAAGGGCAATATACACCGCAAAATTAGCAAATTAGAAATTTTCCGTCCAGATTCGCAAAACCCGCTGAACCCGAGCCGCGTTCTCCCCTGGTGAAGGCGGCTGGCCGGTGCGTCTCATCGTGGCGCCAAGAGCACGCCTCGCTCACATAACACGCAGCATCGCTGCTTCCGTTTCTTTTTAACTCTCCCCGCGAATAATATCTGCTGAAAAGAAAATCGTTGCACCACAGCGCTCGCACACGACAACCGAGACTGGGAAGTTCTTTGCTTCATACCGCGCGGGCAGACAGTATTCTTCTTCAACAACGACCCACGCATTGGCGTCGCAAACGGTGCAATTCCCGCCCGTCTTCCATTTCTTCTTTAGATAAGCCCGCACTTCGTCACGGGTAAGCCCCTTCGGTTTCTCAGACATGATGCATCCCGCCGCTGTTTAACGCACCTATTTAATCGGCTATCTCCGATAGCCCCTCTTCTCATTAAATTAATACACGATAAAACCCAGTTGCCATAGGAAAACGACTGACCTTTCGGGGATCGTTTATTACCTGAATACCATCTACTACATTAGAACATATTTCTTCTCACGCTATTGCGGCATCATCCCGCATGAGCAAAATTCTGTTGGGTTTATTGCTTCCATGAGTTCAAGCGCACCGCTTAATTACGATAATCTTCTGCCGGGCACGGTTGTCTTCGAGAACTACCGCGTGCTGCGCACCGTGGGCAAAGGAGCCACCAGCGTTGTCTATGCCTGCTGTCTCTCCGATGAGTACGAACTGGTGGCCGCACTAAAAGTGCTTTCGCGAAAAGCACAAGCTGATGAGAAGATAGCCGCCCGCTTCCGCAATGAAATTAATGTGCTCAAGCTGATCCGCCATCCCAACGTGGTACAATATGTTGAATTTTTGCGAAACGGCTTGGCGGAAGCGTTCAGCATGGAGCTTGTCGAAGGCGGGAGCCTTCATGATCTGATATTCAGTAAAGGATTATTTGATGTCGCAGAGTGCATTCGCATTCTTTCGCAGATCTGTCTTGGATTGCAGGCCATTCACGACGCAGGCGTCATCCATCGTGACTTAAAGCCGAAGAACATTTTGATGACTCTGCGCCACGATATCAAGATATCAGATTTCTCCACAGCCATTTGCCCGGCTCTCGGCCCTCTTCCATATGACGTGGGCCGCGTGGGCACATACGAATATATGAGCCCGGAAGTGTTGGCCAAAGGCATAGCTGATGTGCGTTCGGATATTTTCGCCCTTGGGGTCATCGGCTATCAGATGATTACCGGTGAACTTCCGTTCAAAACAGAAAAATTCGCAAGCCACCGCGACCCAACGCGGAAAGGAACTCCTAAACCGCCGCACCGTCTTCGTGCGCAATGTCCGCGTGCGTTAAGCAGGCTGCTTATGTGTGCCCTTGATGCCAAACCGGCCCGGAGGCCGCAGAGCGCTGCGCAAATGCACCGCGAGCTGCAGTCGCTTAGCTTTGCGCGGACGAGAAAGCTGACTCAGAGTCTTTTCGGCTTCCTGCGCAAGAAGAATTAATCAAAATTGTTAGGATCACTGGTTGACCTAAGCTTTCCCTTGATGCGCACGATGCCTGCGCTCCACAAGCTCTGTATCGTCGGCTTTCTTTTCCGGTTTCGCGGCAGTCCGATCTCCTGCGCCTTTAGCGAAGCATGGTAAACATCCTGGCCCACCTGCTGGAGCAACGCCTCTGCCTGCAGCTCCCAATTCTTTGGAATCGTTGGAACAATTTCATCTCCGGTGTCGACAAGCTGATAATTACGCGCCCGATCCGCAGAAGTCGCACCTGACGTAAGCGGCGCTTCAGACGGACGGGCAAGAAGCTTCTGCAGCAGCGCCAGCGCATCCGGAAAACGCTCCGTGTCGCCGCTCAGCAATACCGCGTGCAGTTCTTGTATCAACCGTTGATGTGATGAAATTAAACGGCGAATCTGAATGAGCGCACTCGAGCTTTCCGCAGACAGGGAATTCATATAGTCCGAGGCATAAGGATCGATCATCGACAATCGCTTCTGGTACTCGGAGACGCGAAGCTGGTACTCCCCCAAATCTTGGCGAAGCTGCGCTTCCAGTTTACTTCGCGCGCTCAAAAACCACTGCAAGAGCACAATTGTAAGCACAAGGCATCCGAGAACTGCCAAAAAAGCGATCGTCAAATTCATGACCCTGCGCTCAAAAACACCTCGTCATTCGCGCCACGGCAGGCCGCGAACGATCTATGAACCTATAAATACTGCCACGTACTTAACTTGGTCGGCAGATACAGCAAAAAGCTTGAGCAGCACAGAACAAAAAACTCGGGAAATCCGCATGCTTAGACAGAAGGCAATCGCCTCCAAAAGATCATTGCGTCCGCCGCTAACGCATTCAAGTCATTGAAATTTTTGCACAATCACGTGGATTGCCCGCCCTCAACTGTCTACTCCCACTCAATTGTCGATGGCGGTTTGGTTGAAATATCCAGGACAACACGATTTACGCCCGCTGTCTCATTGACAATGCGCGTCGAGATCCGGCGCAGCACAGTTTCATCAAATAAATACCAATCGGCGGTCATCCCATCACGGGAAGTCACTGCGCGGATTGCCACACATTCATCAAACGTCCGTCCGTCTCCCATTACTCCGACACTGCGCACCGGAAGAAGAACGGCGAATGCCTGCCATAACACGGTCTCCAAACCCGCCGCCCGCACCTCATCCATCACAATTCTGTCCGCAATACGCAGCACCCGCAGACGCTCAGCAGTTATCTCTCCCAGACAGCGCACAGCCAGACCCGGCCCGGGAAACGGCTGCCGCTCGATAAACTTCGGCGCGATACCCAATTCACGGCCGATAAGCCGCACTTCATCTTTGAAAAGTTCGCGCAGCGGTTCAATCAATCCAAGCTTCATATCCTCAATTAAACCGCCGACATTATGGTGGCTCTTAATCGTCGCCGAGCCGCCGACTACCGACACACTTTCAATGACATCAGGATACAGCGTGCCCTGGACCAGGTATTGCACATCCGAAATACGCTTTGCTTCGTCCTCGAAGACTTCAATGAACACGCGCCCGATAATCTTGCGCTTCGTCTCGGGATCGGTCACTCCTTCCAGTTCCCGCAAAAAACGGTCAGCCGCATCAACCTTATGCACATTGAGGCCGAACATGTGGAAATTGTCCATCACTTCTTCGGCTTCATTGAGACGAAGCAGGCCGTTATCTACAAAAATGCAGTGCAGACGATCTCCAATCGCCCGGTGCACGAGTACCGCGGCAACTGTCGAATCCACTCCGCCGCTTAGGCCGCAGACAACGTTTCCCGAAGGCACTTTGGCCTTAATCCCATCGACCGTTTCGTGTATAAAACTAGCCGGGTCCCAATCTTTTTCCAAATCGGCAGTCTGAAACAAGAAACTCGCGAGAATTTCCTTACCACGCGGCGTATGATGAACTTCCGGATGAAATTGTACGCCGAATATCTTTGCTTGCAGATTGGCAAACGCAGCGATGGGCGACCCGGCAGAGCAAGCAGTGCTGCTGAAGCCCGGCGGCAGCTCAACGACTTTATCCCCATGGCTCATCCAAACCTTGAGTTTTTCTCCCCGCCGGAAACAGCCAAAAGGACCTGCCGGCTCCAATACTTCCACCTCAGCCGGACCGAATTCGCGGATGTCGCCGTCAGTATGCGCTGTTTCACCGCTGCCGGTCCGCGAGGCATCTCGGCCCCACCCAGCCACTTCCCCGCCCAGCTCCTGCGCCATGAGCTGCATACCGTAGCAAATTGCAAAAATTGGCAGTCCAGAATGCACGATCTCTGGAGCAACGCGCGGGGCAGCAGCGCTGCGAACCGAGGCCGGACCACCGGATAGAATAAGCGCCCTCGGCTGAGACGCCATTACACGTTGATATGACGCGGTGCCCGGCAGGATCTGGCAATACACGCCGAGCTCCCGAACCGCCCGGGCGATTAACTGGGTATACTGTGAGCCAAAATCTAGAATAATAAGCTGACTTTTCATTATTTACTCAATTAACGCTGTAGTTCGGCGCCTCTTCGGTAATCAATACATCGTGCACATGACTCTCGCCAAGACCGGCGGAAGTAATGCGGAGGAACGATGTCCTTTCCTGAAGCTCCTTGATCGTCCGGACACCGCAGTATCCCATGCCGGCACGGAGCCCCCCGCTAAGCTGATAGACCGACGAAGAAAGCGAGCCTTTGTACGGCACTCTGCCTTCGATGCCTTCAGGCACAAGCTTCTGCGTTTCCGATTGATGACCCTGAAAGTAACGATCTTTGGAACCTTTCTTCATCGCACCGACTGAACCCATACCGCGATACAGTTTGTAGCTCCGGCCCTGATACAACACCATCTCCCCGGGCGCCTCCTCAGTACCCGCAAAGAGCGAGCCAATCATCACCACGTCGGCACCAGCGGCAATCGCTTTGACGATATCTCCTGAAAACTTGATGCCCCCATCAGCAATCAAACAGGCTCCGCTTCCTCGAACAGCCTTAGCACTTTCCAAGATTGCGGTTATCTGCGGCACTCCAACACCCGAAATAATCCGCGTGGTGCAAATCGAACCGGGCCCCATGCCCACTTTCACGGCATCGGCGCCGGCATCAACTATGGCTTTAGCGCCTTCCGCCGTCGCAATATTTCCCGCTACAACAGGAATTTCCGGATATCTCCGCTTTATTTCTTTGACGCACTCCAGAACACCCCGCGAATGTCCGTGCGCACTGTCCACCACAAGCACATCCGCCTCGGCCCTAACCAGCAGCTCCAAGCGCTCTTCAAAGTCCTCGCCAGTTCCGAGCGCAGCACCAACCCTGAGCCGCCCATGCGCATCCTTGCAGGCCAAGGGAAATCTACGGCTTTTTTCAATGTCCTTAATGGTAATTAATCCTCGAAGCTTGCGCTTCTCATCAACAACAAGGAGCTTTTCAATCCGGTGCTGATGCAGCAGCACCTTCGCCTCTTCCAAGCTTGTCCCCGTGGGCACGGTTACCAAGTTCTCGCTCGTCATTACTTCGCTGATCGGACGGGAAAAATTAGTCTCAAAACGAAGGTCACGGTTCGTAACAATTCCAGCAACCGTACCGTCTTCTGTGGTTACCGGAAGCCCTGAGATCCGGTATTCACCCATAATCTCAAGCGCATCGGCCAGCGGCTGTTCCGGGCGTACGGTTATCGGGTCTTTAATCATGCCGCTTTCCGATTTCTTCACGCGCTGCACATCCTGCGCCTGATCTGCTGGCGACATGTTCTTGTGCACGACTCCCAAGCCGCCTTCCTGCGCCATAGCGATAGCCAGTCTGGACTCGGTAACCGTATCCATAGCCGCGCTGATAATGGGAATATTCAGCGAGATATCTTTGGTTAGACAGGTGGTAACCTCAACATCTCGCGGCACCACCTCCGACATCGCCGGGCGAAGAAGCACATCATCAAAGGTTAGAGCTTCCAGTATTTCCTTATTCGACATAAGACTCCTCCCATAGATCTATAATTTGCAGAGGAGGCAAAGCTCCGGTGCAAAACTCATGCTGTGCTGATTGAAAATAGAAAAAAGATAAAGGCAGAAATTTTTTCGTAAGCGCCATAGTGACGCCTAACAAAATTTTAAAATTTTTGCAAGCCGGCTGGATAGCGGCTGAAAAGCAGCAAACTCTTAGTTCTCGCAAAAATACCGGTTTTCAAAATGGAACGAGGTCATCAACCGCATCGGTATTGAGAACCACCGTGAGCAGGTGTTCTGCCAGAATCGTAAAATTCCAGTGTTCGCGTAGATTCCGAATGATCGCGGCATCGCCGAAGAGAAGAAGCTACCGCTGACCAAGATATCTCACACTGGTGAGATCGAAGCCGTAACCAGAGCAGATCTCGTCGCCGAACCTACCTTTCCCGGTAAGCACGACCTCGAACGGGTCCTCTGGCTTGCGCGCCATTCCCGGATCGGCGTTGCGGTTTTCGTGGGCAAGTGGGATTTCAGATTGGAAACGGCGGAACGCATCGCACGCAAGACTCTTCAGGCCGGGGCGCTCCTTGCCGGACATATTTGTTATGATAAGGAAATGAATCGTGCGCAAATACAGGAGCAGCTATGAAAGTTGTCATTATCGGCGGTGTCGCCGCAGGACCAAAGACCGCATCCAAGATCATCCGCATGAAGCCTGAAGCGGACATCACGATTATCGAGAAAGGGTCTTTGCTTTCCTATGCCGGGTGCGGCCTGCCCTATTACGTGTCAGGCGAGGTTAAAGAGCAAAAGGACTTGATGTGCACGCCTGTCGGAGTAGTTCGTGATGCTGTGTTTTTTCAGAATGTGAAGAATCTAAAAGTCCAGAGCAGCACCGAAGCCTTGGAGATCAATCGCGCCGGCAAGCGTGTTCGCGTAAAGAATCTTGCCTCCGGTGAAGAGTCGTGGCTGCCCTACGATAAGCTGGTACTTGCTACCGGCGCCGCTCCCGTTGTCCCGCCTCTGCCGGGAATTGACAAAAAGAATGTCTTTAAGCTGCACGGGGTGCACGATGCAGAAGAAATTAAGAAGGTCCTGGCCGAACACCGGGCGAAGGACGTAGTAATTATCGGCGGCGGTCTTATTGGTGTTGAAGCCACCGAGGCATTGGCGACGCACGGCTGCCGCGTTACTTTGGTGGAAATGCTTCCGCAGATCCTCAGCATGCTCGACTGGGAGATCGCCCGTCTTGTTGAGCAGCACATGGAAGCAAAAGGCGTAAGAGTTCTGACAAGTACGCGCGCTTTAGCTCTCGAAAGCAGCAGGGGAGACAACACTGTAGTAACACAATTACGCACAGACAAAACTGTCTTGCCCGCGGACATGGTTATAGTGGCGATCGGCGTGCGGCCGAACACAGCGCTTGCCCGGCAAGCAGGGCTTGAGATTGGCGAAACAACTAACGCAATAAAAGTTAACGACCACCTGCAGACTTCCGATCCGGACATTTATGCCGCCGGGGACTGCGTCGAGTGCAAAGATCGCCTGACGGGCAAGCCCTGCTTCGTACCCCTCGGTTCTACGGCCAATAAGCAAGGCCGGGTAGCCGCGATCAACATTTGCGGCGGCAATGAAGCATTTCCCGGCGTCGTGGGAAGCACGGTGTGCAAGGTCTTTGATTTCTGTGTCGCACGCACCGGTTTGACCGAGAAACAAGCTCGGGCCGAAGGCTACCAAGTAGTTACCGCGATGGCCCCCGGCCCGGATGCCGCCCACTATATGCCGCAGGCCAAGACGCTGCTGCTTAAGATTACAGCCGACGCGAGAACCGGGAAACTCTTGGGTGCACAGGCCACAGGCCCGGGAGAGGCGGCAAAGCGCATTGATGTCGCAGCTACGGCCATTTCCGCCGGGATGACGCTCGATGACGTGGCCAACTTGGATCTCGCCTATGCGCCGCCCTATGCGCCGGCCATGGACAACCTGATTACCGCGGCTAATGTAGCGCGGAACAAACGTGACGGATATATGACCGGTGTCTCCGCGGAAGAAGTGAAGCGCAAGCTGGACCGAAAGGAAGATTTCTTTTTTCTCGATGTCCGTTCACCGCAGGAATACGCCGAAGAACAGCTGCCGGGCAGCATTCTGATCCCGTTAGGAGCATTGCGCAAACGTATTTCCGAAGTGCCGCGGGATAAGGAAATCATTGCTTTCTGCAAGGTCTCCCTGCGCGGTTATGAAGCCGCGCTGATTCTTAATGCCGCG
>JAKPSH010000129.1 GCA_029555385.1 Pseudomonadota bacterium
CCGAACTCGATGCCGAGCTGGGCATCAAGTTCACGCAGTTTTTCGCGCAGGAGGCTGTGGCCGGTACGCACCATGATTACCTCCGCACCAACTTTCGGCAACTCACGAAAAAGAGCATCCGAGCACTTTACATCCGCGATAACCCGCGGATGTGAAATGGAATCGAGCATATCGCGGATATAAACAAAAGCCAGCATGTCCGCATTGATCATCTTCCCCTTCTCATCGACCACACCGAGCCGATCAGCGTCTCCATCCCAAGCAATGCCCAAAGCCGCCTGCTCGGCAACAACGCGCTCCTGAAGCGCGCAAAGATTCGCCGCGATTGTCGGGTCCGGATGGTGGTTGGGGAAGTTTCCATCGGGCTCAGTAAACAACTCAATGACTTCACAGCCAAGTGCACGAAGCACTGCCGCACCAACGATGCCGCCTACACCATTGCCGGCGTCCACAACAACACGTAAGGAACGGGTGCCCATTTGCGAGGAAAACCGGGATACCACTGCCGCCTGGTAATCCGGGGCGGCGTCATAACGCACCGCATCAGCCGCCGTGCCGGCAGATGCTGCAGCACTGTTGATTTGCTTTTTAAGTTCTTGAATCTCCGCCCCCTGCAGCATCTGTCGGCCCAGCATCAGCTTAAAACCGTTGTGATCCGGCGGATTGTGGCTGCCGGTAATTTGAATACCGCCGGCAAGAGCACGCGCATGCACCGTGTAATAGAGTTGGGGCGATGGACCGAGGCCGCAGTCTAATACCCCTACTCCGCTCTCAGTCATCCCTTGAATTAAAGACTCCGCCAGAATAGGGCTGGACAAACGGCAGTCACGGCTCACCGCGACTCGCGCTGCTTTTTGATCCTGTTTACACACCAGCGCAGCAAACGCCCGACCGAGTTCCCGGGCGAATTGTGCATCGAACTCGGCAGGATATACGCCGCGAATATCGTATTCCCGAAAAACTGTATCTTTGGCAGCCACCGCGCTAAAGTTTCAGCTCCACGTTGTATTTCTTAGGCAGTTCTTCCTTGAGATACTTTTCAACCCGTTCAATAAACCGGCTCTCGAATATCCGGCCGCGAATCTGTTCCTTTAGCTTGGCATCCACTTCTTGGCCCTCGGCATTCTTGCTTATTATCTGCAAGAAAAAGCAATCCCGCGGCGAACATATGGTACCGCTTATTGCGCCAAGCTCAAGCACTTGCAGCGCCTGCTGCATGTCTTCTCGCAGATCTCCCGGACTGACGTAGCCTAGATCCCGGTAGTATTCTCTGCCCGCTTCCGTCCAGGAAGCTCCCGCGGAAACTTTTTCGCGTATCGCTTCAGTAAGAGTCCTCGTCTTGGCACTGTCGTTTCCATTCTTTACCAAAACCTGCTGCACATGCACCGTTCCTTGTTTAGGCGCAAGCTCTGGATGTTCCTGCAGGTAGCGGGCGATATCCTCATCCGGGACATTAATTTTCGCCCGGACCTTTTGCGCAACAAGACGCGCGCGCAAGATATCCGCCCGCACTTGCACCTTATATTCTTCAAGCGCCAAGCCGCGTTCACCGAGCAGACGGATAAATGTTGAATCATCAACATTATTCTGCTTTTTGATTTCGCTGATATAAACGTCAACTTCCTCTTCGCTGATTGTTACTCCGGCCTCTTTGGCCTCTTTGGCAATCAACTGGTCCATGATCATGTCCCGCAAGTAGCGTTGAGCTTCGGGATTGTTTGCGTTGAGCGGCTCAGGTACAGTTTCACCTTTGCTTCGTATAAAACGGCGCAAATCACCCAGGGTGAGAGGCTCTCCGTCCACTGTCGCAACAATCATTTCGACTACGTCGGCATTTCCCTCAAAAAGCGGAGCTGCCTCAACAATGTCTTGCGCATGGGTATCTGCACCATAGACCGCGGCACCGGCTGAAAAAGCGCAGAAGCAGCCGACGAATAACATTGCCTCACAAATATAACGTGCTCTGAACATGCCCAACCACTTATTCCCCGATAAAATAATCAGCTTTGTTATATAGCAGCGGTCCCTCGCCTGCAAGCAGAGCATTTTCTAGGGCTGGCCAGCATGCCGTACGTCGAAGCCGCTCAGCAGTACCGGAACCCGTCCCAGCCAGGACGCGCGGACCTCCGGTGAGCTATCTTCGGAAAAAGAACAGCTAAGGTATGCCGGACGAAGCCGGCCTGGCTCTAGTTCCTGCAGCTTGATCGTCTTTGTGCATTTCTTTCCCACTTCCCAAACAAGAACATCCGTTTCGGACGGCAGAGAACCGGGGTCGAAATCTTTGGGCAGCGCAGCAAACAGCCGCCATTCAGTAACACCGCCAGTTAAATGAACGCGCTCATAAAAGAAAACATACTTAGCCTTGTCTCTCTTCGGAAATACCGCGAGGAGTTTCTTCCGGTTTGATTCTTCTTGCGGCTCATCAAGCAGTACATTACGCGCCCAGACAAGATTGCCAGTCTCTCGCGGACTGTTTAACACCGCGCGAAAATAAGGCTCCTCAAAGAACTGCGGCATAATCTGATAAATCTCGGTCAACGGCACATCATCCACCTCATACGAAAAAACTCTCCGCAGTGCGCCTTCTTCGCGGCAGCACTTGTGTCCCGTCATCTTCGCCATGGCCGGTACGTAAAAAATAAAATCCGCGCTTTCCGGAGTTGGAGCAAAATAGAAATTCAGCAACTTTGCATCGTGCACAAATTGCCGCCGGTAAGCGGTCTCAACGGTATTCTTGTCAGCAATCGTCGCGATGTCCTTGCGTACCCCGCTGTCTGCCGCAGCATGGTGAAGAAAACTGACCGCCTCATTAAAACCAGCAAACCACGGGTGGCCTCCTCGCGCAATATCGCCCTTTAAACCGCCGCTGAGCGAGTTAAAGTACAAAGCGTAATCCGGATAGATCTGCCACAACAGACAAGCCTGATAGGCTATCATACAAATTAACACGGCAGCCTTGCCGGATCCGGGGCGAACATCCAGGAACAAGCATCCCCGGCGCAGACGGGTGCTTAGCCCGTGCCCGATGCTGACCAAGCCCCACACCGCTACGATGGTCAGCGGCGCGAGAATCGGGAGCACATATCGAAACGCTTGCTTTGCGGAAGTACTCAGCACGGCAGGCCACACAACAATTACAGTCATCATTAAGAGTATGAAACTCAACACGTCTCGATCTTTCTTCTCCCGCCGCACGCGCAGCAAAGAAAACCCGATCCAACAGACCCCCGCAAAAAACGCAAGAAGCAGCAGGCTGGATGGGCGCGAAAGAATAATGCCGATGTATCCGAACTCCGGCGGAGCCCACACTTGACCATGCGCCTTGTGATCGAGGGTACGAAACCCCGCAACACGCAGCCAAAAACGAACGAGCGTCTCTAGGACCGCTGGAACAAGCAGCAAAGCGGCGGATAAAACCGCGCTCAGCGCTGCCGCTTGCGAGAGGTGGCTCAACACAGTTTTCTTCCAGCATTCTTCGCGCGTACCGCGCCGCACAATCCTAACCGCACAGCTTACCAGAAGAGTGCTAACAATAAGTCCAAGAGCAAACAGATAGTGCTGCTGTAGGAACGTACCGCTGCGGTACACGTGATCAGCAAAACTGCTGACCACTCCAAGGCGCAGCAAATAATCGCTCTTGTGCGGCCAGAGCTTGGTAAACGTTAGCGCTAAAACCGCATTTCCGGCAATAAGCGCCCAAATATCGCTCCAACTCACCAAAGACCTTTCACCGCTGTCATCACATCGGGGATGGATGAGTAAACGCAGAAACTTGAAAACAATAAAGACAAAAATCAATGCAATAGCCGAAGCTTTAGCGCTTACGGAAAAACCCCAAAGCACGCCGGCAATAATTTTCCAGCGAATGCTCGCATGCTGCACTGCTTGAAAGTACGCCGCAAGGCAACAGAAAACCCATACGGCGAGAGAGGCATCAAGATGAGCAATCCTTGCGTAAGCGATCTGATGGACATCAGTAGCCGCGAGCATAGCGCTAAGAACCGCCGCCTCAACGCCAAGCACACCACCAGCAACAAGATAAACAACAGGAGCAATCAGCGAAGAAAAAACGGAGTTTGCAATACGAGCTGAACTAAGATCGTCAACATACCACGCATCTCCGGGATTGAGCTTAAACAGATTGTTAAACCGTCCACCGGCAACCTGTCCAAGCGCCATCGTCAGTGCCGGTGCAGCACCGGGATGGCCTAAATGCGAAGTAAGATGAGCAAAGTCCTTGCGTTTGGCAACGGCGACTATCTTCTTGCTGCGATCCCGCCACGTAATCTCGTCTGTCTGCGGGGCGGGAGCCATAATCCCATACGAACGCACCGCGAGCGCAAGCACATAAAAACCAAGAGCAGCTATAGCGTGCTTTCTCGTCCAGACCATTATTGATCCGCACTTGGTCCGGGGGTTTGCTCATCGGTGCGAAAGCGAAGGATCCGGGCCGGAGAGCCTGCGGCAATCGCATTGTCCGGCACATCCTCGCGCACTAAAGAATGTGCACCGATGACTGCATTACGGCCTATTGTTACACCGTCAAGAATAGTGGCACGGGTACCGATCCAGGAATTGCTGCCAATCTTCACGCCGCCACGCACTTCCATCTCTTGCTCAATAATTGGCTGGTCCAGCTTCTCGAACCGGTGATTGCCGCAGCCAATGTAGACATACGCCGCAATCAGCACGCTCTCACCGATCTCAATTCCACTGCGTGTCGCAATACGGCAGCCGGAACTGATGTTGCAGGCACTGCCGAGCCTGATTATCCCGCCCTTAGACGAGATAATCGAACCCCGCCCGATCAATGCGTGATCGCCGATCTGGATACCGGCTTCTGCAAACTGCTCTTTCGGAGAGCGGACATCAAGTACTGCGTATTCGTCAATCACCACGGATTTTCCGATTGATATCCGGCACGGCTGCCGAAGAGTTACTCCGCGCCCGCACACGGAACCTGTGCCGAAACGCCGGCAAAACAAGGGCAAAATCAATGACCGCGCCGCCATACCAGGCAGACCCGCTAAGCCCGAAAGGAACAAGTTATAACACTCAAAACCAAGCAGGCTGAGCCAAGATTTTTCCGCAACAATGAGTTCCCTATAGGTGTCTAAGCGGGACAATCCACGCGAAGAAAACCGGCGCTGTTGGGGGCTCATGGCGATATCATTATCCTCCGGCCCCCCGACTGAGCAGTCGTCTGGTCTGATAGGCGCTGTCATCTGATTCGTATCCCTTGCCAGAACGCAAAACATAGTAAGAAATTAAGCCTGGCCATTTGCTGGAGGTTCCCTATCACAGATTTGCATAATTGTCCTGCTTGACGTAAATCCACCAGTTTGATTCAGGTTTTATCTCAACTTTCAGAATGATTAATGCATGATTTTACTTCGGCGATGAGTTCCATTCTTTCCCGGCTTCGTTTGTTTCTGGCATTGTTCTTAATCTCGCTCCTTTTTTGGATCGTTGATTTCCGTACACTGCTTCAGGCTTTAGCCAATATTCGAATAATCTATATCGTCTACCTTGTCGCGCTGTCTTTTCTGCTCATTTGGATTAGCTGCTTTAAGTGGCAGCTTTTTGTTAAGGCCTCAGGACATCAGACAGGAATATTGTCTCTGATGAAGTATTATACAATGTCGTACTTCTTCAACTTGTTTCTCCCTTCCTCGCTGGGCGGCGATGTGGCGCGCAGCGTCCAGCTTGGACATCGATTGTCAAGCTACGAAAGCGCGTTTGCCGCCACGTTTATCGAGAGGATTACCGGGTTTCTGGCAATGATTCTGATGGGCGTAGCATTTGTTGCCGCCGGTTCTCAAGCTACTCATGGAGTGGAGGCTGCTGTACTTCTTGTCGCGTTCATTGCACTTCTTGGCTCATGCGTCTGCTTCTCCCGTCGGCTTGCTGATCTCTTTGCAAACCGGCTTCGCCAGTTTGCAAACACAATGATGGCCCCGCCGCGGGCAGAAAAATTAGTGCACTTCATGGACAAGTTAAGCGCTTCCATAGATTTCGCCCGCAACGATCTTCCTCTTTTTGCCAAAGCTATGGTCCTGTCCTTTGTCTTTCATTTATGCGCAGTACTCAACACCTATGTTTGTGCCCATGCCGTTGGCTGGTATGAAGCTGATTTCGGCGGACTTTGCGTGGTCGTTCCCCTTATTCTACTCGTCAGCGTTGCGCCGGTTACGCCCAGTTCTGTCGGCCTCCAGGAAGGTGCGTTTCTGTTCTTTTTGCAGCGCATCGGCGCGAGCTATGCCGAGGGCCTGAGCATCGGCCTGTTAATCAGGGCAAAATCCGTGATCATTGCGTGCGTTGGCGGCCTTCTTTATCTTTTTTGCCGCGAGGAAAAGAAACGGCGTCCCGCTGATGCCGCGCAAGAGCTGCCTCACCCAATAGATCCCTTAGTTTAGGCTGCCCTATGCGTAATCTCTTGATACGTCTTTTGTTTGCCTGGGTTTGTTTTTGCCTGACGCAGAGTGCATTACACGCTGAGCAGACTCCTCAGGCTTCCGGAGTAAAAGAGTTGAGTTCTCTGCTCGAGTGGAGCGTCGTCTATCAGCGCCGAGACGGCATTTATCAGACAGCAACTAATTTACCCAAACCGCGCTTGCTCGTAAGCGCAGGCCGCTATCCCCGTTGGTCGCCGGATGGACAGTCTGTCGCCTTTATCAAAGAAAACAGCATCGCGCTTTTTAAGCTTGAAGAAATGCGGGAAACGTCTCTCGCGCATGCGCGCAGCCCCAAAGCTGTTGCCTTCCATCCCAGCGGCAAGGAAGTAATTTTTATCGACGGCAAGAAGATCAACGCCGTGGCCATTGCCGACCAGTCAGTGCGAACTCTGGCCGAAGGCTGGGATTTCCGTGAGCTAGACTGCGCAGCCTCTGGTTTACAGCTCGTTGTCACAGTTAAGCGCCTGGGGTACGCGATTAGAGGCTTCGATCTTGCACGCAGGCGGGACTGGAAAGTAGCCTCGGGATGCTCGGCAAGCCTTTCTCCCGGAGGCGCTTTAGTCACCAACAATTCCTCCGACCACAAACAGCTCTTTTTGCGGGATTACATAACCGGCGAAATCCGAAAGACAATCACTGCACCCGCGGGCCGGCGTTTAGATAATCAGTTTTGGTCCAATGCCGAAGACTGGATTGCCGGACGCAGCGAAGAGTCAGATGAAGGCGGCAGCATATTTGTCTATCAGGTTTCGACGAGCCGGGTTTTCCAAATTACCGGCGATAATGACGCGGATCGGCCTGATTTCTTTGCCCGGAAGGCGATAACCCCAGGCAAGCCAGTACTAAGGTAGTCTTGTATCAAAGCCTGATCCCGTGTTAGCTTATGCTGCTTCAGCAGCACAGAACGTCTATTCCGGGCGTCAGAATCTTGGTTTTGGAGAAATAATTATCTATGTCCATCGACTACTTGGAAGATTTAGAAAACGCGATTGACCGGGGCGTTAGTTATTTTGCGTGCCCCGGAACAACCTCATCAGAGTGGCATATTGCTTCTTCTCTAGATGAGCTTCGCCAGCGCGCCCAGCGCTCAGCGAACGCTTTGAAACATGACGTGCATCTATTTCGCATCATCAACAAAGCTGATGTCACAACCGGGGACTGCTTTCTTGTGGTAAAAAAAATACTTGAGCGCGGCAAGCACGGAGAACCTCGCATGCAGTGGGTCTTGGTCGACACCAAAGAAGCAGCAGAAATGGTGCGAGACGTCAGTCAAGGTCCTTCACCTTTTTTTGGCGCGACCATTCAGGAGACATTCAAGCCGCAATAAGCAGTCTTGCGGTCGCCTATTTGCCATCATTCATCCTCTGCGGGCATAATTGCGTCTGGGAGAAAGCCGCCATGAAGAACTACCGTACTTTTCTACTTTCCGCTGCTTTACTGCCGTACCTGCTGACAATAAGCGCTTGCGCGTCCTCACCGGGCAGCGAGAGCGCACCCGTTGCCGTGATGAAGACCTACAACGGTGAAGAGATCCATCTTGCTGATTACCAGGATAAAATTGTTGTTCTGGAGTGGTTCAACGCGGGCTGTCCGTTCGTGGCGAAACATTACAAATCAGGACACATGCCTGCCATGCAGAAGGAGTTTATCGAGCGCGGCGTCGTGTGGTTTGTCATTAATTCCACAAACCCGCGGCACGAAAATTATTTGACACCGGATAAGGCAAAACAGACCGAGGCCGAATGGGGTATCGCCGGCTCAAAAATGATTAATGACGAAGAAGGAACTGTGGGTAAGCTTTTCGGCGCCAAGACAACGCCGCACATGTTTCTCATCAAGGGCGGGACGATTGCCTACCAGGGAGCGATCGACAACAACCCCTCAACGGACAGCGACCCCGCGAAAGCCCAGAATTATGTCAAACAGGCATTAAACGAGCTGCTTGCAGGGAAGCCGGTTGCGAAGGCTTCCGCCAAGCCCTACGGATGCTCGGTTAAGTACTGATTACCCGCTGTCTCCGCGCAGGCTCTTCAAAGAAAAGACAAAGGCACTTGGCCAATTCCTAAATAGAGTTTACACCAGATGCGATCATAATAAACGAGGCTGCGGCTGAGACAAAGAATAAGGCGGAAGCTGAGGGATTGTAGCTGCTGGTCGTACGAAAGCCTTTGCCAATATCTTCGCCTTGGCCTTATTCTTCGCCTCAGCCTCCGCCTTATTCTCAGCCTCCGCCTTACTACAATAGCGCTTGGCGTAAACTTTACTTAGGGATTATCTTTAAACCTTAGCCGCAATATCTCACAGCCTTGGGCTGTGAGATATTACGGCCAGCAGGGTGCTGATGGGGCTGTCAGGCCAGAGTTAACTACGAGCGCTGGACAAATTCCGGTCATCAAAAGCATTTACAACCCAATTCATCGAGTACAGGGACGAGCCTTTCCTTAAACGTTTGTGGTCCTGCCACTTCCGCAGCGGCTATCGGGAACGAAAAAACCAAGGCCGGGCTGAGGCGCAGACCGAAAGTGCCGGACCTTACCGCTTGAGTCACCCGTTCGGCGTCAATTGCCGCCTCCGGGTGAAACTTGAAGCTGAAGCTCCCGCCGCGGTACGCCGCTACAACAATCCCCGCACAACGGAGCACGCTCCGAAACAGCATCAGCTCCAACAGGACCTCGACGTCATCTGGCATTGCGCCGAAGCGATCTTCAATTTCCTCGGCCATCTCACGCGCCTCATCTTCCCCTTCAAGCTGCGTCAGACGCTGATATAAGAGCAATCGCTCGCTGATATCCGGTACGTAATCTTCCGGAATATGGGCAGGAAAACCAATATGCATCTCCGGATCCACATCGGGACGGGCGGGCTCAGACAGGGACTCCGGCAGAGATGCGCGCCGCTCCCTGCGGCGCAGCTCCCCAACGGCATCCTTAAGAATACGCGAGTAAAGTTCAAAGCCGACTAAATGAATATGTCCCGATTGATCCTTGCCCAGGAGGTTGCCGGCGCCGCGAATCTCCATATCTTGCAGCGCAAGACGGAAGCCGACACCAAGATCATCCAGCGATTGCAGTACCTCCAAGCGTTTTTTGGCTTCCGGACCCAGTTTCTTCGCATCAGACACCAGCAAATACGCATAAGCACGGCGGGAACTTCTTCCGACCCGTCCGCGCAATTGATACAGTTCGGCGAGCCCGAACATGTCGGAATCCCGGATGATAATCGTATTGGCGTTGGCAATGTCCAATCCGGATTCAATAATTGTGGTCGATACGAGGACATCAATCTCACGGCTGATAAAACGGTGCATTACCCGCTCCAGCTCGCGTTCGTGCATTTGGCCATGGGCGAACGCAATGCGCGCCTGCGGCACCAGGTCTTGTACTTCTTGGGCAATTTGGGCGATATTTTGCACGCGGTTGTGAATGAAAAACACCTGTCCCGAACGACCGAGTTCACGAAGAATAGCTTCGCGCACGATGCTTGCTTCATAGTTCGCGACATAAGTGCGAATTACCTGCCGGTTGCACGGCGCAGTCTCAATGAGACTTAAGTCGCGAATGCCGGTAAGCGACATGTGCAGCGTGCGCGGAATCGGCGTTGCCGTAAGTGTAAGCACGTCCACTTCCGCACGCATCCGTTTAAGCTTCTCCTTGTGCGCCACACCAAAGCGGTGCTACTCGTCAATAACTACTAATCCGAGGTTCTTGAATTGTACATCACGCTG
>JAKPSH010000132.1 GCA_029555385.1 Pseudomonadota bacterium
GGCCCCCCCCTCCGTTCCGGGCACCTGGTCACCTTTTTGTGCGGCGATCTCGCGCAACAATCGACTCCTTCCCCGCGATAAACAGATCCGGAAAGAACGCTCAAGGATCGCCTATGCCGCGGCACCTCAGGGACAGGGACCCTAAAAAACTGCATTTGATTACCTGCCGGACGCGGCGCGCCCGCATTTGGCTCATACCGTCCAAAGACATCAACGAACTAATCGGCGGCATAATCGCTCGCTATCAGGAACGCCACGAAATCGAACTCTTCGCCTATTCCTTTCTCGGCAATCACTACCACCAGCTTGCCCGGGCGCCGAAGGAGAACCTCGCGCGATATGCCGAGGACATAAACAAGCAGCTTGCGCTCAGAATCGATCGCTACTACGGCAGAACCGGCACGTTATGGAGCCGCAGGTATGCCGACCAGCCGACAATTACCGAAACCGATGAAGAGCAAGGCTGGCTCTATGTCACCACCAACGCCACCAAACACGGACTAGTCCCCCACCCCCGCCAGTGGCCCGGCCTGCACTCCTGGGAGCATTGCCAAACCGGGAAAGACCGGGAATTCCGCTTTACGCACTGGGACTCATTCAACCAGGCAAAGCGCACCGCTCCACCCAGCAGACCCGTACACCTCAGCGACCATCAGACAAAGCACATCCTCAGAATCTCAGCCCTCCCGCAGTACGCGCACCTAAGCTGGGAAGAACGAAACGGCATTCTCCTTCCCCTTGCCGAGGAGCGCATTGAAGAGCTTCATCTCGAGCGCGAAAAGGAAGGCAAAGGATATCTCGGCCGGAAGAATATTCTCATCCAAGTTCCCGGTTCGCTTCCCCACAAAGTAAGCCGCAGCCCCCAACCAAGCTGTTACAGCAAGAGCCCTGAGGCGAAGGCGCAGTACAGAGCCGAGCAACGCGCAAAGCGCGAAGCATACACCGAAGCCTCCTATCGCTTTCGCAGCGGCGAATATAACGTAGAGTTTCCCGAATACACCTACCGTCCCCCGCTCCATCACCAACCCAAGCCCAACTCCCCGCCCCAGCACGCTCCGCCGAGCTAATCTCCCAACCCGTTTTCCGCCCAACTCAAGCTCTACCCATCGCAGGCGCCGCTTTCCTCTGTCCGCATCCTCAAAACTTGTCTCACATCGAACAAACAAAGCAGCACAAGCGCCACTCGCTAGCATGAAGAATCGTCAGTTTGCGCGCCGCCGCACGGCAGGCACTTCTTTTGATGCTATTTATTAAAGAATACCTGGAACCCATGTACCCGGGGCGAAGATATTTCTTTCTTATTGCATTTTTCTCACTTTCGGAAGCAGAGCGAATTCCCCAAGTGATTGTAGGTAGATCGCTGCAGCTTCATCAGCAAAGAGCGAGGCAAATTCTTGTTTAGTTGCATTTAATTAGGGGAGGCACACAAAATGACAGTCAGCCGCACACCAAGACGCAGGAAGAGCGAAAGTAAGCTAGCCACAGGTTTATTGACCTTCGTGCTCGCCGGAGCATCTTTCCTCCCCCAATCCGGATATGCTTTCACTTATGTAGATGCGGTGGGGCGAGAGGACGTCGATATCATCTCTCACTCTGCGGGGTACGACGGGCAAGGCGGCAGAATTGAGCTCACGGTCGGCATTGATCCGCAAAGCCCGAACATCGATCGCATCACCATGCCGATCAATAACGCATTATTAGCTTGGAACGAACTACAGCCGTCTGTTGAGAACATCCACTCATTGCCGCGTAATGAGGCAGGCAAGTATGACTTTCAAACTGTGCTGATTCACGAGCTCGGGCATGCCCTGGGCCTGGACCATATCAATACTCTCCCGCAATATGGCTGGGTCCCCGCCGAGTTAGCGCCCTATTTTGTTGACCTGGCTGCCGCGCTGCCGGGTAAAAACGGTGTGATCGATCTCAAGCCGAATATTCTCGGCTCCGATAAACTTGCCGGAACACGTGATGATCAGCGGGGAGATGACATCAATTTAAATTACTTTCAGAAGGGCATTAACAATCCGTTTAGTCTGCCCACAGTGATCGACCGCACGACATTTTCCCGCGAGCTGAAGCATCTGCCCAAAGGCCACTACTTTGTCGAAACTGCAAATTTGTCAGCAAGCAGCGCTAATCGGCTGCCATATACCCAATCGCTCATGAACGCCCTATATATCCCCGGAACATTCCAGCGCGCACTTTCGCATGACGATGTTGGCGGCTTGCGCTTTGCACAGGCTGGACTTGACGGCACCGCTGGCACGGCTGATGACTATTCAGTGACGCTTCGTTTCGTCGGACTTGCCGACCCAAATACGACGGACATCGTGATCACTATGGCAAATTACGACAGTTCGCTTTTTGGCGACGCCGGAATAGCCGTGACCAGATTTGTCAGTTACCGTATCGGCTCATCTCAGCATTCACGCCTGGGCCGCGCACTAATCCTCTTCAACCCTAGCCTGCCATACTACTTCGAAACAGCAGATGATCGGGTAAATCCCTGGCATAACGCAGCAAGCCCCATGGATGTAAACCATGACGGCTGCGTTACGGCGCAGGACGCATTATGCATCCTCAATTCCTTAAACAGCGTTGGACCACGCCGCCTTACCGGGACGCCCACTGCCTCTGATTGGTTTTTTGATGTTAATGGCGATCGGTCGGTGACAGCACTAGATACTCTGCAAATTGTCAACAAAATTAATTCCTCAGGCGCATTTTGCGGTGCGCCCGCAGGCGCCAACGCCGAAGGCGAAGCAAGTCAAGATCGTACCGCCGTTCTGCCGGAGCCGGACGATTATGCAACAGATCGGCTCGCCTTAGCGGACCTTGCCCAAGAAACGGACATCCGTTACGGCCTTTATGCTTCAGCATCACTGAAGAAAAAGAACTTTAATGCTAATAAAAAAGGCAATACGGAAAAACTGAAATTCTTTTATGGAATGCAGCCGAAAAAGAAAACCTCCTATTGCATCACGCAAACAGGAGAAGTCTATCGCTGGAAAGGCAGCTTGCAGCAAAGTGAAATAATCGCTGCACTGAGCCCGGCGTATTATAATATGCCCGACCTCTTGCTCGATGCATCG
>JAKPSH010000133.1 GCA_029555385.1 Pseudomonadota bacterium
ATGAGCGAGAGTCAGCATCTGCGGGCTGATTCTCAGCCCGGCCGCTGAAGCGGCGTTAATATTGACGTCAAACTGAACTGTGTCATGGAGCATGCGCAGTGCGACGCATCCCCCATGTCCCGCAAAATACGGTGACTCACCGACAGTCAGTACGGGATGCGCGTGCGAGCGAACCAACAACGATGAGCTGAGCTGCTCCGCGTCGGCGGGTATGTAAAGAATATGGCAGTTTTCGTGGTCATTGTCCGGAGTGAGTGAACGCGCGATAATCTGGCGTCCCCTCGTCGTTTTTCCGCGCAGCGTAGCTTCGAGTTGTTGGAAAAAGTCACCGCCGTTAAGCACGCAGACGACAAATGGTGAGTCCTGGGCGGAGAACGAGCCTTCGGGCCAATAAACGTATTTAGTGAAGTTTAGCAAGTATGCGGCCTTCACTTGATACTCGCGTGCACGGTCATCAGCCGGCAATACCGCGGGACGAAAAACAACTCGCAAGGCGAGGGATAGCAGCAGGACAACGCAAAGCTTGCGCTGGTGACAAACCGCATGAGCTGGGCGAGCAGTTCGCGGACGTTTCTTCACCGGGCTCCATCGTCGTGCGTAACGAGTTTATCCTGCATATCAAAAGCTCCAGCGCAATGACACTGCGGCTGATGGCGCATGGGCCCGGTATTCGTAAGTGCGATTAACAAAAAGACGCTTGTTCAGGCTGTCTTCAAAGATACCGAGCAAGTTGTAGCCATCCAGCCTCAGCGTAAGTGTCTGGTGAATTCTGTATTGGAGTCCTGCGCTCAAATATGCGCTAAGCTCAGAGGCTTCGTCGTATCCGTTGTCCGTGAGCGCGGCTTGCGGCGCGCGGAGAGAATTGAGGTAATCGGCATAGTCGCTTGCTCCGGGATAACCCCAATATACGATGAGCGAAGAATCAGCCTGCCAGCGGGAGTTTAGCAAATATGCTGCACGAATTTTCGATAGATGCGTGCTCCAGTTGGCGAGGTCGTTGCCGAACCCGTAAACGGCGCCAGTTACAGTGGTTTGCTGAGTCTTGTCATCAAGAAACGCATGGAGCAGTTTGGTGAAAGAGTGCGAAAAACGAAGTTCGTAGTGGGGACGGACGTACACGCTTTCCAGCTCCAGACCGCCGATTTGGTAGCGTCCAAGTTGCAGATGGCGAAATACTTGATTAGAGCGTACCACCAGTTCCGCATCATAAAGAAAGCTGGATACGGCCACGCCCCAAGAATCTGAGATATTCCTGCCGTAACGCAGCTCGAGGCCGTCGATACTCTCAGAGTCACCGGGTTTAGCGGAGTTCTCAAAATCACGCCGGAGTTCTTCGTCAAAATTGCGGCGTACCGAATGATTGTAAATCAGCTTAATGGTGTCATAGTCAGTGGGAGAAAAGACTAGTGCACAGCGGGGCGACCAGAGTCCCTCAGTGTAAGGATGCTTATCGTAACGCAGGCTGGAGAACAGCGTCCATCTCTGCAATATGCGCCACTGATGCTCTGCAAGGCCGGAGTAAGTATCCGTGCCCCAGCGCGGCATGCCTTCCGGGAAACGCGGCGAGGTGGCCCCCTCGGCGGGATATCCGGGGCTGGGATAGCCAAACTCGTTATGCGCGTATTCGAAGCCGAAGGCTGTTTCGTGTTTATCGCTGGGGGTCCAGCGGAAAATTGAGCGGCCGAGATATTCATCTTCGCGGTGCGCGGCAATAACGGCAAGCTGCGCTTCGGGCGCAAAGCCGGGAACAGCTATCTGATAAAGCTGCCGTTCATAATCGGTCATCGTGTAGCCCAGCAGGAGTTCATGTTCAAGCTCGCTGGTAATGACCTGCTCATGGTGGATGTTGAAGGAAAACTGCTGGTAGCCCGCTTCATTTCGCTGATAATCGTCAAGCTGCGGCACGGGGTCCATCTCCGGTCCGATCGGGGGTGCCGCGACCTGCTGGGTATACCAGTCAAGCTGCTCACCCCCCCTGGTATAGCGCGTCCAGATTTCCAGGTCTTCATAATCAAGCTGGGCGTGCAGTTTCAGCTTGGGCAAATCCCGGTATGATTTGCCGTCTCGCCCGATGTCATACGGTACTGGCTGACCAGCATCCACTTGATACTGGCCGTCAATCGTCTCAAAGGTGCGTCCGATCACCTGCGGCGATTCGCTCTGGGGGGCACCCGGATAGTTTGCTATTCCGCCATAGAGGAACATGCCGAGACCATTTTCAAAACGCTTGCCGTGCAGCATCTCCGCGGCTTGGAACTCTTCAACTGCGCCGAGCGTTGTTTTTACCTCCGTTCCATTGAAGGTATTTGCATTAAGGGTATAAATATCGACAACCATCGCGACGGCTCCGGGACCGTGAACGGCCGAGCCTGGGCCGCGAGTAACCTCAATATAATCAATATCACCAAGCATGGTGAGGTCGCGCTCACTGAGCGCGCCGATTTGCGAGCGCTCGTTCAGCACGCGGCCGTTGACGCGAAGAAGATACTTATCGTCCCTGTCATTGATGATGCCGCGCAGGCCGAAATGTGAAGTTTCGAGGTGATGGCGCAGCCATTGAAAGTTAGGCACATATATTTCCATCAGTTCGAAAAGTGAGCGGGCGCCGGATTCTTGTATCATTCTGCGCGTGATACGAGTTACTGCGGCCGGTACTTTATTTCGGGATGTTTCTGTGAGCGTCGCGCCCCTTACGGGCAAGCGCCCCAGTTCAGCCAAACTCATCTCGGCATAGATGTTTTCTTCGGGGGGTTCTTGGGCTGCGGCAAGGGGGAGATTCGAGTACGCGATGAGTGTGAGGGGAAATGCCAGACGGAAGACGCACGTGACAAAATCGCTGACGCTCCATGGCGTCTCGTTACTCTGGGGGCGCCTTAAGTCCATCAGATGAACTTTACTATGGGCTATGACGTAATTGAACCGTATGGTGTTCGAAAAGTAGCCAAAAAAGGACGGTCGGGCGCGAATTCATAACGAAACATCGGCGACCGCCGCAGGATTTACGAGTGCGAGAGGCGGTAATTTGGCTTCAGCAATGTCGCCTTGTGCGATATCGCGCATGGCAGGGTGCTGAGGAAATCAGCAGCAGGCTGTTGGGGGTAAAATCTCGCAATGGTGCGCAACGATGAACAAAGCGCTGTCGATGGTGCTTGTGTCCGGTGAAAGGCATGCCATAAATTGAGGTAGTTCAATGCGGAGAGTCTAGAGTATGGCAGGTAGAAAATGACGAAAGTGCGGACGGTTGAAGTATACCAATGTGTGGCGTGTGGGGCTTCTCTTGCGGCAGCACCGGGGTGCGAAAAGCTAATTTGCGCAAGCTGCCGCGCTGCATATCCCATTAAACATGGTGTTCTGGATACGCTCGGTGAGCCCCGCGCCGATGTGGAGCGGGAACTGAGAGGTATTGCGATCGAGCAGGGCTATGCTGAGGATGACTGGGCTGCCGTTAAGTTACGCCACCTCCCTGAAATACAGAGCATCGTGGAAACCCGTTTTGGCTGTCCGGAGCGCGGCATTGAACCCGAACCTTACTATGACCAGATTTGGACCAATTTTCTTCAAGCATGTTCGCATCTGCCGGACTTCACTAATTGGCGGGTGCTCGAAATTGGTGCGGAAAATGATTATCCTTTTTTGAGATTTTTTCGCGAGCGGCAGGCGCAATGTTTTGCTGTGAACATTCATTTTGAGTACGCCGAGCCGGATGAATATTTGGAGTGGCCCGAGAAGACATTGGCAGACATGAACCAGCTTCCGTTTGCCTGCAGCTCTTTTGACCTGATCACGCTTTCGGCTACGACGCACCACTCGCCGGACCTTGGGCGGACGATTGCCGAGATAGCGCGAGTGCTGAAGCCGGGTGGCTATGCGCTAATTATCAACGATCAGGTAAGCGGCTGGATTAAGCATTTTGCGGAATTTGGCGGGAAAGCCGGACGCAATGAGCTGATTCATGAAAACGAGTACTCTGTTGCGCTGTACCATCGCTTGTTCAAGGCTCACGCTCTTACCCCGCATTACCTTTTCTCAGCTTATCACGACAATATGCTGCGGCGGGGAGTTGTGCGCACCAATCGGTTCGCTGCGCTCGGGCGAATTCTCTCGTGCGTTTGGAAGAATACAGCCTTGGCGAGTCTTGTGAAAAAGCGGCTGCTCTGGCCGGCGCATATTGTCTTTGGCTTTCCGCTGAATGTTGTTTTGCAAAAGCACTCAGCGTGCGGTCAAGCATCGCAGAGGGAATGCCGATAGCAGAAGTATAGCCCAATTAGGCAGCTTTTTGTTAGGAACCTACTCCAGCTGAGCAGCACGTGCATGATTAAATGTGTTGACAATCTAAATATGGAGTTAACGAACGCGTGCAACTTTAGCTGCCGCTTCTGTGCCAGCCCCGTGATGTCGCGCAAGAAGGGGTTGATGGATACGGCGCTGGCCAAACACCTGATCAGTGAAGCGCGAAAAAGCGGCTTCTGCCGCAACGTAACGACTAACGTAATGGGCGAGCCGCTCCTGCATAAGGGCCTTTTTGAGATTGTGGAGCATGCGCACACAGTGGGCCAGCGCCTGACGGTAATCACCAATGGCGAACGGCTTGATGCGGATACAGCAGAAAAGCTAATTGCCGCAAAGCCCTTTGAGGTCGCGATAAGTTTCCATGCGGACAGCGACGCGAGTTTCGCGGCGCGTGGTGCGGCGATCAGTTACAGTGCATATAAAAACCAGGTATTTCAGTTATTGGATGTGAAATACCGATTGCGCTCGCCAACGCGGATTTCCGTCCAGGTAATGACATCAGTGACGCGCCCCGCGTCGGCAGTAAAGTTGCTTGCAGGTGATGATGATATCCGTGAATTCGGCAAGGAATGGCTAAGCTTTGCGCGGGAGATGAAAAAGAAGCACGCGCTAAACTGGCAAGTGCCGCCTCGGATCTTTGTCGGTGCAAATGGCCTGCTTCCCGGATTTTATCTGGCGCTCTACGATAGTTACCACACCTGGTCTAACTCCATCCTGCCTCCGGGGACCGCAGTGAAGAAAGGGGTGTGCTGCCACTGCACGGCGCCCTTTACGCAGTGCAATGTTCTTTGGAACGGAGACATGACACTTTGCTGCATTGATTATGATGGTGAATTGGTCTTTGAAAATGTAAAGGATAAGCCGCTGGTCGAAACGTTTAACTCTTTGCAGGCGCGCGCGCTTCGCGCGCGGTTCATTGACGGCAAAGGGGTTCCCGAGAAATGTCTTTTGTGCTGGGGAAGCTTGGAGCCTGTGGCGGCTGCGGCATCCGGCTGTCAAAAAGCTGCGGGGTACCGCTTGGCGCCGGCAGAACAAGCCGCGAAAGCCTACTACCGCTCCGCAGCGATTATTGGTAATGGAGAGGTACTTGATTTTCTGAGCGCAAAATTGCGCACCTGGTCGACTGCACGCAAAATGCGCTCACGCAGCCTTGAGCCATAGCAGCTAATCTTAATGCCATTCGGAAAAAAGGGGGTTGTACGGATCGTGTTTCGATACCGTGAACGCTTCCGCGAACATATTCCTTAATTTTGCTGTTTTGGCAGGTGTTCACCGATACGTTCACGAGCACGGTGCATCCTTGCACCCTGCTAGCGCGAAAATAAGCGAATAAAATTTGCCTTGGTGTGCGCTCCATTGACTTCGCCCAGAGCGATGCTGCCAGGTGCTGAAGGTGTGACCTTTCACAACCCTTTGCCTCCCTTCGCTGTCGCCCGCCTGGTGGTCCAGACCAATGGCGACGAATCAATGCGGGCGACGCGCTGCGGTTGGCAAAGGGTTGTGCCGGGTTTTTGATCTGTTCTAAAAGAC
>JAKPSH010000145.1 GCA_029555385.1 Pseudomonadota bacterium
GATCTCGGCTTTATTGCGTTCGTTGAGATAATCCCAATGAAAAAACAAAAGCCGCGTATCGGTTATTGCATCGCGGCCCTTGAAAATCCCCTTTACTTCAAACTCCCACAGACCGGGAAAGATAGTCCCCTGCAGTTGGAGCACATCTCCCGTCTTGATGCCAAACTCCTTGGCAAACTCTTCACCGGCAAGAATGCCCTTGCGGCTGGCAAGCCATGCTTCTTTCGCTTCCGGAGCAAGGATGTATTCGGGGCAGAGGTCGAGGTAGTTGTCATCGACGGCAAACTGCGCCACCATGTTCTTCTTATCCACGTATATTCCGCCGAACCAGTTGCCGTAACCGACTTTTGCCACGCCGGGAGTGCGGGCGATTGCCTCCCGGTAAGCAAGAGGGAGATAAAAGATTATGGACACCGCATTGCGCACAACCATCCGGTTCTTCGCCGTAGCTTCTACCCCGGCATACCAGCCGCCGACTATTGTCCGGATCATGCAAAAGGCAAAAAGTGCGATACCGACGCCAAGAACGGTCAGGAGTGAACGAAGGAGATGGCGCCGGAGATTACGCCAAACAAGGAGCATAAATTCAAACGGCGCAGCTAACATCAGCCGGAGATCTCCCCTTTATCCAGGTGCACGATACGCGAAGCATATTCGGCAGCATGCGGGTCATGCGTTACCATCACAATTGTCTTGTGGTAATCGCCGTTCAGTGATTTTAAGAGGCCGAGCACTTCCGCCGCGGAGTGCCGGTCAAGATCCCCCGTCGGTTCATCCGCTACGATAATCCGCGGATCGGTGACAATCGCCCGCGCAATCGCCACACGCTGCTGTTCGCCTCCGGAGAGCTGCTTCGGAAAATGACATATCCGGTGCGAGAGCCCCACGACCTCAAGAGCAAAGCGTGCACGTTCGCGCCGCTCCTTGCGCTCCAGTGAGAAAAGCGCAAGCGGAAGTGCGACATTCTCTTCTGCATTAAGCACCTGGATCAGGTTATAAAACTGAAAAACGATGCCTACGTTTCTCACCCGCCAGCGCGCAAGTTCACGCTCACTTAGCGCAGCAAACCTCTGCCCCGCGACGGTCAACACTCCCGAGTCAGGCTGATCTATTGCTGCAATAAGATTGAGCAGCGTCGATTTCCCGGATCCCGAGGGCCCCATCAGCGCGAGGAACTCGCCGCTTTTCAAGGCAAGTGATACGTTGTCGAGCACAACAAGACGCTCATCTCCGCGCCGGTAAGACTTGATTATATTCCGGGCCTCGATGATCGGCTCTGTCCTCTCCCCTTCCTGCCGCTCTTGCGCTTTTTCCTGTTCGGTCAATGTCCTAGGTCCCCAGTTCAAATTCAACCTTTGCGCTCATCTCCGGAATGACGCTGCTGTCCTTGTTCAAGAAGCTAATCTTCACCAGCACTGTCGCCTTTGCCCGGTCCACAGTGGGCACAATGCTATCCACCGCGCCTTGGTAAATTTTGCCAGGAAATGAATCCAAAGTAATTTTGCAGGTCTGACCGACAGCGACTTTAGCGATATTTGCTTCCGAGACATCCGCCTCCACCTGAAGCGATTCCATGTCGGCGATAGTCACAACCGCCGCGCGGGCATCACTGGACGTGCCATAGGGCGCAACAATTTCACCGATGTCAGCGTTTTTAGTCAGCACGGTTCCGGCAAAAGGCGAGAGGATCAGCGTATATTCGAAATTAACTTCAGCTTCTTTTACTCCCGCCTCGGCAAGCGCCACTCCGGCTCGCTGCGCCGCGAGATCCGCCACCGCCCGGCGGTAGCGTGCTTCCGCTGCATCTTTCTCCGATTGCGAAACTGCCCGCTGCTCGGCAAGCGGCAAAACGCGCTTAAGTTCGATTTCCGCCACCGCAAGCTCCGCCTCAGCGTAGGCCACACGCGCCTTCGCTGCCTCCAGCGCGGCTTTCTCTTTGGCAATGATGTGCAGCAAATCGTCGTTTTCCAGCACGCCGATGATTTCGTTTTCTGCGACCCGGTCGCCTTCTTTTACGCGAAGCTCCTTCAGCCGTCCGGTCGCTTTCGAGGACACTGCCGCCTGGCGCTGGGCGACGACATAGCCAGTGGCGTTGAGCACAGAAGAATTAGCACTCGCGCGTCGCGGTGTTTCGACTGCATGTTCCGGTGCAATCTGTACAGACATCTTCCGGTCTGCTGTTCCTAGTTCGCCGCGGAGCAAGTACCCGCAGAACACTATTACCAATACCACCACCCCGATCCAAACCAGCGGCGCGAAACGGCGACCGCTACCACTTCCCGCATCACTACCACGGGCGATCGTTAGTCGAGAGAGGTCCGGTTTATCAGGTAAAGATGTCATCAATCGGCTCTTAACAATATCCTAGTTCCCCACCGCCTTTGCTGAGAAGGTGTTATGCTAACATTACTTTTTCAGGAAATCAGCCGGTTTTTTGTAAAACTAGGAGAAGAAGATACCGGCGCGTAAAATCTAAGAGGCGACAGAACGTAATCAAGGCCAAAGTTCTCAAAACACTTTTAGTTTGCGCACCCGTTCATATAAAAAGCGGACAACGGGACGATATGCCGGCGGAATTGACAAGCCGAGGATCTGCCGCATCGGCGAGTCGCAGCGAGAACAGAGGATATCCGGGTCTCTCCGGCAGAAACCGGATTTGATTCGCTTAAATTCGTTGCTTTGAAATAACGACTCGTAATCCGAATCTTTGAGATTGCCGATAATATGCTGCATTCCCATGTCCCAACAGCAAAGTGCCACATCGCCGTTCGGCAAAAGCACGTTGCGATAGAAACGTGGACAACCACGTAACGGCAACCAGGACTTTAAGATTTTCGGTGTAACATCACCAACAAGCCCACCCCATGTATGGCACCGGGAAATACCAACGGGCAATGAACCTATGGCCTGGGCAACGGCTGGCGGAAGCGACACAGGTGCTGGACCATCTTGCCGCAAATCAAAGTGAAGATGTCTAATACCTGCCGCACCAATTGCCCGTAATACTTCAAGGTAATTCTGATCTAGGCGTATCTTAGTTTGCCCATTATCATCAGGCAGATGAACTGTAAAACTACTCTCAAACGGAATAGCTTTCAGTATATAAACATCCTCGATTTTCATCCCGACAAGGGAAGTATAAACATCGATCTTGTGCCCCGCGCTGTGCGCCGCTAAGACCATTTCGGTGCATTTCGGATGGCACCAGGGCTCGCCGAACCCGCCGAATATCACCTTTACCCCCGTAGGGATTTTTTGCAGATAACCGTAATAGTCATTTAGATCTAAGCTTGGGGACCCCCCTCTCGACAAGTACACGCTTTTAACTATGTCCTGGGGACAATAGGGACACATGTTGGGACATCCAACAACGGTGGTTATTGTTATTGAGCGCTCGCTATGCAGCCAACGGTTAAATTTCATTCGGTCGGATAACTCGATCTTGGATAATCACTCACGTACATAGTAGTCACGAAACTGGTTTTCATCTCGCAACCAATCGTCACGGTTTCTATTGCTTTGGGTGAGCCACGTCCCCAGTTTCAGCCCCATTGCTATACTATGGTCAAGGTTGCAGTGCAGAAAGAGAGCTGTGCGTCCAATACGATAAAGATTGGAAAATGAAGAAAAATAAGCACACACCGCGGCGTACTGCTCCTGCCAGCCGACGGCATAAAACGGGTAGACGTGATCAAGAACCATACTTGCACAATGTGGAGGCTCACTAAATGTCGATCTAATAATGCCAAATTCCGCGAGCTCCTTGGCACAACGCATGGCGAGCTGCTGTTCGTCCATCCTCCATATCTCGTCATCCTGTGTACATGGAATCTCAATCGTAAAAGCCTTCCAGCCGTCTTCGGGATTTAGATTTGGGCTGTACTTTGCAATTTCTGAAATTCGACCTGCGAGATAGTCAGGGCTCGATACATAGTACGTCTCCGGACGGCGTTCTATCGCATCACGCGTTTCGAGAAACAAAATCCGCAAAGCGCGCCAACGCAAGCCAAACGAAATATCCGCAGGCTTTTCTGCATCCAGCAGATGACTCAAAGCATCCGGTGGAATAGTTGAAATAAGGTTTTCAATCTTGATGCTTTCTGTTCCACTTTTTGTCCTGAAATGTACAGCAGAAACTTCTTGTCCGGCATGGGTTTCAAGTTTCGTGACGTCGGCGTCCAGAACAATACGTCCGCCATTCTGCATAATTCGATATTTCAAACCTTCGGCGATGGCCCCTATACCCTTTGCCGGATAAAAATAACGCCAATCCCGTTTCGTGTCACCAAGCCGTTTAAGCTCCGTCACGATAACGCGCCGAATACGCTTCTTTGCGGACTCATCTGAAAGAATGTGCGGAGAGACCCCCCAGAGCTTCCGGGCATAAGGTTCATAGAAAGAAGTATAGAGCGGTCTTCCCAAATTGGAGAGAATATACGACTCAAAGCTCTCCGCGTCTTTGCCTACGAACAGCTTCCTCATGCGCGCCGCGATCATACCCGCCGTATATAATGCGCATTTTCCTAAACCGAGCCCTCGCAGCAAATCAGCGGGTCTCGGCGGATAACGAATAAACCTGCCATCGACAAGGATCAACCCCTCTCGCATTCGTTCTTGTAGCTCTCCACCGCATAGCTCCCGAATAAGTGCAAGCATTTCCGGTGCTATGCTGTGGTGAATACGGTGAGAACCAAGATCGAATTGCCGCCCCAAACGAGAAACGCTTGCGGCAAGACCGCCAACGTAACTATTTTTCTCGATAACAACCACTCGTTCACGATAGATCTCAGAAAGGCGCCAAGCCGCAGCAAGCCCACTGAGGCCGGCGCCAAGAACTACCAACGACCGGGGTTCAGAACCTGAAGGCATCGTCCTCTGCTCCGTGTTAATCATCATGCAAGATCGACCGACAAAGGCCCGAATAGGGTATAGCACCAAGTAGCCCGAAGGAATATATTCAAAATTTGGCCCCAGCATCTCCGGAAAAACGCGGTGACGACCGATGGGAGTAAGTTTTAGAATACGAGATTTCGCCTATCCGCTTGAAATCTACCGGTTGAAACAACGCTTCGACCGGAATCAATGGTTGGATTACGGAGCCGTGCAGGCTTACCAGTTTTCGCGCATTCGGGAAATCCTGGACCATGCGTTACACCACGTTGCCTACTATCAAAAACTATTTTCCGATCATGGCCTGCATCTTGCGCAGATTAAGACTCCGGATGATCTGCAAAAGATTCCATTACTTACCAAGGACTTATTGCGCCGGAACTATACCGCACTGGCTGCCGATAATGCTCGAAGTTTTAAGCCGCAAAAGTTGTCCACCAGCGGCACCACTGGTTCCGCTATCGAGTTCCTTGCTGATAGGCATTCGAATGTTCTGGAATTCGTATACTATTGGCGATACTGGGGGTGGTTTGGTTATCGACTAGGAGACCCCTTTGCCGAGCTGTCCGCTGAGTACTTTATTGCTCGCGATCAGCAGCACACAGTCCCCTTTTGCCATCAACCGCTGCTCCGTCGCCTGTTGTTAAACAGTGTTTGCCTTGCCGCAGAACACGCCGCCTCTTATATCCGGGCGCTACGCAAATACCAGCCGCGTTTTCTTAAAGGTTTAGCGTCAAACCTCTACCTTCTTGCGCTCCTGTGCCGCAACAGCGCGGCGCACCGCGTGCGCTTTGACGCCATTTTCTCCCAAGGAGAGCGTTTGCTGCCGCATCAACGTCAAACGATCGAAGAGACGTTTTCCTGCAAGGTCTATGATTCGTATGGACACATGGAACGCACTGCCGCCATTTCTCAGTGCCCGCACGGGAATTACCATGTACATTCGGACTACGGGTTAGTGCATCTTGAACGAAACGACTCTGACATCGCATGTGCTCTCTCACCCGATCAGTATCTTGCGGAGGTAATCGGCACCTCGCTGCATAATTACGCGATGCCTTTAATTCGCTACGCCACCGGAGATCTCGTTCGGGTGAGCAAGAATCCGGCATACTGCTCTTGTGGCCGGAGTTTTCCGACTGTTGAATCTATTATCGGCCGCAATGTTGATATCATTGTTACACCAGATGGTCGCGCCGTAACAGCGATCTACTTGGCGTTTGACCAGACACCTGGCCTTCTCTTAGCTCAAGCCGTGCAAGAACAGGTTGATGTACTGGTTGTCAGATACGACTGTGCAGAATACATGAAGGAGAATGTCGAACAGCAATTAATTAACAACTTGCGCAAATTTACCGGACCGCAAATGCGTCTGGTGCTCGTGAAATCTTCGCCAGCCGACTTCACACAGGAGCCTGGCGGAAAATTTAAAGCGGTCATTTCGAAAGTTGACTTGCAACATAACTTCGCCTTTCGTTCTTAATATAGTTCCGCGTGCTGAATCTTCGCTCCACCGTAGCACTAAATGCATCCGGAGAAGTGATCATTGACGAGTCCCGTATTGAGGCATTACAGTCTTTTGTGTCCATAGCTTATTGAGAGCAATTATCCATGCGTACTTTCTGGCGTATGATCAGACTACTTTTTTGGTTGCTGATGATCGCAGGTTCGGCGGAACTCGCGGTCTACCTCTTAGTTGAGTTCCAACTTCTGCCAATTTCGTCCCCGCAATATCACTTTGGACAACTCGGAGAGTCGTTTTGGCGCGATATCGACCCAGCGTTCGGAACTTGGCACCCTCCGCACACCTCGTATATCGAAACGGTGAACGGGTCTGATATCGTTTATAGCTCGAACGCTTACGGTGCTCGCGATCGCGAGCGTCAAAAGGAAAGTGCAAAGGAGCGGGTAATCGTCATTGGCGATTCAATGATCGAAGGTCTGCATGTAAGCGAAGAGCACCGGCTGAGCAATAAACTGGAGGCACTGACTGCAGTTGAACATCTCAACTTTGGAGTAAGCGGGGAAGTCGGCACTATTCATTATTGGTTAATCTATCAGACATTGGCAAAACAGTTCGATCATAGTGCAGTCATTGTCAGCATCCTCCCGGCGAATGATTTTATAGATAACGACTTTACCTATGGAAAGAAAGCAAATAGATTTCGCTACCGACCATATCTAACCGGAGAATATCCAAACTACACGCTGGAATACTGCTGCATCCAAAAAGAGACTCTGACCACATCGCATCTCTCACCGTTTCTCGTTCGGTATATCCTTCGCGATTTCAGTTACAGCTACCATGCGTGGGTATACTTCAAGAAGAGAAACGCAATAAAGAGTTCGTTCCGGCAACAGTCTGAATCATTACCACAGAGAGCGTATTCCGGTTACTATGATTTCGATGAAAAACAATGGTTAGGCATGCGCTATACTCTCGAAAAACTCAGAACAGAAAGCACAGGTAAAGAGCTGCTGATTATAACCGTCCCAGTTGTTGCCGATTTTGCACGATCCAAACAAGAAGCCACCGTTCCCCCTCTTCGCACGTTACTCAAAGATGCCTCGACCGACTTGGGCTTCACTTACTTTGACCTAATGGAAGACATTTCCAAAACAGAGCATTTTGACGATCTGCATCTACCCGAAGATCCTCACTGGACCGAATACGGCGCGGAAGTGGTCGCCCAATTGCTACTTGATAAGTGGTCGTTCTACACGCGATAACATGTGTCCAAAGAACATCATGTTGCCCGATCATCGGGCGCGCTGGGTCGCAATCTGATTATCGTACCACTGCTCGAAAGCTTTAACAGTGAACCACTGCGCATCAAAATGCGTTACAGCATAAAGCGCATTATGATCCTCGGCTACTGGCATACCTTTGATTAGGAATATTTTTCGCTTCGCCGCGTGAGCTTCAACCAGCGTCGAATAACCTGGCTTACTCACGATGCTTGCGCACTGCTTCAACAGTTCGGCGATCGAGTTCATTTGTCCGTACAGAGCCACTCGCGACTCTGAGCCAAACTGAGCGTGTAAGCGCTTCAGCAACCGCTCATTGCTCCCGCACACGACAATGGCGTGCAAAGCCGGCAAGCTCCTCAGTAACTTTTCCAATAACTCTGCCGCTTTGCTGGGCCGCACTTGCCCCCAATAGCCGAAAACAAAAAGTGTCTTGTTGACGTCCCCTTTTTTTTCCGCCAGGGCACGAAAAACTGGTTGACAGATAGGGTCGGTTTCAAAATAACGAAGTTGCGGTGAAAAGGCATAACTAAGTGCGCTCTTTGGCAGCGGCGCAAGATAAGCATCCAGTGCTTTCCAAAAGATGTAGCGCCAGGCAAGCGTCTCACCGAATTCCGTTAAGACACCCCACAACTTAAAATCTGCCCGGTCACGCTCTTTCAATACTGACAACCAAAAAGAAGGACGATGGCTTATACCGATGACCGTCCGTGCACCAACTGACTGCACTTGCTCTCGCAGTCGGTTCAACTTTGTTGTTTTTAAAAAGCGTTCCCTGAGCAGTTTCCGCAGGTAGATTGGTGAGAACTTGTAAATAATCTTGAGCAGAAACGGGAGGTGGTTAGAGATGAACTTGTAGCGAACCAAGTCCTCGACAACCGCCTCCTCCGGCAGAAATTCTTCAATTGGATAGTGCATGGTCTTAACGTGATCACCAATCGCCTCCGCAATGGCGTTTCCCACGCTAACGTTCCCTTTGCCAACAGTGGTACTCAGGATCAGCACCGGTGCTTCCAGATAATGACGAAGGTCGCACAACCTGTCGTTCGGTATGCGGATTACCCGTGATTCTTGCGGATGATCCGATAATATATCTGCTTGCTCCACGTCACCCCTAAAGTCTCAAACCCTCATGCACACGTTCTACCTTAGAGCGGAAAAGACTACAAAATGAACATCAAGCAGCGGTGCTATTCAGCGCTTGCTTGAATCGAAGCGGCTGTATTCATACAACGACCAGCACCTGGAACAAGATGCGAAGAGCCTTCGGTTAAGAAATCTCCGCCATTTATTAGCCCGTTCCCCGTTCCAACACTCCAAGAATCTGCTGTCACGTATATTTCCAAAAGTGTAGTCCGGTTGACTGCCGCAAAACGCCAGATCGCCGTTAGGCTGCATCTGTGCGAATACATAGGGATTCATGCATTTCATGGGCGATAATGCCGCCGGCAGTTCCGGGTTCTCGTGATATGTTTTCCAATCAAACCCGGGCATGCCGAAAGGTCTTTCGATTCTTACGGACATCTTCCACTTGGTGGCCGCGATGATCTCACACTGCCTTTGAATTTCAGCGTAATCCAAGTCTTGCAACTTGTTGATGAATCCACCCCAATGAACCTGCTCCTGCCCGAACTCGTTGATGTAATCCTCCGTTGTACGCGAATCAAGCTCTGGGGTTGTGTAAACGCATAGTCCAAGGACCCATGCATCAACTCTAAGGATATCCTGCGCAAACCGCGCCATTGCCAGCAACTGCTGATGATTTTCTTTAACAAGCACAGTCTTGGTCTGAATAATGGGAAGACCCACACCGATGGTGTCTCGCAACCGGACCAATTCCGCAATCCCCGCAATGGCATCATCGTATGAACCCTCGCCTTTCGCATCCGCGCGGATCTTATCATTGACTTCTAGGCACGGTGCATCCAGACTGGTATAGAGATAATCCAACCCTGACTCAATAAGTTGCTTTTCCTTGCCGCG
>JAKPSH010000157.1 GCA_029555385.1 Pseudomonadota bacterium
GCGGTGGCGGCGGCGGCGGCTCAGGTGCGCAGGACGCTGTAATCGACAAAAATCCTGCCGCAGAACAAAACGGCCAATCCGGCAAACAATCTTCAACACAAGTAACCGAATCTGCCGGCAGCCGAAACCTTGCCACAGATCACAACCGCAGCAATTATCCGGAAATGCTTACCACAGCGATGACACATGACCTGATGAACGCGATGGATCGTTCGCCGCTGTTGATCGACCCGAGAAAACTCGAAAATGCACGTGAAGGTCTCATCGCGGAAGATGCCGCGATGGAAGGAAGCGGCAAGTCGGACAAGCGCCCCGACATGGGTAAAGGTTTCCACTATCCGACGCACAAGAAAGTTCCCAAGGCTGATAATATCGGTGTTGACGACGAAGTCCTTAAAACAGCAATGGGCGTATATCAGCCGATCCGCATCATGCAAAAGGATTTCCTGCAGGACAAGAATGCACGTTACGAGTACATCGACCAAGCCCTCACTCTACGCGGCGTGACAATCATGGCTCTCGGCTTCTTGGATAAAACCCTTGGCACCGGCTTGCATACGGCGCAGATGGAAGCAAGCGCCAACACCATGGAGCACTTGCTCAAACAAATAAGCTGGACGACCACTCGCATCTCCAATTCCGACCGTGCGCAAGTGTATCGCGACGTTGATGAAAAACTCGAGTCCTGCCTCGAGTACACAATCCGATCGGGGAAAGCAAAGAAAAACCTTAAAAAAGAAAAACCAAAAGAGCGCGTTTGGTACAACTGCCCATCATGGTGCGGTGAAGAGCCGGGGACAGGGGGAGCGGCGAAGGATTACCGCTTCAAGAAAGAAAGACCGAAGGCTGATGCCGGAAACGGAAGTTATGCTTATTGTGTGTGCTGCGCGGAAAGCGTTGATACGCTGAACATGCTCCGCGACGACGGAGGAAGTGGCACAGCGAATGAAAACGATTCGGAACAGCTCTGGACCCTCGCCGAACGCGTCTTTCTCGGGGTGGACAAAGATGTCTCTGGAGACACGAAAGATGAATTAAAAACTTTTGTTCTCTTATTCGGCGATGTCCTCCTCAAGCGTGATGACGACGACGGCGGGGGAGGAGGCGGGGGCGGTCAGCAGCAAGCTGGCCAAGCCGACCACTATTTTCACTACGCATATCAAATGCCGCATGCCGTACCACAGCGCATTGTCGCGCTCTATAAAAACCGCTGTTATCACACACCCGGCGGCGATGTAAAACCGGACTTGAAAGAATACGGCGACTGCGACCTGGATGACGAAAAGCGCTTTGATATTAAGAAGGGGATTTGTCCATCGCTAATGGAAATCCTTAACAGTTGGACCGACATTATGGGCGGCGGCGGAAGCGGAGGCGGAGGAGGCGTCCAAGATCTCGAGCGGCTCTGGATGGAAGCGACCATCGGCCATCCGCTTTCCGGACGCGATATCAAAGAATTGCTCGCAATTAACGGCGATAAATCAGCGAGCTTGAAAAGCGGCAAGGAAAAAGAACTTGCAGCACGCGTAATTGAGACATGGTGCGAGGCATCAGCGGTGGCGGCAACTGCACGGTTAATGTCTCTCTTAAAGGCCAGGGCGATTGATCATGTTACGCTTAGCCGGGTTTTGACCAACGAAGAAAAGGGCATGTTTATGCAGCTTGTCAACCGCTACATCGACTATCTCTCTCTCGCTCAAATGGATGTGAACTCAAAAATGCAGGCAACAGCGATGCTGACCGGAGCTTCAATTCTGTATGACCGGTTGAATGTCATGCATGTAGGCGGAACAAGCGTTGCCAACCAGAACGCCGCCGGAGGGACGCTGACCAACGACAAAGTAACGATCTTCGGCAATAAATGGGCACAGCCGGGCACCACAGGCGCTGCGCCTGCCGCTCCTCAGCAGCGCACAATGTCGCTCGGCAAAACCATCGACGATTTTCGCAGCATCTTCGGCTCAGAAGCAGCAGACAAGCTAAAACAAGCGGAGGTCTCCGCTGCGCGAAACGACCCGATCAATAAAATGGCGCAGCGAATGTTCGGCAAGTAAAAGCGAGATCCAACTAAGGAACGCAGCGATCTATGGAAGGGGATGTAGTATCAGCAGCAACGCTAGTCGCGTCTGTCCTTGAACATCAAGGATACATGATGCAGGCGCGCCTGCTTGAGACGTTCCGTGACTTTTTCCGTGATGCCGGTGCGCTGGTATATCTTCTGGCAGGAATCGGCGCTGTTGTTTCTTTTGCTTTGATGGGCAGCTTCCGTGCAGTGCGCTATTTGGTTATTGGACCAGCTCTGTTTTGGTTTCTTGTCGGTCCGACGACAAAAACCCAAGGAGTAATCTGGCAGCTAGGTGGCGGCACTCCTCACGGCAAACACCGGGAACTGGGTGAAGGCGCAGCGACTCAGTACCGAACGAAAATTCTCGAGAAGCTAAACGCCCAGGGACAAGGTGTAAACCAGCCAATTAATGTCGCCATCGGCTTCTGGCTGTTTGCCAAACCGATGAATGATTTTGTCCAAGAGTTTGTCGATCAAATCCTAACCGACGAAGACCGCTCTGACCTGATGGTTCTGCAAAAAGCAAGCGCCATGGAAATGCTTGCTGAAACAATGCCAACGGATTCCGACTTTATTCAACGGCTTGAAGGCGGCCTCTACGTATACTGTCCACGGATGATGGACGCAGCAAACGCCGCCGCATGGAGTTATATTAAATACCGTTCGATTAGCAAAGGTGGACAAGTAGCGACGCCGGAACTTGATAAAATTCGCCAGACTCAAATCGAGCGGATGACCTACTTTGGCAACGAAGCTGAACATGTCCCGCTTCGCGAATCTGGTTTCCACGAACTAATCGAAGCACATGTCTCCAAGAACGGCCCCAGCCAAACGGTAAAAAACCTGGTCAGCTCTGGTGCGATTAAAACCTATAGTGACGGCGGCACGCAGAAAGTATACAGCGGCCAAAAAATACGATGCGCCGATGCTTGGGCGCTTGTTGCCGAGGAGCTTTGGAGCTACGCCGGCCTCGCTGTACCAGCGATTCTGAACAAGGCGATGAGTATTGCGCCTGAAGGCAGCGCTGCAGAGTACGCCTGCGAAGAGCTGACAAGAAAAGCAGTTTTCGAAAACGCAAACGGCGACTGCAATCTGCTGCCCGGTATAGCGCTTGCGCTGCTCAACCGGCACATGAACCGTCTCGATACTTTTGGCCGAGTTGTCGAACGTCACATGAACGACCGGGTACACAAAAACCCATCACGTCAGGTTGTCCTTACCGGGTCACCCCCCGCCAACGGCTATGAAGCAGTGGTGCAAGCTGGAGCTTATGTTGGCCAAACAATCGTTAACGGTCTTGGACAGATCGCTAATCTCTTGATGCTTCAGTCAAGCGACACCAGCTCGACCCAGGGTCCGGCGTTCTTGCGAAAAAATGTTTTGATGCAGCCCGCAATTAATCTCCACGCGCTCTCTTCAGCAGAAGATGCAATGTGGGTATCTCGCCGCGAGTATGAAATTCATGCGACGCGACAGCGGATGTTCTCATACGCAATGAATTTTCCCTACTATCAAGGCATAATGCTGTATCTCATTGCGATAGCGTATCCGTTTCTTTCTCTGCTCGTTCTTCTCCCCGGCAAAGCACCGCTTATCGTCAATGTGCCGCTTGCCTGGCTATGGGTAAAAAGCTGGGATATCGGCTTTGCTATCTGCATTATTCTCGACAAAATTATGTACAACATGCTGCCTTCGCAGAATATGCCGGCATCAATCCATACCGGACCTTGGCGTGAGCTCGAGAAGCTTCCGGTTGTACTCTCCGAAGGAATTAATTACGACCCGCTGGGGAGCTTACATATCTATTATACGATCATTTCGATGGCGCTCTTCGGCATTCCTGTGCTCACCGGCGCTTTGACGATCAAAGCAAAGCAAGCCATTTTGGGCGATTTCGTTTCAGGCTCTCCGGGAAGTCTTCTGGACAGCGCCAAACAGTCCGGATCGATTGCCGGCGCTGCATACGGACAGCAGGCCTCTGCCGCCCGTATGAGAATGCATGAAGAAATCCGCGGCTTTGCCCGCCGCTCGATCGCCCTTGGTGACGGTCTTGAGGGCGGCATCAAGGATGACATTGCCCGTTCTTACGCCTCTCTTACCGCTGCCCTTGGCGGGCTTGATAAAGCGCAAGTCGGAAAATTCATCAGCGGAGATTTCAAGGCGCTGACCAAAGCCGGAGGTGTGGCAAAACAAGCTCTTGGCACCTACAACAGTATTCTTGCGGCTGAGGCAAAACTTGAGTCGGCCCATATGGCTGCCTTCGATAAAAACCTGGGCCGGTGGGGCGTCTTCACGCAAGAGCTATATGCCTACACTTCAGCAATGGACGACAGCGGCGGATACGAAATTTCCGATAAAGACGCAACTTCGTTTTCAGAAATGTACAACGCATCGAAAGCAAAGCTTAGCGCCATGCTGGATGCCGTGTCTTCCGCTGAAGAGACATTGGCGAAGAATCTAGTGGACAGCTTGGGAAGCAACGCGCTTCTCGGACCCGCTGAGCTGATGCTTACACCCGCTCTTCTTCGAGAAGGCTCAGACTTCGCTAGCGGCGGAGATATTCTCGGCTGGCTGCATCAGAACATCCCCGGTGCAAGAAACTATTCCAAGGAAGAATATGCAACCCGTTTGCTTAGCATGCATCGTGATGATTTTGTCGATCGCTCAACGGGACAACCGATGGAGCTTAATCCGCGAATTTATGGAGACTCCGCCCAGGATTACTTACAGTGGCTTTATCAAGCAATGCCGCGCGATGCAACTCCCGGCGGACCATCAACGCATCTTGACACGATCCGCTCTACGGTCGGTGGAAACCGCTACGCGACTGAGGGCGCAGCGCTGGAGCATGACTCGGAAACAAGCTGGGGCAGCGGCTTTGCCCGATCTGTCGAGAATTTCTATAACACGGTTTACGGCCAAGACGCTGCCTTAGGCCACCAAGGCACTGACGCAATGCGGCTTCAAGCAGACGAGACATTGCAGCGCGAAAATCCACAGCTTTACGGCAAGATGGTGCACGACAAACTTGAGTATATCAAGACCTACTTCGGCCACGATGTTGTGCAGCGCTATCTGGAAACGCACGGCAGCGGGTTTGACGGCGAAATTGATATGGAAGACCTCGCCCGTTACACCGAACACTTGGCCAGACAGCGGCAGGGTTCGGGGAACGTGCAAGCTCCAAGCGGCTGGGGCGGTTTTGATTCCAGCACTACAGAACGAGGGAGAGGGCACAGCCTCTTCTTGGGGGAAAAGATCGAATCTTGGATCCGGCAAAAAGAGGGAACGCCAAATCAGGGCGCAACGACATTTCAACCGTTTCAAGGACAGCTTCTTCTTTATCCTTCTGATATCGGCGGCGGAGGCAAGAAATGACAGCCTCCTACGACGCCGCTGAATTTACTTCTTGCCTTACCCAATTAAGGGTCATTTTTCACCCCCTGCTCAGCATTCTGCTGCTTCTTTCGTTTTCCACTTCAGCCAGCGCAGAAAGTCTTTCCGGCCAAGGCCCGGCCGCTGGCACGGCGATAGCGGCAGCACTCGAGACGGTCGGTTACCATACTCAAGCGCAAGTTCTTCTCCAGCTCCGTGAAATGCTTGAAACTCTCGGCGCTCTGATTTATCTCGGCGTTATTGTCAGCGCCGTACTTACCGTCTCGCTGCTCGGCAACTATCGCGCCGCCCTATGGATGCTCGTCGGTCCGCCGCTTTTTGTTTTTGCTTCCGGCATCGAGATGAACGGCATGAAAAACCAGATCTCGGCAAGCGGTACAGAGTGGCGTTTTGCTCAGTTTAAAGACTTCGAAAACCGCAAAGATATGCTGCTCAACGTCGAAACCGCTGGAGAGCCAGGACAAGTATCATGGCTCTTTCATCAGTATAATATCCTTATCTCCGAGGTTTCACAGCGGCTAATCGGCATCGCGCTGAACAATGATCAAAAGAAGCAAATGCTGAATATGGCGCGTCAGAAAACAATGGGCGATACCTTTGGCGCCGAAATTGGCGATGGCGCTCTAGTACAACTTGTTCAGCTCTTTATGGGCCAGTGCAGTGCCGAAATTGGCGCAGCACATACTATCGCCATTGGAAACCGCGATCCTCTGCTCCGGACAGCAGGACAGCACTACGAAACCGCAAAAAAGCTCTATTGCGAAAAATTTCCACTGAAAGACAAATCGCTTCCGCCGGGTGCCGCAATGAATCTGGTCTACAACATGGGCTCAATGGAGCATCAAAGCATCGACACGCAGCGCCATGATGATGAACAACAACACAGCGAGACCGTGGTAAGCTGCAAGCAGTATTGGCAGTGGATTCTCGAAGCAACCAGACGTGAAGCGCTTCGCATCCTCGAAGATATACAAATTACGAATCTCGACTACTATGCCTGGCGGAATTTCGGATCTGATATCTACTATCAAGTTATTCGTGACAATTTCGAAAAGGTCACTGATGAAGCAGAAGTGACAGACCGGCGCAAAGGCCCAGGAGATCCCTGTCCGCAAGCCTCCGGGAACGAGCAGTCCGCTGATTCAGATATAACTACGGATGCCGGCAAACTGGATGCCTACGCTAAGATTCTGGCCGGTATGATGCTGCGCAAGCAGTTCGCCAAGGCTCCCGTACAGGATATCCTGCAGCGCGCACCACTGGGCACGGAGTTTATTAGTCCAAAGGAATCACTTCCGGGTTCGGGTGCGACAGATCCGCGAACAAAGAAAGAAATGCTTGAGCGGAATAAGTCCGAAGACTTCGCCGCAGCGCGCAAGTTTGAAGCCTTTACCCTTTTGCATACGCTGCCCTACATTCAAGGGTTTCTGCTTTACGCTTTGGCCACAACATATCCCTTTTTTGCTTTATTCCTCCTCCTTCCGGGCCGCGCAGGCGGTTTTCTGATGTGGATGGCGCTCTGGGCCTGGGCTAAGAGCTGGGATGTCGGCTGGGCTGCCATAATGACCGCTGATGAGATTCTGTGGAACCTTCTGCCGCAAGCCTCATTCTTTAACCCGCATAATCCAGCCCCCTATTCGAGTCCAGTTTCATTACTCGAAGGTGCTTATGATGGTGACCCTTCTTACTCGCTGGCAACCTACTGGCTGTTGGTTTGCACTATGATTACCGGCGTTCCCATTGTCACGGCACAAGCGATTATCGGCACCAAGACGGCACTTGCCAACATCCTGCTTAAGGGCTCCACTGGGCTTTCGGATCGCATGGGCACGTATGCGCGAAACTATATGGCTGCCGCCCAAACAGGGCGACACGAACAACTGATGGGACAAAAGCAGACGCTCGGAATGATGCGCCGCTCGAGTTCAATGTTCGATGCAGCACTTCGTGCCGGCAACGCAACAAGCAAAGCGGGCGAAAGCGGTCCGGTGTCGGCGACGGCAAAAGCATCCGCAGCTCCCTTAGTCGGCGGAGCACAACTAACCGGAGGGTTAGCAACCGATTTCTGGGGCACTATCCAAGGCATGGCCCAATCAGATCCTTTGGCCGATACCCAGTCCAATCCAACAATCGACGCTGCTGTCAAAGGGCTTAATCAGTCTGTTGAAGCAAACCGGGAATCGGCAAACCGCTTCGGTGAAGATTGGCTTTTCCGGCCCGTAGCGCGTTTGTTTCCAAACAGCCAATTTACCCGTGCTCATTACCAGTTAGGACAAGACGGACTTGTCACAGCGGGTATGGTTGATACCGAATCTGCAGCTAAACAGGCAGTATATATTTCCCAGCTCTTCAATCTGGACCCAAAAAACATCCCTGCGGAACTGCAGGGAGATCCGGCGGCCGAAGAAATGTACCGTGCCTTGGTTGCCGGTCAGCTAAAATCAGCGGTGCAGAGTGCCGGCCACAAAACCGATCAAGAAATACTTTACTACATGGCTGTTCCTTACACGATTCTCACTGCCGGACTGACAGGACTGCCCGGAGCCTACAATACAGGCAAGAGCGCTTATATGGCAGGTGCCTCTCTCCAAGACCAAGTTTATGGTTCAGAACAGGAAATGCGCCTTCATGCCTCCAGGCTTCTCACGGCAGAAAACCAGATGGCCTACTATCTAGCGTTTTCCGACCCAGAAGTCTTAGAAGAGAATCTCGCCCGCAGCTACGTCTCTTTAAACCGCGGAGCGGAGTGGATGGCGATCCCTCTCTTCCCGCAAGAAGCCCTAAACAGCATGGAGACTTCGGAAGTCACTTTCAACCGCAATATGGAACAACGAAGAGGACGCGCGGATGCTGCCTATTGGCGGTGGTTGCTTGGGCCGCTACCGTAAAAAAAAGCTAAGCTGGAGGCCGAGTGCTGATAAAAACGCAAATAAATCAGGAACTTCCGCGGAACATCAGGGTGCTTTACTATCCGCGGGAAAGAAACAGCGCGGCTTACTCTTTGCATAACAGTATTAAGGGTTTAACCGGGTTGCAGGCGTATCATCATGGTTATCGGTCTTGAGTTCACGGGGCACATCGCTCAAAGCATCTTTGACGAGACTGTTTCGCTTGTCTTAGCCGAAATCTACATGGCGCTCTCCCTTACCGTCGGCGCAGTAGTTCAACCGTTGACCCTTAACGCTTTTGAATACACCGGCGGTGTAGCAAACACAGTCTCTGCTTACCTGCAAACCAAAGGACTAATTGATCAGGGCAAGATTCTTGCTGATTTTGAAAAGCTCCGGTGGATTGCCGCATTGGCGTGGCTGTTTGCCGTATCGCTTGCCGTCGGTTCGATCGCCGTCTTCGGCAACTACCGCCAGGGGCTCTATCTGCTCATCGGTCCGCCGCTATTTTACTACATGACGACGACAACGCTGGAGACTGACGGCACTCAGCTTCGTTTTGGCGACCGCGTTGTCCCCGGAGCTCCTGCCGAGCAAAAGCAAATGCTGACCTGGATTCGCACGATCGGCGGTGAAATGGATCCGGACACCGGAGAGATTACCGGTGCAGGCACAGCAAAAGTCTCGTTTTTCTTTGGTGTTTTCGACACCATGGTCACCGAAGCAGTGCACAAACTAGTCACCCTTGCTGTAAACACGGCAAAGGCAGATGACCTTCGCTTCGTCGCTCGCGAGCGGATTTTGAACTATCTGCTTCATTCAACACCGATTGATGAGGGGTTCACCAAGCTTCTCGGCACGGCTTATTACGGAGAATGCAGCAACATACAAGATGACATTCAGCGCACCTTTACGCTGGAGAAAAAGGCGTGGATCAAACTGCGTCCTATTGAGGACCTGAAGAAGTCTGACGAACACCGCAAAAAAGTTGATGCGCAAAAACAGGTTGACCCCGGATATTCAGAGAAAGCCTTTCTCCTGGCAATGAAGAAGGAAGGCGTGCCTGAGTTCAGTGATGTTCCGGATTGGCAAAGCGCAGCCGCCCATGGTCCGTCAGTAAGCTGCGAACAGCTCTGGAAATGGGTGGGCGGCGCATGCAAGCGGCTTGCCGCAGACAAAATCAAAGCGGAAAGTTTGCGGGATGTAGCCGGGGAAAAGATGACCGAAGAATACTGGCTGAAAGCCTGGAACGATGCCGTGGCCTGGCTTGCTCGAACAATGGCTCCAGTAGGCGGCGCGCAAACAGAAGATGAGAAAGCCCGGGATGCGCTAGCGACCTATATTTTAAAAAACGGCATGCAGAAAAGCAGCATAGATGCTTTGACCACCGGCGTTTTCAGCCGTTCGCCGTTTAATTCACGTGAATATGATACAATTGCCGGGCCGCTCGCCCGGGCTGAGGCACACGGCGGATATTTCCGCTTGAAGTACTTTGCATATTCAGTGCCCTATATCCAGGGCCTGCTCCTTTACCTTCTTTGCATTGCGTTTCCATTCTTCTCCGTATTCCTCGTCCTTCCCGGAAAAGCTCCGGCATTCTTTGTCTGGTGCTCGCTCTGGGTCTGGGTAAAAAGCTGGGACGTCGGCTTCGCGCTGATTCATGTCTTCCGGGACATCATGTGGCATATGCTCGGCGAGCGCGCGAACATCCACGGCACAGAAATCGACTGGGCCAATCCCGTGTCAATAATGTCCGTCATATACCACAACGATCCCTATATGGGTCAGAATGCTTACTGGGAGATGGTGTCAGCGCTGACTGTTGCTGTTCCGCTTCTTACGGCCCACCTCTGCCTGGGCGCAACCGGGCTTTACAATATGTTCAAGGGCGGAATTGACCAAACCACCGAACGCTTCGGTATGGCGGAAACCAATCGCTCAAAGCGCTTTATCGGCAACGTCAATGAAGATTTGCGAAAACGCCGGGAATTCGAAGTCAGCAGCGAATTTGCGAAACAGGCCGAACAGCAAATTGCTACCGGTCAAGGCGGTGCTGATGCTTTAACTACAGCCACCGGAGACAGCTTGTTTTCATTTGGTGGAACAAGAGCTTACGCAACGGCTCTGAACTTCCTTAAAGCCCGCCATCTAGTTTACTTCGGCTCCCCCAACTATACCGGCACAATGCAATCCGATATTAAATCCGCCGTAGCAAGCGAAGCACAAGCCAAAACAGCAACAGCCGCCGGGAAGCCAGCACCCAGCATACAAACACACCCGCTCCGGGGCACGATGTCAACAGACAGCGTAGTACAGCCCGAAGCTCTGCGCCGGCTCTACGGCAGCCTTGAAGGCGCTTATATGACACTTAAGCCTGGGGCAACAGAAACCCAAGCTAAACAATGGGCAGCCGAAATGACAGCGGCTGAGCAACAAGGCAAAGAGAAAGGGCAGTTTGCCGGCTTAGGCCCTAAAGACACCATCTCTTGGCAAGATGTGTTTACTCATGAAGCGGCGTATCAACAGCACGGCCAGGCAGCTCTTGGCGCAATAACCAGCCGCCATATGGATCTACCGACGAGAACAGAAGGCTCAAAGGCCCAGAATATGGTCTCGTTGGCGCAGCACCTTGCGCTTATGCGGAGAGACCCGGAGGCCTCAGCCGATGCCAACCGCTTGCTCGGGGTAAACATGCTGGTTGATCTCTTTTCCGGCAAGTCTGCTTCGGGCCAGGCTGGCATACCCGGAGTAGAAGGCAATGCCGGCACTAACCCATTCTCAATGAAGACCGACTAGCGGGAGTTTTATGGGTCTGCTTTCAGCGACAGGAGCAAAGACTGGAACATTGGTGGCCGCGGCGATGGAAAGCGTCGGCATCGAAGTCCAAGCCGATATGCTCCAGTTCGTAACCGGCGAAGGCGGAAAACTTCTTGCTGGACTGCTTTACCTTATCGCGATCATCGGGGGCATTATCATGCTTGCCGTTGGCGGCAATTACCGCTGGGCGCGCTACCTGCTTGTTGCACCTCCGCTTTTCTTCTTTCTCACGCAAGTGACAACTCCAGTAAATCTTGCCGAGTGGCAGCATGGGAACACAAACTACGGCACGGAGAGTGTCAAGGAAGCAAAGCGTGACGTGCGTGAAAGTTCCGGAGAAACCGTAAACGCCGCCACGTTTTTCCATTTCTGGAATACTTTCATGAGCAAGATCTCTCAAGACTTGATCGCTCTGCTTAACCTTGATGCCAGCGGAAGCCATCTTGATTTCATGAACAAGCTTGAGCGCTACATGAGCCTTTGGCTGAATAACGCGATTACAGATCCCAATCTCCGCGCTTTTATCCGGCTTACGTTGATCAATGAGTGCACCGAGTATTTCGGTATGAAAAAGGCGGTGGCCGAGCTCCACATATCTGACAAAGTCCGCGAAACATACCTGGCACGTCTTGCGGCAATGGAAGGCAATCCGGTGATCCGTGTCTATCACGAAACTGATGTTAAAAGAAACGAACTGATGTGGTGGCTGACAAACAAGCTGGATCCCCCGCTTGCTGAAGGGAATTACACTTGTCAGCAGGCGTGGGAAGCAACAGTAGCTGCGCTGAAAACGCAAGTGCAAGATACTATCCTCTCCGGATTCAATGAAAGGCTGGGCGACAACCAAGAGTATCAACAAGTTGTTGCACAAATAATACGAAAAATGGGAGTGGAGCGGGATCCGAATACCGAGCAGGTGCAGCTCGATGATGGAACGTTAATCCAGGCGATTGATTGGGTAGTAGCTAAATCGCTCTGGGCGGAAATGCTCGACCGCAACTACGCAACAGAATATGCAAATATGGAAGGGCACGGTGCTATTTTTGCAACGATGCGTCCAAACGGCTATTTCGGCTACCGCGCGTCAGGCTCGGCCACAAGCAACGCCATTCAGCAGTTCAATCGTACTGAGGTTTACCAATCAAAAGGTGATTACGTGAACGCTGCGCTGGCCATGCCGCACTTTCAAGGTGTTATCCTGCTTTTTCTTGCCGCCGCCTATCCGTTTTTTGCTATGGCCATGCTGCTGCCCGGCCGCGCGGGGGCAGTGATGCTCTGGATGGGCTTATGGGCTTGGGCCAAGCTCTGGGATGTCGGTTTCGCGGTGGTGATGATGATTGATAATATCCTTTTCGCGCTCTTCCCGCGCGGACCGAATCTTGCAGAAGGAGAACTCAAAGATGCCGGAAAGGCGTGGACGAGAATTCTTGAAACTGATCCTTCGTATTCAGCTCAAGTCTACTACAACCTGCTGGCTACTTGTCTTTTTGCCGTTCCGATAATTACGGGTCTTTTTGTCAAATCTGGCGCATCGGAGCTGCGAAATATTGTCCGCGACGGGTGGCAGACTTACTCAACACGTCTTGGCACCTCACTCTTAAGTTATGCCCGGACAATGCAAGCGCAGCGTTATATGCGCGAACAGCAGGAAGCGCAGCTTCGCCACGGCCTGCAGGCCAAGGCGGCGTTTATGGCCAGTGAACCATTCCGCAAGGCCTTTTACCTTTACGCAACATGGCAAGGTGGCGAAAGTGCGGCAAAAGCCATGGCGAGCATGTTCGAAGGAACTCCGCTTGCGGCCGCGGGCAATACAGCCGCTGCTGCGGCAGCCGAATTCAAGAATCAGCAGAGAAACCGCATGATGGCGGCGCAGCAGGCAACTGTTGAACTTGCCCGCTACAATTACTCAACAAGCGCGCATGCCTTCTGGACTTCCGAGAGTGCCGTAGCTGCCAGATGGTACACTCACGATACGTCTCTTGGTTTTCCCGGCGAGCAATTAATGGGCATGCACATTGTAAACGGCTACCTCAATCAAGAGGCGATGATGAAAGCCGGCGTAGACGAAACGACAAAACAAGTTATGGGAACCGGGGATCAATTTATGAATTGGTGGCAAAGCCGCGGAATGGTCCCCGGCGGGCCGGCAAGGCCATAGCTGGTCTTGGAGATATTATTGCGAGGATTGTAGGCAGTGGCTGAATCGAATGTAATGGGAACTGCGGGAACTTTAGTCGGGGCGATCCTCGAGTCCGCCGGTTACCACTATCAGTCGTATCTGCTTGATGTATTGAAGAATCCGCTTGAGAACGAAGTAGGCGGTTTAATTTACCTGCTCGGCATTGCCGTAGCCGTATTTTATACCGCAACTCAGGGCGGATTTAAGATGACGGCTTACCTGATGATCGGACCGCCGCTTTTTTTTGCTGTAATCAAAGTTCGCGGCCCGATTGACGACGCAAAATGGGAATTTGGAAAAAGCGCCCGCAACCAAGCACAAGTTCAAGAAGGCGTGCAAAAAGTAGCCCCCAACTCAGGGCAAGCCAATGTGTCGAAACTGTTCGGCCGTTACGTGCAGCTTGTCGGCACAGTGAATAACGAAATAATCAACCGCTTGAATAAAGGCCGCTCGGGTACGGACCTGTGGTTCGTGATGAAGGCCGAGCTCTTCACCCGCATCCACACCGCCCGCATAGACGATATAGGCTTTCAACTGCTCTTTCACCGTTCGCTGACTAAAGAATGTGCGGAAGTTGTTAAATGGGCAAAAAGAAAAAACTCGTTTGTTAAAAGAATGATGGACCTGGGACCCATGTCGGCAGCCGTTGATGAGGCTGGCGAACAGCAGCTTCCCCGGGCGCAGTATGCGCAAGATAAGTTTAACGAACTGTATAAACTAAAGAACCAAAACCTTGTAAAGGAAGAAGCCGAATGGGTTTCAGCGCAGTACGGCGGCGGCATGGCCAATGCCGGTGCGGAAGGCACGGACGTGCAGTCGATCATGAATACGGCTTACTCGTGTTACGATATTTGGAAATTTATTCTGTTCGGCATGGAGCAGCGTGGCAAACGCGTTATTGAAAAACTCAAAATGCTCGGCGAGGAACACAACGTCAGCGGAAGCGCGCTTAGCA
>JAKPSH010000178.1 GCA_029555385.1 Pseudomonadota bacterium
CGCAGCACGTCTTTCAGAACAGATCAAAAACCCGGCACAACCCTTTGCCAACCGCAGCGCGTCGCCCGCATTGATTCGTCGCCATTGGTCTGGACCACCAGGCGGGCGACAGCGAAGGGAGGCAAAGGGTTGTGCCGGGTAAAAAAGGCCACGTTCAGCACACGGCAGCATCGCTCTGGGCGAAGCCTCTGGTATGCGCGGCCAAGACAACACTTATTGGGCCTAGTCGCAGCCAATATATCCTGTTGATACAACGAGATTGTCGATATACCGCACACGCTCACCCGGAGCACCGGCATTCCAGTAGTTTTCAACGAACACCGCGTTAATCCCGTAGTCCTGCCATCCGCCAACCCAGTCAAGTCCAGAGATGCTGGCCTCTGGCTGTCCGTCAATCCAAAGCTCAAAAACACCATCTGCCGCGCCTGGAGAATTCAACCGGGCATGCGCTTCAATGCAAAACCATCGTCCCGCATTCTCCACAGCGAAAACAGCCGTCGAGCCGCTTTCCGCACCGAGCCAGCGCAAATTATCGAAGTCATTGTATTGGGTAGTGACAAGATTATTATCGCCGCCGATACCTGAGGCAGGATCGAGCACCAGCACAGGTTCCGTATTCGAGCTCCAAACGTGTGCGATCATCGCCTGCGCCCACGAATCATTACTCGCAAAACTTGTCGCACGCGAGAGCTTGTCCGGTATGCCGTTCCAACCGGGCTCGTTTCGCAGATAAAGCCGCCAGTAAACATCACGAAAATCTTGCTCAGTAAAGCGCGGCGGTACGGCTCCGAGCCCCGCCGGTGTTCGGCCAAAGGCAAGTTTGAGGCTTCCCGCTTCAACTTGTCCCGGCTGCCAGCGCGCCTGCATCGCGTAGCTGCCGTTTATGCCGACTCTGGGCGCTCGCGCAAAAGATCCCGAGGCATCATCGTATTCGAAATAACGCTCGCCGAGCGGCTGATCGCTTTCGAAATCGTCAGAGAAAATGATCACTCCCGCTTCATCGCCAGATTCGTTTTCCGATGCCCCGCTGGATACCGCACCGCCGCCCCCGCCCGCGCACGCCTGGGCCAGGACAAGCAGCAGAAAAGAAGTTGCAAAAATCAATCCTTGAACTAAACGATCTTCATTTTTTGCATAAGTTTGAGCCATAAAATCTCCAGCTTCAGTGGATTGCTCCGCTAAAGAGCATAACGCCGCCTGCGTTGCGCAAACAATACCCCCTAGCCGTTGTTTGCTACGGCAGCCGTGAGTGCTATGCTGAAAATGACTATGAATGACGATTATTCAAAGAACTTCTCCGAAGACTCCTTCTGGGACAAGCTCTCAAGATTTGCAGAGGCCGCCGGAAGAGAGGTTGTCGAAAAGGCGCTGACAGTCTTTTATGCGCTTAAGGACAAAGACACGCCTGCATGGGCCAAGGGAATCATCACCGCCGCGCTTGGCTATTTTATCCTGCCAGCAGATGCCATACCGGATCTTGCCCCCTTTGTCGGCTATGCGGACGACCTTGGCGCTATCGGCCTTGCCGTAGCCGCTGTCGCTTCGCACATTAAGGAGGAGCACCGGGATAAGGCCAGGGAACTGCTGAAGAAGTGGTTTCCTGGTGAACAAGTCCCCACAGAGACGCAGCCCCCAGAAAAAGGCTCAGGCGAATGATTGGAGTAATTGTCAATCACGGCACAGGGGGTAGCCCGCAGAGCAATTGGTTTCCCTGGCTTGCCGCGGAGCTTGGTGCGCTCGGCTGCCGCGTTGTCGTTCCTCAATACCCGACGCCCGAAGGGCAGCGGCTTGATAACTGGCTTGAGGTCTTTGAACGGGAGGCAGGTCCGTGTACAAGCAAAACAATTCTTGTTGGACACAGCGCGGGGGCGGCATTTATGCTGCGCGTAATTGAGCGTTTGGCCGCGCCGGTCAAGGCGTCTTTCTTTACCGCGGGTTTTGCGAGGCTGCTGAATAATCCCGAGTTTGATCCGCTGATAGAGTCATTTGTCGCAGAACCGTTTAACTGGGAGCGGATAAGGCAAAATGCCGGTCAGGCTGTGGTCTATCACGGCGATAATGATCCCTATGTTCCGCTTGCTCTGGGGCAGGAAATAGCAGAAGAACTCGGAGCACAGTTTGTCATGGTCCCGGGCGGCGGGCATTTGAATGCGGCATTTGGGTTTACAACTTTCGACCTGCTGTTGTGCAGCATCAAAGATACGCTCTAACGAAACTGCTCAGCGGCAAACCATCTGAGGAGCAGCACTACCCAGATTACCTTATGGGGCGGCGTGCCCGGGAGCGTTTGGGCAAACGCTCCCGGGCAACCTTTTCCTCGTCATGGTGTATGCTTCTCAGATGCTTCCGCCTCTTGCGTCGGAAAGGCCTCCCCCGCCTCACCGACTTGCCCTACTCCGGAACGGGGAAGTCATGGTACTGCGCCATGACCTTTTCGAAGCTCAGGTGGCCCTGGTCGGCCATGTCATCGAGCGTCGGATAGCGGCAGTCGTAGAGCATGTCGAAGAACTCGGGCTTCTCGCGCTCCAGCTTGAGCAGAAGCTCCGCGGCGTGCGCGTAGTCTTCGGCATTGCCGTTGACCGAGGGCACTGGCACGATATGCTTCATGTTCAAGTTGTGGAGCAACGTGCCCCAGTCCGTCGGAATGATCATCGGCTGGCCGGGGATCGTGAACAAGCAGACCACGGTCCCGCACTGCGCGGTCATGATCAGGTCGACACACGTCTGGATGTCGCCGCTTGCGTCCATGATGATGTCGTAGCGGTGCATCGGGCACAGGCGATGCACATCCTTGATCGGCGTGTCCGGATCGATGATCGTGACGCCGAGGAGTGCGGCGAGCTTGAGCTTGCGGTGCCCATCGGGCCAGCGGCTCTTGCCCTTGAGGAACGTGTTGAATCCGCGGTCGATGAAGTTCACCGCGGCGCCCCAGGCAGTGATCCCGGAGCCGACCACCAGTGCGCACGGGCGCACCTTGTCCACTTCGTCACGCGGAGGCGGCGTATTGGACAGGGGGTCGGCGGGGACATAGCTGTCGGGATCGAGCATCAGCGGGTAGTCCGGCTGACCGAAAGTGTTCCGCCGGCGCTGCATGCCGGCGGCGCACCCTTCCCGGATGGCCTTCCCGGACATGGCGAACGGCTCGGTCGCGGCACCGTGGTAGAGGTCCAGACCTTCGGGGAGCAGCGTGATGTACTGCTCCGGGTAGGTCAGAACCGGGCCACCACCGCCGGGGGCGTCTTTGATGCCCCCTTCGATGTTGCCCAGGTACAGCGACTCGGACCAGTTTCCGGCGCGGGACTCCGTGTCGAAGTAGGGGCCCATCCAGCGCACCTGCATCGCCATGTTGCGCCCGATCAGCTCCGGCGAGACTCCCGGACCGACGCGAACGATCCGTGCGGACCGCTCATGCACATTCAAAATGTGCTCCGGGTGACCGACCGTGGTGCTGCCGTGCAGCCGTTCCTGCGGAACCTCGCCCGCTTCCAGGATCTCGCGCAACTTCTCGCTCACGCCGCGCAGTCCATGCAGGTCGGTGCCGCAGAAGCGGATGCGGCCCCCGACCGCCTGGACACAGCCCGGCGGCACATCTTGCGGGACCTCCACTTCCAGCAGCTCCTGCGCGAGGAAGCGCTTGTCGGGCGTCAGCCGGCGGGTGTTGATCGCAAGCACCTTCTGCCGACGCGGGGGTTGAAACGTTTTGTTCTGTCCTTGCGACATCGTACGTTCTCCGTCTCCAATCGTCCAGTGATACACTACGCGGAAAACCGCGACCCATGATCCGAATCAAGGGCGCTCGACACACCAGGGTGCGCCTAGCGCCCCTGACTAGCTCAAAGGTCTTTAGAAACCTTGGTGGGTTTGCTGCTTCTCATATGGCTTGCAGGAACGGAGAAAAGTTTGAGCACGCAATCGCATACTTTTCGCGTTGCATATACAAAAGATTGAATAGAAAAAGACGAGATTAGTTCAACGCGAAAAGTTGAAAATGAAAGAGGAAAAAAGAAATAGCGATGCTGTCACCGACTCAAGTTCCGAACCCCTGGGTGGTAAAGAACGGACGGACCGCGTTATGCGTTAACTCAGCGTTAGTTCGGCGTTTTGGAGCTACTGCACGAGACAGACACTGCACAACTGCGACCTGGGACCCCCTTGTTGGACCCAAACTTCACAGACCAGCCCTGTATATAACCGGGCGCAAAAGCTAACACAATCTTAACATCGGCCATCACGCAATTCAGAGTTCAGGCTGAGATCATAAAAAAACATACCTGTCCTGTTTCGGGCATAAAAACGTTAACATCTCAAGATAATTTTCCGTTCTCGGCACATCGACACAATACGTTTTCGATGCGAAATGTTTGGGAGAACCGCGGATTCCTCCGCGATTCGTTCTCGCTGCAGCCGCGCTTAGCCGCAATACCTTACGGGCCTGTCGCAAAATGCAGCCCCGGCACGCGACAGGTCCCTTACACCCCAGCATCTGTGAGATATGCAGGTCAGTCCCCTTTCCGGAGAATCCTTCGTGAGAGCCGCCACAAGAAAAGCATCCCCAGCGGGAACCAGAAAAATGGCGGTGTCGTGGTAAAGAGGAAAACAGAAAGCAAGAATGCGGCAGTCTGCAGTGCCGCACAGAGCGCAATGACTTGTCTGCGTCGAAGCGCGAGAACATCCGGGGTGAAAGCAGCACCGAGCAGCATCGACTGTCCGATGAGCAGCATGGTTTGATCGTGAATAAACGCATACGGCGCGAAAAACAGCGATGCGGCCGCAAGCGGCACATACCATTCAAGCCAATCGACTGTTGGCCGCCGCAGCATAAGCAGGACCAAGAGGCAAAGCAGAGCTGCTGACGGAAAAAATAGCGCCGGCCATAAGGGAGCGCTGCCGGATGCATTGAAGATCGCTCCCCGCACAATTCCAACAAGTGTCGGAGTCTTTTGAATAAACGGCGGCGACTGCAAATTTGCACACCAAGCTGCAATTATTCCTGGCGAAATCTTCTCTGAAGCTGCTGCCAGAAAAGCGAGGACAGCCGAAAAACCCGCCAAAGGACGAAAGCGCCGCTCCTTGAAGCTCCACCATAAAAACACGGGAGCAAAAAGAAAAAATAAATGCGGTTTGAGCGAACAGGGCACGAGACAAGCACCGGCAAGAAAGTCCTTCCTGCGTTCTTGCAGCGCAAGAAATCCCACAAGTCCCAGCGTGATAAGCCCGCCAATCTGGTTCCAGGCGAGCAGTTCAAGGTTCGGAAAAAACAGTAATCCGCTGAACAGCACAGCCGCAAGAGACCCGGACTTGCCGTTTACTAAACGCCAGGAAATGAAGCTGCTCAAACAAAGAAAACAGATATTAAGCAAGAACCACGCTGCTGCCGCGGCATGATAAGGAAGAATCAAGACCGGACCCAAGAGCAGCATCCCCCAGGGACCGTACCACATTTGCGCCGGCCCGAAATCAGAGCTTTGCCCAAGCTGAGCTTGGCACTCACCTAAAGCTGCCGCCTGGTAGGGATTTAATCCATGAAGATAAAGCCGGAAAGCACAGTAGTAGGCGCTGAAGTCGTAGGTTGCGGTAATCTCCGGGTGATGCAGCAAATAAAAAAAGCACGCTAAGACAACAGCTAATGCCGAGAAAAGCTGCGAGATGTCTCTTTTCACAAATGCCTGCCCGCCGCTATACTTGCTGTTAAAAGAAGCGCATCGCCATATTGCAGAATTAAACAAGAATAACTTGGAACAAGCAAGCCGCAGACCGCCGATCAGAACTCTACTTGCCGTAATGCTGCTCATCGTGCTTGGCGCAGCACTGGGCTGGTTTATCGCTTCCCCGCACCGCAGCGCAGATCCTGGGCAAACACTGGGAGCCAACGATTTTATCGCCTATTGGGCGGCTTTTCAGGTTGCGCGCCGCGGAGGCAATCCTTATTCGGCACAAGAACTTTTTGCTGTACAGCAAGGTCTCTTTCCCGGATTAAAAGAAGCACGCCAATATTGGAATCCGCCGTGGACGCTCACCATGATGTCGCCTGTGCTGGCGCTGCCGTTTGATTATGCCCGTTCAGTTTGGGTGCTGCTCAATATCTTTTTTCTCACCGCAAGCGGCGTTCTTGTTTGGCAGCTTGCATCTCCAGGACGAATAAACCTACTCTGGTGTTTTACGGCAACCGTGGTATTTGTCCCTGCCTGGAGCGCAGTTAGCATCGGACAGCTTAGCCTGTTTGCGGTGTTCGGCCTCTGCGGCTTTCTCTGGTGTCTAAACCAGGCAAAACCGAAATGCGCGGGATTGATGCTCGTTTTCGCCCTGGCCAAACCCCATCCGTTCTATTTGCTTCTGCTCTTTATTTTGCTCGTGCTTTTTCGCCCGCCGCTTCGCCGCATTCTCGGCGCGGCCTGCCTCTACTGCGCGGCCTTGTATAGCCTGACGTTTCTCTTCCTGCCTCAATCTTTTTTTGCCTGGAATTCCAGCGCCAACTTGCCGCTTCATTGGAAAACCGCCACACTAGCAACGCAGTTTCGCATCTTGCTCGCTTCACAAGATGGCGCCGCTCCGGCTTGGCCTGTGCTGGCTTTTCCACTGGCGGGAATCATCTTGTTTTGTCTCTGGTACGCGGCACGGAAAGCACCGGCGCTTTCACTGCGCACCATCATCCCCGTGCTCTGCTTCTCCTTGCTCACAGCCCCCTACGCCTGGGTCTTCGACTATTCGGCCCTGCTTATCGCTCAAGTTGCACTCATTGCGGCAAGTTCAGCACAGAGCGCTCGCGCGGCAGCGGCCCGGGAACTTGCTTGCTGGCTGCTCTTGCTACAGGCAGGGTTGCTCCTGATGAGCCATCTAAGCGGGAGCATGCATGTTGAAGTTTGGTTCCCGCTGGCTATGCTTGCCATCTGGCTTCGCGGGGCATCTTTGCTTGCGCGGGATAATCAAGCTGCTTTCAGCACTTCGATCAACGCCTGATGCAGCAGATCCACATGTTCAAACTGAATTGTCAGCGGCGGAAGCAAATGCAGCAGATGAGGATTGGAATTAAGTCCCGTAATAATACCCTTCTTAAAAAGCGCCTGCTGCACCGGTTTCGCTTCGCGATCGAGCACCAGCCCCAGCAAACAGCCTTTACCGCGAATTTCCGTTACTTGTGAGACCGTAAATTTTCTGCGCACGTAATGCTCAATTTCTGCGGCATGTCCGACAAGGTTATATTTCTTCAGACAGCAGACAGTAGCCCCCATCGCGGCCATGGCCAGCGGGCCGCCGCCGAAAGTCGCAGCGATATCCCCCGGCGAAATCGAATCTGCAACTTCTCGCGTCATCATCACCGCACCAATTGGAAAGCCGCCGGCTAGACCCTTCGCCAGCGTCGCCATATGCGGCAGCACTGCCCAATGCCCGGAAACAAAGGGACTGCCCGTGCGCCCCATTCCGGTTTGCACTTCATCATAAATCAACAACGCCCCATGCTTATCGCATGCTTCCTTCAGCGCGCGCAAATAGTCCGGTTCAAATACGGTGCACCCGCCAATGCTTTGGATTGGCTCAAGGATAACCGCCGCTGTCTGGCCGTCAATCTGCGCAAGGCTCTCCGCAGTATTTGGTTCAAACCTTTCGACTTCACCAACCCAGCCTGCATATTGCCCATGCCACTTTGCGTTATCGGTCGCTCCCAGTGCCAGCAGTGTCCGGCCATGAAACGCACCCTTGAACGCCGCAATCTTCTGCCGGCCGGTCGCCTTGATGGCAATTTTCAGCGCATTCTCGTTGGCCTCGCCTCCCGAGTTGCAGAAAAACACCTTGGTAAAGCCGTTTGCGGCAAATTGAATCAGCTTGTCCGCTGCCTTTTCACGAACCGGCATCGGCGCAAGATTGGAATAAAACAACAGCTCTTTGGCCTGCGCCGCAATGGCATCAGCGACTTCCCGCGGACTGTGTCCAAGACAGCACACGCAGTGACCACCGTAAAAATCCAGATACTTATTGCCAGCGGCATCCCAAACATGGACACCTTCTCCGCGAACCAGCTCGAACGGATACTGAATGTGTGAATACACGTCGAGCAACGCCCCGCCTCTGGTGCCGCAGTCCGTATTTTTCAGTTCAGCAGCCATGTTTTTTTATCCCGCAAAAGCAAACACCCAATCATCATGCCAGATTCTCCGCCGCGAGAGAATACGACCAACGCAAAAGACCTCCGCGCGCGTTGCCAAATCGTGGCGACAAGCCAAATTCCGAAACTACTGCAGTTCCGGTCCTACATCGGGCCAGGCGCCGGCATCCATAGTCCCGCTGTTTCATCCAATCCGCACATCAAGTTCAAGTTCTGAATGGCCTGCCCAACCATCCCTTTGACCAAATTATCGAGTGCCGCAATAGCAACTATCTGCTGTCCCCTTGCACGAACTGTTATTTCGCAAAAGTTGCTTAAAACAACGTTGTGCAGTTGAGGCACGGCATCAACAATGCGTACAAATGGCGAATGCTGATAGAACTCCCGGTAGGCGGTCAGCAGCCCAGTCTGCGATATCACTTCAGCCGCTGTGGCATAAGCTGTGACGTAGATTCCGCGGGAAGCAGGAATAACATGCGGAACAAAGGAAATATCGACGTTGCGCCCAGCGCAGCCGCAAAGAGCCTGCGCTATCTCCGGCTCGTGACGGTGCTCAAGCACCTTATAAGCCCACATGTTGCCGTGAATCTCCGGGTGATGAAACTCGCCCTTAGGAGCTTTTCCCGCGCCGGATGTGCCGGTTTTTGCATCCAGGTGCAGTGAGCCGACATTAAAGCGCGACACGAGCGGTGCAGCGGCAAGTATACATCCGGAAGCAAGGCAGCCCGGGTTAGAAACAAATTGCGCCGCACGGATTTGTTCCCGCTGCAGTTCCGGCATACCGTAGACGAATCTGCGCACCAATTCATCTCCGGCAGTGTTCTCCGGGTAGTGTTTGCGCCGCAAAGCTTCCTCCCTCAGCCGCAGATCCCCAGACAAGTCAATGACCTTTGTCTGCTGCTTCTCAGCGCGCGGCAGCATTTCGGCGATGAATCTGGCACTGGTGCCATGAGGCAGGGATGTGAACACAACTGACTGCTCAAAGCAGGCAAGCCGGGAAAAATCCACTTCCGGCGCAAAAGCAAAGTCGCAGAATCCCCGCAAATGGGGGTGGGTCGACGAAATGCTCGAACCCGGATTAGATGAAGAAACTACTGAAACAATCTCAACGTCCGGATGCCGGCACAAAAAACGCAGAAGCTCCCCCGCTCCATATCCGCTGCCCCCAGCAATTGCGGCGCCGATTTTCTTTTTCTCACTGCCCACGCTTGTCTTCCCTGCAAAACCGTTAGTAATCTGCCTAGACCAATAAATCTCAAATACCCTTGCGTTACAAGATCTTGCGCAACAATCTTGCGCTCCGCACGCGAAGCTCATGCTTAGCTGTCCGAAAACCGACATAAGAACTATGCTCTTGATTCATTTTAGTGAGGAATTATGACGAGAGTCTGTTTTCTTTTGATGCTGCTTTCGGTTTTTTTTCTTTTCACCGTGCCCGAAGATTCATCAGCCGGACCACAGCGAACCCCTTATTCCGGCGAAGTAAACCTCGCAGCACCGGATCAGATTACGCTGAAAGGCAACATCCGGCGTGAGGAAATATCTACTCCGCTCGGAACCGTCGACCTGCGCTGGCCGCGCACAGCGGAAGTATATTTTGGGAGAACCCCAGTAAAAGCCATGGCGGATGCCGCAAGAACCGTAAGTCAAGCGATCAGGACATCCGCTTTTCCCTCAGAGATTCAGCGCCTTAACACAAATTGGAATGTTGTGTTCATGGACGAAAAGCTGCCGCAGACGCAGATTCCCGCTCATCTGATTAATAACTGCCATCCGGGATGGATGACGCCGCCGGCAAATATTTATATTGTCGCGCAGCGCGTTGCCGGCGGATGCGGACAGCAGCCGCGAAACAAATCTTCTGTCGCTGACTCAGACCTAGCTTCAGTTTTAGTGCATGAGATGGGCCACGCGGTCGAATTTCATCTGCTTCAGGGCATGTTTGCCCAAGACCGGATGCGGGCCGAAGGATTCGCCTCGTGGTTTCAAGTCTATGCCGCAAACTATTCTTCAGTGATTGACCGCGGGGCGCAAAGACGGGATATGTTTAGCCGCGCGAAGTATTCAATCCGTCAGAATCCATCGGGCTTTTCTTCTGGCGCCAGCCTTTTCGCCGGCGACAGTCTTGATTACGCCAGAGCCTCAATGTACTTCTTTGCCGTAGTGGACCGGAGGGGCCTCGGCGGATTGATGGAAGTCTATCAAGCGATCGCCAAAGACAAGCTCACCTTCTTTGCCGCAGTTCAAAAGGAAATCGGCTGGAACAGCGAACAGTTGGAAAAGGAAGTCCAGAGAATCGCACAGAAGTACTAGATGTCATTCGCCCGTCTTAGCGCCGCTTTTGTGCCGACACCACCTGCGTTGCCTTATCGACGATCAAAACTCTAGCGCCGAGCAAGCGCAGCTCCCGCTCGGGTGTCTTATAGTAAACGTAATACTTTCCTTCCCGCTCGCTTACGCTTTCCGGATCGCCCCAGCTCCAATTTTTCAGCGCCAAATGTGTCTGGGCAAGCTTAAGTGCCCTGTCTTTGCTGATTTCGGGGTTATGCTCAACAGATGCGCTGCTTGCCGTATCCGGGGCGCTTTGCCCGCTGTTTGCACAAGCAGAGATTAAGCACAACATCAAACAAATACTTAAGATTGCTCTGACCATCATCACTCCTCTAGAATTACCGGCGCTGCTTAGCTGGACTTGCCCCGAAGCATTTATATTCCCGGCGGTGTATAAGAATCCACGGGCTGCGCCACATCCCGAAAACAAGAGACAAGATAACATCTGAGTCTCTGGCCGGGATTTATTTAGATGCAAGAAAACTTAGCCTGTATTCAGGCAAACAACAAGTATGAGCAAAAGTCAAAAGAAGCTGATTGTCATCACCGGGGCAACCCGCGGTCTGGGGCAGGCGATGGCGCTGGAATTCGCCCGCCTTGGCCACACGGTAGCCGGGTGTGGACGAAATAAAGATAAAGTGCAGATACTCGCCCAAACTCTTGGCAAGCCGCACAGCGCCACGGTCGTTGATGTTGCGGCGGATGACGACGTAAGACGGTGGTCCCATGACATCTTGAATCAATATGGTGCACCGGACTTGCTGCTGAACAATGCCGCAGTAATCACAAAAAACAACCCCCTGTGGCAGGTATCCGCAGCGGAGTTTGCCGAGATACTGGATATCAACATTACGGGAGTAGTTAACGTTATTCGCCACTTTGTTCCAGCGATGATTAACGCTGGCCGTGGCGTTATTCTAAATTTCAGCTCCGAGTGGGGCCGTTCGGCATCTGCCGAAGTTGCCCCGTATTGCGCAACGAAATGGGCGGTTGAAGGGCTGACGAAGGCCTTGGCCCAAGAACTGCCTCCCGGCATCGCTGCGGCAACACTTAATCCTGGTATAATCCGGACCGATATGCTGCGGACGTGTTTCGGCAAGGAGGCGGATTCTTACGATTCACCAGAGGATTAGATAAAGAGCGCCGCACCGTACATTCGTGCGATAAACACGAAGCATAATGGTAAACAACTCAGCGTACCGTGAACGCCAATTCATGCCTTATTAATCAGAAACGGTCCAGCCGCACAGGAAATCAATCCTCTTCACAGACAGTTGGGTGCCGCTGAACGCAGCAGCAAAAACTTCTGTTGAATCAAAGGGTCGGAGGCAGTAAAAGTCAGGTGGGGCCTGTCGCAAAATTCAGCCCTGCTGCGACAGACCCCTGCAACAGATTTTTCCTATGAGACAATTTTTGCGAAGGAGGAAACCATGAATAAACTTTTTAGCTTTCTGACAGCTCTCGCGCTTGTTGCGCTATTTGCCGTGCCAACGGCCGCTGAGGAAACCGCAGCGACTGGCGCCAGCGATGACTCTTGCCCATGGAGTGTTTACTCTTCTGTTGGAGTACACTCGGATTACGTCTTTCGCGGAATCCGGCTTTACGACGGAACTTCAATCCAGCCGAATATCGGCATCACTTACGATCTCGGCAAATATGGACGTTTGAATACGAATCTATGGATGCATCTGCCGGCTGACTCGCGTGATGTTGATACAATCGACCAGTTCTCGGAGAATGTCTCAGGACTGAGTTCGCTGAACAATGATGAAATCTTTTCACCATCAAAGAGGTTTGTCGAACTTGATCCGACAATTTCTTATGACATTACCTTCGACATGGTGACTCTTTCTGCGGGACACACGTGGTATACCGATCCGGATCCGGGTGAAGTAACGATCATCCGTCCTCAGATTGACGAGGCGACAGGCGCGCCTGTTCCTTTCAGTTTTGACACTCTTTATTCCCGCGGCGACACGGCCGAGTTCTTTGCTGGCGTTGCGCTTGATTACTATTTGAACCCGGAAGTCACGATTGTCAAAGATTATCGTGAATACGAATATGAATACTATACGCTGGGGTTCTCGCAGCCAATTCCGGTGAACAAAGACGAGACATTCTCTTTTACGCCATTTGTACTCTTCGCTTGGGCGACAAGCGTCTCAGCGAATGACGGGAGAAATTTTTCCACAAACTACACGAAAAACGGTTTGGTGCATGTAAATCTCGGCTTGTCCGCGGAGATGATGATGGGCAATTGGACGCTCAAACCTATCTTTACCTATATCTTCACCAACGATCCCAACGAAGGTGAAGACGATATTATCTGGAGCGGGTTTGATATTAGCTACAGCATGTAGTTTTTCACTTCGTGCTTCATTTTTTGCGGCGGCAGACCGATAGTTCGGTCTGCCGCCGTTTTTTTTCTGATAGTCAAGAGCAGGCAAATGGAGTATTTTCAAGCCCGTAAGGGGCCTGTCGCAGAATGGGCTCCGTAAGGTATCCTTCTCATGGCGAACAAAAAGCTCCTCCTACTCAGCGTCTCTGCCGGTTCCGGTCATGTACGCGCGGCGGAAGCGCTGAAATCTTGGTCTGCCGAGTTGTACCCGAATATCCAGGCCGAACATGTCGACTTGATGACCTTGGTACCGAAGCTGTTTAAGACCGTCTATGCCGACACTTACGTCAAAATGGTGGAAACAATGCCTGCGTTTTGGGGTTACCTCTACAACAAGGCAGACCTCGAAAAAGAAAACTCCGCTGCGGCAAAAGTGCGGAGAGCTGTGGAGCGCCTGAATACCGTAAAGTTCAGCAAACTGCTGGAAGACTTTGCGCCGGACAGCGTCATCTGCACGCACTTTCTCCCCGCGGAACTTCTTTCAGGCATGATTAAGAAGAATCGTTTTCGAAAACCAGTCTGGGTGGTCGACACGGATTTTGATGTTCATAAGTTCTGGATCCACCCCTATATGAGCGGTTATTTTGCTGCTTCAGATGAAGTTGCGTTTCGCATGGCGGATCGCGGGCTGGATCCCTCAACGATTCGAGTAACGGGAATTCCGATTGCGCCAGTTTTCAGCAAGAAAATGTCCCGGGAAAAATGTGCCGCTGAAATGGGACTGAACCCAAAAAAGTTCACACTGCTCGTCATGGCTGGCGGAGCTGGTCTCTCGGGAATGGAACTTCTTGTCCGTGATCTGCTGCGCGGTGGCGACAATTTCCAGGTAATTGCTCTAGCCGGACGGAACGAAGCCTTGCTGGAAAAGCTAAACGGCCAAGCCAAGAAGTTTCCGGGGCGTCTGCTTGCCCTGCCGTTTACCAATTCCATTGAACGGGTGATGGCCTGTTCCGATATCACCGCTACCAAGCCGGGCGGATTAACAACAAGCGAGTGCTTGGCGGTTGGTCTGCCGATGATTGTTGTCTCGCCGATACCCGGACAAGAAGAGCGAAATTCTGATTACTTGCTGGAAAACGGCGCCGCAATGAAAGCAGTCGATGCCGCCAGCATTGCTTACCGCATCAAGAAACTAATCGCGCAGCCGTCACTGATGCAGTCGCTGCGCAAGTCCGCACGCAGTCTCGGCCGGCCCAAAGCAGCGCAGGAGATTTTAAAGACTGTTCTTGGATATGCGCCACGATAAGCACGCTCTTCATGCATTCTGCCTGGCCGGATACACCATCTTGCTGGGTTTTTTCTTTTCCATGGTGGAAGTCCAAATTGAGGGCAGTCAAGGCTGGGCAGCGTCGCTTCCCACTTGGCGCATCGAGCATCATCCGCTCCTGAGCATCCTTTGGGGCGGCAGACCGATCACGGGCTATCATGTTTGGGTCTTCTCGTTCATGGCTTTTGTCTTTCACTTCCCGCTTTTTGTACTGGGCACCTGGAGTCTGCGTTTTGAAGCAAGAGTGTTGGGCTGCTTGATGTTTTTTTGGGTTTTCGAGGACTTTTTCTGGTTTGTGTTCAACCCGGCCTACGGCGCAGCAAAGCTTTTCCATGGAGAAGTCATCTGGCATAAGCACATGATACTCTTTCTCCCGCACGACTACTGGCTGTTTCTCATTCTAGGCTCACTTCTGTTATACTGGTCTTTCCGGGGCCAGAAAAATATTTGCACCCCCTGCTGACAATTTGAGAATAACTTTTCATAGACCACGGACATTCGTGGGAGATTATAGCTGCCTGTAACCATTCAGAATTTTTATTCGGAGACGTTATGTCCGCCGGGCGGAGCACTTTAAACAAGGCACAGGAACTGGATCTGGTGATGCCGCCAGCTCCCGCTGGCGTCAAACAAGAAGAAACGATTGCTCTCGGCCGCCGCCCCTCCCGCCTCCCAGATGACGCGGTCAAAGGGCTTGTCGCCACAGATCCCCTGCTTATTCTAAACCCCAAGAACAAATTTGAAGCCGGATTGATCAATATCCGCCCGGAAGCGAGGGAACGAGATATCGATCTACGCTACACCACGCTTAAAGGCGATGGGGAAATATCGATGTGCTACCGCATTACCGGCGGCGGCTCACCCCGCACAGTATCTGCTTCCACCCGGGAAAAGGCCGCCGAGTACGCCTTGTCGGAAATTAAATCCCGGCTGGCTTAAGCGAAATGAGGCCACGCCAAGATTAGCAGGGCCTCTCGAGTCGAAGCCAGATATCACCACATTCAATGAACAGCGACTATCTTCTCTTGGATTAACCATCGATGTAGTTTTTCGGCAAAACATTGATTTCCTTTGGCTGTAAGATGAAGCCCAATCAGCTTATCCACTTCTTTATCGGACCGTAATTCACCGGCCAAGGCCAAAGCACCGTCAAAACAATTCCATTTCTCCGTTTGGCAAATTTCTTTCACTTGCTCTATTTGCCGATTGTCTCGTCCTCGTAATGGAGCAAATAGCTCTCCACGCTGCGGGAACAGCAGAATTACCGGTTTAGCGCCCAAAGCAGCCGCCTCGAATACAAAGGCTTTAACTATTGAAGTCATCAGATTACGTGCTTCAATATTATCCCAAAGGTTTTCCCATGGACGCGCATTGACATCATTAACATTCTGGTTAATCTGCTTATACCAAAACTCCTGCCAGAAATGGCGATTGAGCAGAATTGCGCTATAGGGAAATCCCAGCACCGGTTCAACTTTCGCGTTCGCCCAATAATCGTTATCAGCCAACGAGTGGACATAATTGGGATCCTTCAAGCGTTGAATCTCAGAGACCTCTTGCAGGGGATTACGCCACAACACAAGAACGCCTTGCCGCAAAAAGAATCGAGGCTTGGTCAGGGGAACGCCAGTAACAGGCAAGTAAAAAGGCCTATAGACATTAACTATACGATTTATGTTTTCGGTGATGAGGCCTAGAGCAGCAATCGGTGTTTTCACTTTGGGAAAATCGCGCCGGAAACGCAGAAGTGCTTGGTCAGTTCCATAACCGCCTACGCCAAAATTATAGACGTCAGCCTGAAGCAATCTTGCCAGTGCCTCTTGAAAAGTCTCATGATCGTTGACCTCCGCACCGTAAGTAAATGATTCACCAAAGGTCGAAATTAATGATTCCTTGAAATCAACCGAACGCGGTCTTTCACCGTAAGAGGTGCCGCAGAACTTATGCCAACCTAAATCAGCATCAAAAACTTTCTTGGCATACTTGACGCGATTTTCTTTAATCAAATAGTTCTCCGGCCTATAAAACAGGTAACTGTCCTGTAAATAATGAAAAGTAATGGCGCACAAAAGTTCAATAAACAGCCCAACAATCAACAACCATATTAGACTGAAGATAGTTGACTTGTATCTGCCGCACCCAGCCATAAGCCGGATATTAGACCAAGAAAGCAATGCCCGTCACTTAGGTAAAATCGCAAAAGCTGGGAGATAATTCTGCAAAAACGGACCCCTGCGCACACCACTAAGAACGTCTTTCGTTTCATCAGCGATGAGAGCCGCACATTAAGCGCAAATTGGCGTCCGATCGGCCCATCAAATCACTGATTCCGCGATACAACGCGCGCTCAGTAATCGTCATCCATGTACGGACAAGCTCCTGCACTCGGGCAGCTTCCGCACTTCTCGGGCATCGCCGCGCCGGCGGTTCCACCCATATTAATGGCGAAAGCGGAGAACTGCTTCTCCAGCTCTGCTGCACCGCAATGGGCGCATGATGCCGGCGCATCGTCAGCGTTTCGCGCCAGATGTTCAAAAACCTTGCCGCACTTCTTGCACTTATATTCGTAAATCGGCATAGCTTCACTCCCTTCGGATGAATCAGATAAACGATATAATCTTGTCCGCCATTGCTGCCGTGGAAACGGGGGTTTCAGCAGTTGATGCAATATCACCGGTGCGCAAGCCTGCACTGAGCGCGCTGCTCACGGCACGCTCTATCGCATCGGCCTCGTTGCCGAGACTGAACGAAAAACGCAGCATCATTGCCGCTGATAAAATCTGCGCTATCGGGTTGGCCACTCCCTTGCCGGCGATGTCCTGCGCCGAACCTCCCGGCGGCTCATAAAGACCGAAGCCTTGAGCATTAATGCTCGCCGAGGCAAGCAAGCCTAAAGACCCAGCAAGTACCGCACCCTCGTCAGAAAGAATATCGCCGAACATATTGCCGGTGAGCACAACGTCAAATTGCGAAGGATTGCGGATGAGCTGCATCGCGCAGTTATCAACCAGCATGTCCTCAAGCTGCACATCCGGATACTCTTTGGCCACTTCGTGGACTACTTCCCGCCAAAGCTTCGACACGTGAAGCACGTTGGCCTTATCCACAGAAGTAACTTTTTTGCGGCGTTTCCTTGCCGCTTGAAACGCCGTATGCGTGACGCTGAATATCTGATCTTCGGTATACTCCGCGACATCCACCGCTACCCGCTTGCCGTCCCGGACTAAGTTCTCTTTCCTGCCGAAATAGATATCGCCGTTTAGCTCGCGAATAAAGAGCAAGTCTACGCCGCGCTCGACAACTTCGCTGCGCAGCGGGCAAAGCCCTTTAAGTTCAGGAAAGATGCGCACAGGTCGAAAATTGGCATTAAAAGAGAACGCCTTGCGAATAGCGAGAATGGACGAAGTCTCGCAGCTTCGCCATTTTTCCAAATGCAGTTCAGCTACCGGGCCGCCGACAGAACCAAAAAGGATGGCATCAGATTGCTCGCAAAGCTTGCGAGTTTCGTCCGGAAAATGGGTGCGGTACACATCATAAGCCGCGCCGCCGACCAAACCTTGCGCGATATGAAACTTATGGCTGAACTTCCGGCCTACCGCGTCAAGCACGCGCAGCGCCTGCTCCATCACCTCCGGACCAATGCCGTCTCCCGGAAGAACTGCAATCTTGCATTCCATTGGCTAATTTCCCAAAGTACTAAAGAAACGGTTGTTATCCTGCTGCCTGCGAAACTGATCGATCTTGCTTTTATGCGAGAGGATATAATCAATATCATCCAGGCCATTAAGCATGCAGTGCTTGCGAAAAGGATCGTAATCGAAAGAAAAAGCAGAACCATCGGGCAAGTTCACTGTCTGCTTCTCTAAATCAACTGTCACTTCGTACTGGCCGGAATGTGCATCGGCAAGCACACGATCGATTACGGCATCTGCAAGCGTTACAAGCAGCAACCCATTTTTGGCGCTGTTATTGTAGAATATATCAGCAAAAGATTTGGCAATTACAGCTTTGAACCCGCCGCCCGCGATGGCCCAAACGGCATGCTCGCGCGAAGAGCCGCAGCCGAAATTCCGCCCGCCGATCAAGATTTGGCCGTCGCTGAACTTCTCCTGATTCAGTGGAAATGATGCATCAGTATCACGCAGCCGCCGGAAGAGTTTTTCACCGAATCCTTCACGGCTGGTGCTCGTTAAAAACTGCGCAGGCAAAATCATATCCGTATCGACATCGTTTAACGGAAGAGGCACAGCCCTGGCCGTTAACTTTGTAAACTTTTCCATGTCGTTCTCCCGCTCCTTTCCTACAAATATTTTTCCGGCGAAACGATCCGTCCCTCAACAGCACTCGCGGCCACCGTCGCCGGTGATGCCAAGTGGGTGCGGCTTCCTGGTCCCTGGCGCCCCATAAAATTGCGGTTCGATGAGCTTACGCAGCGCTTTCCTTCCGGCACTTTATCATCGTTCATCGCCAAACACATCGAGCAGCCCGGCATGCGAAAATCAGCTCCTGCCTCAACAAATACTCGATCCAAACCCTCTTCCTGCGCTTGTTTCATCACCGCTTCAGAACCCGGGACAACATACATCGTCACGTTCTTGTGCACCTTGCGCCCCTTGAGCACTTGCGCCGCCGCGCGCAAATCCTCAATACGGCCATTAGTACATGAACCGACAAAGGCCCAGTCAATCGGGGTTTCCGCGATGGCCTCACCTTCGTTTAAGCCCATATACTCCAGGGCCCGTTTAACCGAGGCTTGTTCCGCCGCCGGGAAACTCGCCAAAGACGGAATCTTGCTGCCGATATCGCAGCCCTGACCCGGAGTAGTGCCCCACGTCACCATCGGTTTTAACTGATCTAAATCCACGACAACGGACCGGTCGTAGGCGCATCCAGGATCACTGACGAATGACCGCCAGTATTCAACAGCACGTTCCCATTCAGCGCCTTTAGGTACGCGCGTCCGTCCTCTTAAATATTCCAACGTAGTGCTGTCCGGACCGAATAACCCCGCACGCCCACCGCACTCGATGCTCATGTTGCAGATTGTCATCCGTTCTTCCATGCTGAAGTGCCGGACAGCCTCACCGCAATATTCAATCACATAACCATTGGCACCGCTGACGCCAATTTGCGCGATAAGCTTGAGAATCGCATCTTTGGCATAGACCCCTTTGCGAAGCCGGCCTTTAAATTCAACACTCATTATTTTGGGCTTCTGCTGCAGCAAACAGCCCGTGGCCAGCACATGGCCCACCTCCGATGTGCCGATGCCAAAGGCGAGCGCACCGAACGCGCCGTGAGTCGCCGTATGCGAATCACCGCAAACGATGACCATTCCCGGCTGGGTAAGGCCCTGTTCCGGACCAACCACATGCACCACCCCCTGCGTGCCGCTATCCATTTCGCAAAGCGGGATACCGTGACGATTACAATTTCGCCGCAGGGTCTCGACCTGGTTTTTGGCGTCCGCGTCGAAAATCTCAAAACGGTTCTTCCGCGTCGGAATACTATGGTCAAGAGTTGCCAGCATCCGGCTCGGATCCGCTACTTCGAGCCCCTTATCAGCCAGGGTTTGAAAGGCTTGCGCCGAGGTTACCTCATGAATCAGCATCAAATCGACCGCCAAAACGGCCGGGTGACCGGAAAGCTGCTCCACTACATGCGCTTCCCAAATTTTTTCAACAATACTTTTCGGACTCATTGTTTATTTCCTACTCTTTCTTAGTGCGAAGCTGAGATTGTTTGGCGCGATAATGGCGATCTATAAAAGCCTTATTTACCGCACTAATCAAGGCTTTCATCGCAGAAATTTCAATATCCTGATCCCGGCCCACCCCTTCGAAGACATTCTTATCTTTATCCGTCACCACGATGGTCGAAACGCTCTTTGCGTCTATACCGGCACGATCGGACTCGCTCTTATGGCTTTGAATATCAACAACAAAATACTTATCAACTGCTTTCTTCAGCGCGGCTAAAGCAGAGTCTCGTCCGGTGTGTTCTTCCTCGACCAGACCATTAAACTCAAAGAATTTCCCTTCGATGTGAATGGCAGACCTATTTGCGCTTCGCGAATAATTGTAAGAACGAATACGCACTGGTTTGCGGTACTCAAAGTACCCCCGCAGCAGCTCCTCATCAGTGATGCCTTTGCGTCGATCCTTGTAAAAATCTTTTATAAACTGAGCAATCGGCGCTTTCTCCGCATCTGAGCAAATATATCCCGCCCGCTCGATGATGGCCTTCGCATGATTACCTCCGCTCAACGGACCAAAAAGAAAGCTGATTTCCTTCCCGATTTCGCGCGGATCGAACGGCTGGTAGGCGAGTGGATCCTTGAGCACGGCATTAGTATGCCCGCCGGCAGAGTGTCTCGCCGCGTTATCGCCGCTGATTGGCCAATGCGGCTGGCGCGCGAGCATATGACGGCTCACAAAATCACAAGCCTCCTGCAGCCGGGAAACATCAACATTAGTATATAACGGCTTCTCTGAATCAACTTGCCGGGCAAAGGAACGGATAATCATGATCACCTGCTCCAAGGCAGCGTTTCCCGCACGCTCGCCGATGCCGTTAATACATCCTTCAATTTGGCGCGCCGGCCCTTGAAAGACCCCGTTAATTGAGTTTTGCACAGCCAACCCAAAATCATTGTGGCAGTGCACGGACCAAATTACCCGGCGTCCAGGAAATTCTCTGGCAATAATCTCCGCATGACGGTTCATCTTATGCACAAAATATTCTTCGCCTTCCAAATGACAAGAACCGCCGATGGTATCAGGACAATTAATAACCAACGCACCTGCTTCAACTGCTGCACGAATCAGATCGGCAGTGAAATCAAAATTGCCGTCCATCCGCGAGTAGCCTTCCGGGCTGAATTCCACTTCCATCCCGGCATCGACCGCACGTTTGATGAAATCAAATACATTCTTCGCGATCTTTCCTTTATCCGCTTTTTCGCCCAAAGACGCTTCCATCAACTTTGGCGCAACCGGAACATACGTGTGCAGATAGGCCTTACGCACAGCGACCGCGGGGAGCAGCGCTTCTATAGTGCGATCGATTTGTTCATCGCGAAGTTGACAGAGACCCGCGACCCGCGGCGAGTCCGGCGACGTTGCATACAATTCCGAAACAGCCTTGACGATATCAAAGTCAACCTTGCTTGCCGAAGGAAACCCAGCTTCGACAACATCAAAACGCAGGGCCTGCACCAACTTCGCATACTCCAAATTGTTGCGGAAACTCATCCCTGCGCCCGGACACTGCTGCCCGTCCCTCAGTGTCGTATCAAAGATTCTAACGTGCCGATTCTCATCCATTTTTCATAACCCTTTACTTTCGTCTAGGCAGCGGAAATCACATTTACCATTACTCAAATTTCAGATCGCCGTGCAGCCGCGTTTTCCGTCGAGGTCAAGGAGCGGAAATCTTGACGAAGGAGCCGTGCTGAAGCACGGCGGCACTGAGTCAAGATTTCCCGCGACGAAGAGATCGCCGGAAAACGCGGCTGCACACCAAAAAAAAAAGGCCCTGTCCAAAAACAGGGCCCATTTTTTGCAGCACGATTAAGCTCGGCCCTGTCTCAGGTATTCCCTCCAATAAGGAGCGCAAGAAGACCCAGGTTGCCGAGAGCAAGCGTGCCACAGCCGCGTATAGCGTGGCTATTAAATGTATATGAGCTTTTAAAGTTCATAGATCATTTATATCGTTCTGCATGCGCCAAGTCAAAATATATTAACTGATTCTTCCGGCTTTCGGGGCAGTTCCCGAATGCTGCCGACCCGGTTCTGCTTGTTCATATCGTTGAAAGCAAATAGATGCCTTCGCGCACCGCAGCGTGATAGCCACGGATTATCTCGTGTTTCTGCAACCTTGTTTATGACGGCAACGCATTTGATAAACGCGAGCCGGGCCGTTTGCCCGGACCATGGTTTTTTGCGAGTATCACTCTGAATAGTGATTCTGCCTGGTATAATCGGTTTGAAGCAGCAGGTATGACAGCGCGCACTGCGTGTCGTCGTCAAAACGCGGTGCTCCGGCATGAATCAGCAAAGACAAAAATGATAAGGAGCCTAGAAGTAAGATGTATCTTGTAACTGGTGGCGCTGGCTTTATCGGCAGTGCTTTCCTCGCCGAGCTTAATGCACGAGGTGTTACGGATATCGTTGTCGTTGACCAGCTCGATTCTTCCGAAAAATGGAAGAATCTCAGCAGCAAACGGTTCGTTGATTACTTGCACAAAGATCAGCTCATCGAGAGAATTGAACATAACCGCCCCCTGCCTAAGTTCTCCGCCTTGATTCATCTTGGCGCCTGCTCTTCTACCACAGAGCGCGACGCTGAATATATGATGCAAAACAATTACCGCTTTTCCCGCCAACTTGCTGAATGGGCGCTCGAACGGAAACTGCGGATGATCTACGCTTCCAGCGCCGCGACATATGGCAACGGGGATGCCGGCTTCTCCGATGATGACGAAACGGCAAAAAGGCTCATTCCGCTCAATGTTTATGCCTTCTCCAAACAGATGTTCGACCTTTGGGCAATTCAAACCGGCGCAATCAAGGAGCTTGCCGGTATCAAGTTTTTTAATGTCTATGGTCCCAACGAATACCATAAAGAAGAGATGACCAGCGTGGTATTCAAAGCTTTTCAGCAGATTAGGCAAACCGGCAAAGTGCAATTGTTCAAGTCGTATCGCGCTGACTTTAAAGATGGAGAACAAAAGCGAGATTTTATTTATGTAAAAGATTGCTGCCGGGCAATGTTCTGGCTGCTGGAAAATAAAAATGTTTGCGGAGTTTTTAACCTGGGCACTGGCCAGGCGCGCACTTGGAATGATTTAGCAAGCGCCGTCTTTCTTGCAATGAACCGCGAAATCCAAATTGAATATATTGATATGCCAGAAGTGCTGCGCGGGAAATATCAGTACCTGACGGAAGCAAAAATGGAAAAAATCCGCAGCGCGGGCTACAGCGTACCCTTTACCAGCCTTGAAGACGGCGTAAGGGATTATGTTCAACATTACTTGCTCAAGGATTATCCGTATTTTTAATAAATATCGACCGCTGTCATACCAGGAGTCCGGGAGTCGTGGTATGATGTTAACTGCTTTATTGTTCAGGCTGCATCTTGTGTGAATGCGGTTTCTGCATGACTGTCAAAACAAACCTGATTTTGCAGAGATAACGTCAACAGATGTTAAACGGCAGTAAAACTTTGAGCAGAATCCACCGC
>JAKPSH010000182.1 GCA_029555385.1 Pseudomonadota bacterium
AGGCCGGCGTATTTTCACTCTTCTGCCCACAACGTACAGCTCTCTCGTCACCTCTAAGCGCCGGATCGCGGTAATGACACACATTCTTTGCTAGCGCGTAGCTCCCTGCGCGGCACCGCTCAGGAAGTAAGGCGCTTCCAGGGCTAACTAAGTAAGGCGCTTCCAGGGCTAACTCTTCCAGGGCTAACTTCCAAGTAAGGCGCTTCCAGGGCTAAAGGCGCTTCCAGGGCTAAGGACTAAGGCGCTTCCAGGGCTACTTCTTCCAGGGCTAAGGCTCCCAGTGCTCCATAAGCAACACTGAGATCTCGGGGGATTTTTGCCCGTACAGCACAACTAACGCGCAAAAAAAAAGCGGCGCCCCGCAAGGCGCCGCTTCGGTCAATCTACGTTACTCATAGCGCCGGCATGGACTCGGCAGGCTGCGGCACTGGTTGCCAAACCGCACGATGGAGTTCGCTGGTATCTGACCGCATTTCGGCGCAACCCAGAAGTGCGCCCGCCCACCGTTCGGGCAGCAGGTGCGATCAACTACGCGGAAGCCGGGAACAAGGTTTCCGTTCTGGTCCTCAATTCGTATTGATGAGTTCGGTATTCCGGCATAATCGTCACTCACCAAGAACACCGGCACTCCGCCCCGCGTCTCGCCAGCCGGCTTCCACAACTCGCCGCGGCCAAAAGTCGGACAGCCGCTGGGCGGCGGATTAATCGGCGTCGGCGTCGGCTCCGGCTGCGACGTAAGGCGGTCTGAAGCATTCGACTGCACCACCGTTCCGTCGGGCCTAATAATCGCATTCGTCGCAATACCGAAAGGAAGGATCGCGTCTGTGCCATCCAGGCGCCGCAGACCGACCAGCCCCTGGTCGCGCTGGCACCAGCCGAAGGTATTGCCCTCACCCATAAAATTGCCCACCTGCGGCACAGCGTTGGAAAGTCCCAAAGCCCGGGTCGTCCATTCCTGCTGGTTGTCATAGAGGATATAAGCAATCTGGGCATGTCCCTCCGGACGCACAACGATCCAGTCGGCAAGGCCGTTATTGTTCAGATCAGTACGGACAATGGGAATATCTCCCGGCAAGCCCCAGCAGCGTTTTACAATCTGACGCTCGCTGACGTTAAGAGAGAAATTCATCGACCACCATTCGAGCTGGCCGATGCACTCCCCACTTGTTCCAATCCGAACGGCGCCCATATGCGGACGGCCATCGCTGAAGAATGAAAAAACCCGGTCACCGGATTGTCCAAACACATGATCTATTATCCCACCGCCGTAAGCGCTGAGCGCGATAAACCAATGGAGATAGCTCCGTCCGTCGCCGAACTCGTTGACTGCGCCCCGCCGCACGACCAAGAAATCATCCAGACGATCGCCGTCCCAGTCGATGAGGTTCGTTACGATATCGCCGTTTAATCCGAAGCGAACCAGCACCTCACTTCCATTCGGCGCTTTAATCGTCCATAGAAGAGGTTCCGTGCCGGATGTCACAAGCACAGACCCCGGAACAGTGCCCCAGTTCTGGAAAAAGCGCCCCGGGGCGTAAGCATCAGTTGGCCGGGGAAACGTCCAAAACAACTGACCGAGGCTGCTCCCGCGGACCAAATACGCGGTGGAACCAGAGATCGTTCCCGCTCTCCTGTTCACAAGGCCTACAGCTAAATCCTGAATACCGTCATTATCGTAGTCTCCGCGAGGAAGCGGCTGAGCCGCAGCGGAGCTGACGAGAAAGAAACCGATTAGTGTTAACGTCAAGAATTTGAATTTGCGCATAACTTTGCCACCATAAATATACTAATTAGCAACTTAAACCCTTTTAGCGGGAAGCCAGGAAACCATGCAATCCCAAACCGAACGCGAGGCCTTGGAAAACAAAAAATAGCTACCTTTTTATTCCGGCGATAAATCACCCGGTTATTGCAGAATACTCCCTTGTGTCCCGTTCACCAGAGACCCTCAACGCGCGGGCCAATCTCTTCAAGCCTCTGTTGTCCAGCCAAATCTAATGTACGTTATTATGCATTTTGGCCGTAATGTCTCACGTCATACAGCACCGAAAATACCTTGCCTATTAAACGTATTACCTCGATAGGCGCAGCGCTTAAACAGTAATATTTTCGCAAGGTCTATTTTAGCTTTCAACGCGCGTGCTAGTTTAGAGAGAGCACTCAGTCTGGCCGCGTCTTGCACCGCGCAAGAAATGCGGGCGAGAACCTTAGTTCCACCGGGGGAGGAGTAATGAGCCTCAGGAGAACGTCCGCTGCTGATTTTTCCCGGCCGCAGCCGCTGCCCAGCGTTGCGCTATGGCGCGAACGCAGCGAGTCTATGCTTCTCGCCGAACATGCATTCGACCTTGCCCGCGCGCTGGACATCAACAAGCTGCTCGTTGACGCCGATGCCCTGCAGGATATCCAGGAAATCACGCTGCTGCGCCGCAGTGAAGATATTATCTGGGTGGCTATGAAGCGCGAGGAACTGGATCGCCACTTCGAGCCGCGCGACAACATCGTCTGCCTCTCAGCTAAAAAACTAAACCGGACAAGCCGCATCAAGTTAAGCATTCTGCATGCGTTGATTAACGGTTACCTCCGGCTTGATGAACGCATCATCTGTATCTCCGGCGTCTCAGGAGCCTCGGCCCTAGACACGCTTCTTATCGTAAATCCCTACCGCGACTTCTCCTGGCTTGGCGGCAGAGGGCTCCAGCACCTGGCAACGCTGACCAGCACTGGCGTCTTTGAAACGCTTATTGATATCGCCCTGCACTTTGCCGCAGAGGGGCGTGAGGGCCGCCCGATCGGCACGACTTTTATTATCGGCGAGCCGGCAGAGCTTGCCGGGCACTGCCATCAGATGATGCTGAACCCTCTCCACGGGCACCCGGCACATGCACGCAGCGTGCTTAACCGCAGCTTTCATGAAACGCTACGCGAACTTGCCGCGCTAGATGGTGCATTAATCATCAACCAGAACGGCATCGTCCAGAGCGCCGGCACATATATTAGTGTTCCTGCAAAACGCATTGCACTTCGCTCCGGTCTCGGCGCACGGCATGCCGCAGCCGCATCACTCTCAGCACATACCGGTTCGATCGCTATTGTAATTTCGGAATCCTCGGGTACCGTCACGGTCTTCTACCGCGGACGGATGATCCTTGAACTGGAAAAACCGACTCCGCCGCTCGTTCGTCCCAAAAGAGAACGGCTCGCGCCTCAGGACCAGCCGGAAAACGGCTGAACTCATTCACTTGCCATCAATAATCGCGTGCGCACCAAGGCCAAGCAGTGGGATGCGCAGCTTCTTCGGCGAAGCGAAATATACCCGCTCCAGATCGGCCAGGATATCAGCAAGCAGGTGCTGCCGGATAAGCAGCATAAACACCCTGTCGCTCATCTCCAGCGCAGAATCCCTAATTGTCCTGCGGTAGCTTTCCACCAGACACGCCGAAACCGCCTGCACCCAAAAAGCAGCTATTTTTTCCCGCCCCAGACGCTCCTCCGCGGCAGTTTCGCTCAGCTCAGCGCCGTATCCGCATGCCGCATCAAACGCCGCGTCGCTCAGTGAGCGGAGCAGCCGGGCCACATCTTTTACAGGGGATGACAGCATACGCCGCTTTGCAACGGCCTCCCCGGTATGACCTTCGAAATCGACAAAAAACACATCGTGATCTGTAAGCAGCAGTTCCTTGAGCTGCAAATCCCCGTGGCAACGGATCTTATAAAAGAACTCGTCTTGGCAGAGCTGCGCAAGCTGTTCACTCAGCAGCCCGGCACGCCCGACGAGCCGGTCCGCTCCCGCGATAAAAGCGCGAAGCAGATCTAAGCCGTCTCCGATTTCGCTGCCTGCCTGGCTGAACAAGGCACTGACTTTCGTGAGCCGCTGATGGATTTCAGTGCCGGCGTTTTCCGCGTCGCTGCGCAAATATTTAACCGGTGCAAAAGCTTTGCGTCCGGCGGGCGCAGCCAGCGCAAGATGGAGCTCGGCAAGCCGCCGCCCGATAAGCACGGACGTCTTCTGCCGCGGACCAAGGATCGCCAAAACCGGCGCATCAACCTCCCCGGACCCGCCGAGAAATTGCGCGCTGCGCAGCGCAGGCAGTCCGTCTGCCGACTGCGTTTCCATCAAACTGCGCACGCCATCAACAGCCCAATCCCAGCCGTTTGACTTATGCTCAATGTATTCCAGGCAAACACCAACCGTCACTTCCTTGGCATCGCGCAGCTTAAGCTGCAGCCACCCGCCAAGCCGCGGAGCGTTGCGGAAGCTCGTCTCATCTGCCAAAAACCTGCTCGTTTCAAGTTCGGGATTTACCCCCTCATCAAGGCGGCGAAATACTTTTAGCAGCAGCCGGCTGCCGAAGTTGACTGTAGTATTAGATTGCGTCACCGGCATCAGGGATATTTCGCCCAGCGTCTCGGGCTGGTGCAGCAACGCGCCAAGAAGCGGCTCAGAAAAGCTCTGCAATTCAGACTGCCCTGAAGAGACAAACCGCCGTTCATTATCAAGCATTTGCAGCAGCACTTGACAGGCGATTTTATCCGACAGCGCATCGGCCAGAACTCCTTTTTCGCGCGGTGTCCGGATAAAAGCCACAATACTGCCGGGGACCTCTTCGGCCAGGTGCTCCCCTACCGTGCCCGCGACCACGCGAAGCGGAAGCGAATAGAACTCTTGTACGCGATCGTCAAACACCACTTCCACAAAAACAAAATAAAGCCGCGCACCGATCTTTACTGTTTCCTCGATCGCAAGTTTCACACCCGCACCAGGAGGGGCCTTGAACCAGCCCTGGCGCGTAACATACTCCAAGAGCGCCTCTTCGATCTCCGGGAATAAATAACGCCGTTCAAACAGTTCGCCTTCGAGGTCCTCAACCATCAGCGTCGGCACTTCCCCCGCTCTTCTCTGTTCGGACGCACCATTGCGTATCGGCTGCGGTGCCGGCTCCAGTTTGAACCAGTAAAACCCGTGCGGAGCCAGAGTTATGAAATATGGCAAGGAGCCGATGCGGGGGAATTCAGTCCTGCCAAAAATTTCGATCGGAAACCACCCGGCATACTTGTCAAGCACAAGTTCCACCGGCTGCACGAAGCGCGAAAGATTCACCACGCACAAAATAACTTCCTCGCGGTAGGTGCGGAAATACGCCAGCACTTTTTTGTTCGCCGGATTGAGAAACTCGATATCCCCCCGGGCGAAAGCTTTATACTGGCGGCGCAGCGCAATGAGCCGTTTCATGAAATTCAGCATCGAAGAAGGAGCGCGGCTTTGCGCCTCGACGTTGACGGCTTGATAACCATAGACCGGGTCCATAATCACCGGCAGGTAAAGACGGGCCGGATCGGCCGTGGAAAAACCCGCATTACGGTCGGACGACCATTGCATTGGCGTGCGCACCCCGTCGCGATCACCCAGAAAAACATTGTCACCCATGCCTATTTCGTCCCCGTAATAAATGACCGGCGCGCCGGGGAGGGAAAAGAGCAGACTATTCAGCAGTTCAATACGCCGGAAGCTGTTGTCGACCAGCGGTGCAAGCCTGCGGCGGATGCCCAAATTAAGGCGCATCCGCGGGTCCGCCGCGTACTCGCTCCACATATAGTCCCGCTCCTCGCTGGTCACCATCTCCAGTGTCAGCTCGTCATGATTACGCAAAAACACCGCCCATTGGCAGGTTTCGGGAATCCGCGGCGTCTGCGCAAAAATATCGACGATTGGTTCGCGATCTTCCTTCTTCAGCGCAATAAAGATGCGCGGCATCAGCGGAAAATGAAACGCCATATGGCATTCATCCCCATCACCGAAATACTCCAGCACTTCATCGGGCCACTGGTTAGCTTCAGCGAGCAGCATACGGTTTTTATAGTGGCCGTCCACAACACTGCGCATCCGCTTGAGCACTGCGTGCGTTTCCGGCAGATTTTCGTTGTTCGTGCCCTCGCGCGTGCAAAGATACGGCACGGCATCAAGCCGCAGGCCGTCGATACCCATATCCAGCCAAAAGCGCAGGACTCTGATCACCTCGTTTACCACGCGCGGATTGTTCAGATTTAAGTCCGGCTGGTGCGGGTAAAAGCGGTGCCAAAAGTAAGCCTTGGCGACGCTGTCCCAAGTCCAGTTCGATTTCAGAGCATCACAGAAGATAACGCGGCTCTCGCGAAATTTCTCGTCGGTGTCGCTCCACACATAATAGTTGCGCTTGATCGAGCCGGGCTCGGCATTACGCGCCGCTTGAAACCAGGGATGCTGGTCGGAGGTGTGGTTTACCACCAGCTCGGTAATCACGCGTAAGCCCCGCCGGTGAGCCTCGCGCAAAAAGTGTTTAAAGTCGCGCAATGTGCCGTACTGCGGATGGACACTGCGGTAGTCGGATATGTCATAACCGTCATCCTTAAACGGCGACGGATAGAACGGCAGCACCCAGATCGCCGTTACGCCAAGGTCGGCCAAATAATCAAGCTTTTGCGACAGTCCGCGGAAATCCCCGATGCCGTCGCCGCTGCTGTCAAAAAACGCTTTAACATGCAGTTCGTAAATTATTGCATCACGGTACCAGAGCGGATCGTCCTCTAAGCGCGTAAATGGTTTCTTGATTTTCAGCGGCGGCATATGCTTGGCTTTATATCAATAAATTGCACTTAGACGGTCAACACATGATAATTCACGGGCCTCGACATGCAAGATGATCCCGTCAAATCACCATAATCCTGCGGAAAAACGAACAATTTGACATTCCGTTGTGCTTTTCCAACTATACATAATCAGATAATCTCGTAGAAAGCATTGGTTCGCGAAATATTATCCGCACGACTTAGGGGAGACAATAATATGCGCCTTGCACTTCGCTTTGTGCTTCCGCTGCTCCTGGCGCTGACTCTCCTTGCATATCTCAGCGTATTTCTAGCCGATAAATTTACTCGCACGTGGTTTGTGCGCGATCTCAATATCCGGACCCGTTTTGCCGCCATCGCCATGGAGCAAGGTCTCGTGCCGCTAATCAAGCACAGCGCAAATGAAGAAATTCGTTCTGTAATGAACCGCGTAACGCTCGATGAACGGCTTTATGCAGCCGCGCTCTGCGACGCACACAGCAACATGATCTACCGCACAGTTCATTTTCCAGAACAGATCGTCTGCCGCGCTTTTCAACTGCAGGACAAGCCGGCTCACTCGGTCATCAATCTTCCTTCAGGTCCGGTGCATGTCAGTGCGGCGCATCTGCATGACGGCGAAACTCCGCTGGCGACGTTAATCTTTGTGCATGATTTAAGCTTTGCCGTGCGCCGTTCCGGGGAAGCACGATTTTATGTGTTTCTCTTCTTTTTGCTGACCGGCGGCATCGTTTCGCTGATTACCGTGGCGATTGCCCGCTGGAGCTGGCGCGGCTGGATGCAGAACATGCGGACAATAATCCAGGAGCGCGGCGAGGTTCAGCATCCGCATCTGCGTTCGATGCCGGAGATGCTTCCGCTCTTGAAGGATCTGCGTTCGTTAATCACGGATATTGAATCCGACCGCCGTTTGCAGGAAGCAGGGACAGTAATTTGGAACCCGGAGACACTAAAAGACATACTCGTTAAGCATCTTTCGGGGGAGAATATCCTCGTCGTTGCCAACCGCGAACCGTATATTCACAACCGGCGCGGCGACGACATTGAAGTCCAAATTCCAGCAAGCGGCGTGGTTACGGCCTTAGAGCCGGTAATGAAAGCATGCTCCGGCACCTGGATCGCACACGGCAGCGGCAGCGCTGACCGGGAAGTCGTCGATGCCCAAGACCGTGTCGCCGTTCCTCCCGGCGAACCTCTCTATAATTTGCGCCGCGTCTGGCTCACCGAAGAAGAAGAAAATGGTTATTACTATGGATTTGCCAACGAAGGCATTTGGCCTCTGTGCCACATTGCGCATACGCGCCCGGTATTTCGCAGCACCGACTGGGAGTTTTATAACCGGGCGAACCGCCGCTTCGCCGATGCCGTCATCCGTGAAGCGCAGACTAAAACACCGGTAATTCTCGTGCAGGACTATCATTTCGCCGTTCTTCCTGCGCTGATTCGCAAGCAGATTCCCAACGCCGTGATTATCACCTTCTGGCACATCCCCTGGCCCAATCCCGAAGCTTTCGGCATCTGCCCCTGGCGGCGCGAGATCCTCGAGGGACTGCTCGGCAGCACCATTCTCGGCTTTCACACCCGGCTCCACACCACGAACTTCATTGAGACAGTCGACCGTTTTCTTGAATGCCGCATCGACCGCTCGCATGCTACGGTTTCCTTTCAGGGAGAACTGACCTCGGTCAAGAGCTATCCGATTTCTATTGCCTGGCCGCCGCCGCATGCGCAAGATGCGCCGGGCAATCAGCCTTGCCGAAGCGCCGTAATCAAGCGCCACAATCTTTCCGAGACCAGTCTAATCGCTGTCGGCGTCGAGCGGCTCGACTATACCAAGGGCATCCTCGAGCGCTTTCTTGCCGTGGAGCGCATGCTCGATATCCATCCCCAGTGGCGCGGCCAGTTCACGATGATTCAAATTGCCGCGCCCAGCCGCTCCAAGCTTGACGCTTACCGCCAATTCCGCGCTCATGCCTTTGCGGAAGCTGAACGGATCAATAATAAATTCGGTGAACTCGCCAACCCGCCGATTCTCGTGCTCGAGCGCCATCATTCACCGGCGGAAGTCCTGGAGTACCTGCGCGCCGCCAATGTCTGCCTCGTCACCAGTCTGCACGACGGCATGAATCTCGTGGCGAAAGAATTTGTCGGTGCACGAAGCGACCTCGGCGGGGTATTGATCCTCAGCATGTTCGCCGGCGCCTCGCGCGAACTGCCGGAAGCACTAATTGTAAATCCATACAATATCGATCAGTGCGCACAAGCAATTGACTTTGCGCTGCAAATGCCGCTTGCTGAACAGAACCGGCGCATGCAGAGCATGCGCGAGCAAATCCAGCAGTTCAACGTCTACCGCTGGGCCGGACGCATGCTGATTGATGCCGCGCAAGTGCGCAAGAAGGAACAGCTCAGCCGCGAAATTTCCGAGTTCCGCCTGCAAGAAGACTGACTCATCCGGCGTCGATCATGGCTGAAGCAGAAATGACACAAGACCTAGCACACGAGTATACCAGACAAGCACTGCTTTCCCGGGCGGAGTCTGCCGCCGCGCTTCTTATTTTCCTCGATTACGACGGCACGCTGGTTGCGCTGGAGCGTACACCCGAGCTCGCCGGACTATCCGCAAATGATCGCAGCGCTCTACTGCGTATCGCCACCCTACCGGGCACGACATTAGTCCTCGTCAGCGGGCGGACCAGAGCGTTTCTCCAGGAGCAGCTCGACGGGCTCGGTATTGATTTCGCCGCCGAACACGGAGCATTATTCTATGACAGCCGCCGCGGTGAAACCCTTCCGCTCCTGCAAGATTCTCCACCGCGATGGCTGGACAGCGCTCGGGCTCAGATGCGTGCCTGGGCAGCAGAGGTTCCCGGGAGTTTCGTTGAGGAAAAGGAGTTGTCTGTCGCTTGGCATTATCGCAATGCAGGCACCGCACCTGCCGCTGAAACACTTTCGGTGTTTGCCGCGCGCCTAAAGGAGGCTGCCGGTGCTCCAGATATGGATATTCTTTTCGGAAAAAAAGTGATCGAGGCGCGCTCAATGTATGCCGGTAAAGGCGCGTTTCTTAACTGGTACCTGAAATCCCGCACAGGCCGCACTGGCGCGTTGATTATTTGTGCGGGAGACGATGCCACAGATGAAGAAATGTTTGGCGCCGCCAACGGCTCCGGCGGCATCGCGGTACGTGTCGGGCCCGGAGCAACCTGCGCCGACTACCGGATTTCTTCTCCCGAGCTTGTGCTTCCGCTCATTGAGGAGATTGCTTTACGCCGCGCTTTGTGCGGCAAGCAGCTCCCTTAAATGAATGGCGGCACAGCGGCAGAGCGCATCGAGGTTATAGCCGCCTTCGAGCAGACTGACTACCCGCCCTCTGGCCCACCGCTGGGCCAGCGAGACGATGCCTCGTGAGAGCCATTCATACGATGAGTCATCAAGCGCGATACGGCTTATCCAATCATCTTGGTGCGCGTCAAATCCCGCTGACACGAGCACGAACTCGGGCTGGAACGACTCTGCCGCAGGTATGAGCACTTCATAAAACGCGCGGCGGTATTCATCATCGCCGAATCCCGGCAGCATCGGACAGTTAATCGTCGTGCCGGAGCCCGCCTCCAGCCCCCGTTCATGCTCATAACCCGTTCCGGGATAAAACGAATTGGGATGGCCGTGCATGCTGAAAAACAACACCCGCGGGTCTGCTTCGAATAGATGCTGCGTGCCGTTTCCGTGATGCACATCGAAATCTACGATCAACACACGGGTCAACCCCCAGCGGGCAAGCAGGCGCTGGGCGCAAAGCGCGATATTATTAAGCAGGCAGAACCCCATTGAGCAGCCGGCTTCGGCATGGTGCCCCGGCGGGCGCACCAACGCAAAAGCGTTTTCAATCTCCCCCGCCATCACTAAGTCCACGCAGCGCATCGCGCTTCCTGCCGCATAAAGCGCTATTTCGAACGATTCTTTGCAGATGCTACTGTCCGGAGTATCAATATACGGCTCTCCCTCGGCACAGGCGCGCTTCAGCCGCTCCAGGTATTGCGGAGTGTGGACGCAGGCGACATCGGCCAAAACCGCTCTTTCCGGAGCCACAGTGCGGCATTTGTCAGCAAGACCTTCACGCTCAAGATATTCAACCAGCGCCAGACACCGCTCGGGCCGCTCCGGGTGTCCTGGTGCCGTGTCATGACGCGCGAACAATTTGTCCAGCACCAGCCCGGTTCGTGCGGTCATACGCATCTCCGCTACTGCAGCAGATATTTCGTATAAAAGATATCAACGGCCTGATTGTCCACCGGCAAAAATTGGTTGATAGCATCCAGCAGTTCAACTCGCAGCTTTTCCCGTCCGATATCTGACATCAGTTCCTGCTGCGTCTTTTTGCCCAGCACGGCGAGCACCGCATCGCGGATCTGCGCCTCACGTAACGTAAACTCCTCCGGCACCTCGAAATCGAAGAACTCAACCGAGAACGCCACCGTAAAAAAGCTGCTCTCGGAGCCGGTATTAATGACAAAAGGCGCTGGCGCAGCCACCGCGCCGCTTAAGACCCCATCGGGGTCTGCCACCAGTGCCTCGCGCACTGCGTGCCGAACGGCAAGCGGTTTTTTCGCGGGCCGCACCGCGCGAAGAAGCACAATGGTCAAGATCATCACGAGCAGCCCGACGAGAACCAGAGACGCTGCGGCAATAACCATGCGCTTAGGCGACCCGGACGCCGGCTCCACATCCGGCAGTTCTTCACCTCTCTTGCGCGTCTTCCCCGCTGGTGCTTGCTCTTCTTTTTTGCTTTTCTTCTCAGCCATCAGCGTGCGCTTTGTCTCTGCCCAAGCCGCGCGGAGTTATGCCTCGTTTTCCGTCTTAATGCGCGGCTGCACCCCCGGCGAAAGCACCACGCTGCCGGGCGGCACGCTCGTTGTAAGAAACACGTTGCCGCCAATAGTGGAACCTGCGCCAATCACCGTGTCGCCACCCAAGATCGAAGCATTGGAGTAAATCACCACGCCGTCCTCCACTGTCGGATGACGTTTGATATGTTTGACCGGACGCCCTTGTTCATCCAGGGGGAAGCTTTTTGCACCGAGCGTGACTCCCTGATAAATCTTCACCTTCTCTCCGATTTCCGTCGTTTCACCGATGACCACTCCCGTACCGTGATCGATGAAAAACCCGCGCCCGATGCGCGCTCCTGGGTGGATATCAATACCCGTTTTTGTATGGGTCCACTCGCTCATAATGCGCGGAATGACCGGCAGACCAAGCAAGTAAAGCTCATGCGCTATGCGGTGGGAAGCAACGGCCAGCAGTCCGGGATAAGCCGCCTTAACTTCGGCAAAAGTAAGCGCTGCCGGGTCGCCGTCATACGCAGCCTGCACATCACACAGCAGCGTGCGGCGGATTTCCGGCAACTTGGCAAAGAAAGCTGCTACAACGCGCCGTGCTTCGCCCCGGGGGTCTGTATCGGGTTGAGTCCCCTCGCTTTGTGCCGCGCGGCCCATCCAGCGAAACGGAATCGCGCGTTCACATTCAGCAAGCAGCAGATCCCAAATCTGGGCCAGAGCATTGTCCAAAAACGCCGACAGTTCACCCGCCTCAGCCAAGCCGCCGGAATTCTTGCCAGGAAACATCACATCGATCAGCAATCGCAGCGCAGCGATAATTTGCCGGGGGTTAGGGTCTCCGTGATGGATGCTCTCGGGCAAGTCATCTTCAGTTTCAGCGTAAAGGGGCAACAGGGCCGCGACCGCGCCGGAGACCACATCCTTCGCCCGCATTGGTGAATTTCCATCAGCCATCTGTCAAAACCTCCATGCGCCTTTATTTAGCGAATTTCACTCTGCAAATTTCGCTTGCCAAGCGGCCTTCAAAGCGGCCCTTATGCTCCTTATTCAGCACACCCATGACCTTGCCGATGCTGTCTGCTCCGGCGGAAATCGCGGCATCGATGATCCGTTCAAGTTCCTCGCGCGAAAGCTGCTCGCCAAGGTATTTTTGCAGCATCGCGATTTCCGCGTTGTTCTGTTTAATCATATCTTGGCGCTGCTGCTGCTCGGCGTATTTGAGGGTATCACGCCGTTTTTTCACTTCCTGCATCAGCACGTTGATCACCTGTTCTTCGCTGGCCTCGCTTCGCGAATCCACTTCGATCTGTTTGACGGCGGCAAGCAGGCTGCGCAGTGTAATAACAAGGTGCTGGTCGTGCGCCCGCATGCCGTTCTTCAAGTCCTCTTGAATTTGATCTCTAAGCGCCATAGTCCCTCCTGAAAATCGAAAGCAAGTCTACCTAAACGCTGCGGGTAACAAAAGTGTTTTATTAGCAATCAACTCGGATACGGTGCTGTCCTCTTGCACTTGGCGGCTGTTTCGCACATAACTAATTACGCATTATGGCGCAGTTTCGATGTTGCCTCGTAAGATGCGGGAGTAATTCAGTGGTAGAATGCAAGCTTCCCAAGCTTGACGTCGCGGGTTCGAGTCCCGTCTCCCGCTCCACTTTCCTTTGGTCCTTTTGACTTTTGCTCCGCTACACCGTTTTCCCCGCATTGCGAAGTCCAGCACACCCAAGTCGGGAAGGTCGGGACCGGGAATATGGGGCGTAACACCCTGCTTTGGCGAGTGCCTCAGTTTAGATTAGAATGTAACCACGGCAACAATTACTCGAGCCCCCGTAGCAGTTATGAAATGTCCAATCTGCAATAAACCGACAGAGCGCGAGAAGCACCCTTCGTGGCCCTTCTGCAGTGTGCGCTGTCAGCTAATCGATCTCGGGAGCTGGACAAGCGAAGAATACCGCATCGAAAGCCCGGAGGCGCTCAGCGACAACGACCTTGATGATTATTCGCTGGAGTTTGAGGAAGCGGTGCTGGACTCCTTCCGGCACAAAAGCTCCGCCACATAGCGAAGCACATCTTGGTCCAGGTCCGCTGATTCTGCGCTCAAATCGAGTGCTTTGCACTCAGGAGGCAGTTCGTCCCAGTTCCGGCCTGCGGCCCGGCACAGGGCATAGTAAGCGCTTTGCCGGGTCCACTGCTGCGCCTCTTCGTCGGCGAACACGCTGCGCAGCAGATCAAGTACATGGAGCAAGTGCAGTTTGCTCTTAGGCAATGCGGCAGGCACTAGTGCAGCTTCACGGCGGTTTGCATACATATACTCCCCCAGTATTTTCAGCGCTGTTTGCCGCACGTCTTCATCCTTGTCCCATGGCGCTCCCAAAGCGAAGCTGATTACTTGTTCGAGATATTCCGCAGTAAGCTCCCAGCGCAGACAAAGCGTTTCCAGGACCAGGGCCACGGTCAGAGCATCTTCAGCTTCCAGGAATTTTTCGATAATGCGCCGGTATTGGCTGAGCTTTGTTTTGCCCAAGACGAGCAGGCATTCGTAGACGTCATCAACCGAAGGACCGCAGGCAAAATCTTTGCTTTCTGCGCTTTCCAGCACGGCCAGCACTTCGCGCAGTTCATTCTCGGCCAAGGCGCCACCTTCACTCAGCGCGAGCAGCATTTTTTCCGTTTCCATAGGCACCCGCGGCCAGACAGGGGCAATAGATTACACCCCGCTAATCCTCCTCATCTTCGGGCTTTGTTTCGCGCAGGTTCTCCGCTTCCTTGCCGCTGAAAGCTGCGCGTACTTTCGAGAGCACCTTCGCTCCGGCATTGAGAGTTTTTCTCTCCGGGCGTTTGGCGAAGTAGAAAGGCTTTGCGTCTTCAAACAGCGCGTGGTTCGGGCTGGTGCGCTGGTCGAGATCGTCAAAAACAGCAATGCCGCTTGCGGCGCCGGATTCATCGCCTTCGGCAAGCGCTTTGATTTCAGCCCGGATGAACTCCTTCTTGCCCGGTGCGGACTTGCGGTATTTAAGTCCAAGCACAGGACGTTCGTATTCTTCCGCACCCTGTTTGATGCCGACGAGAAACGCCTCTTCGAGTTCGGGCACCAGTTCGAGAACGGCTATCAACTGACGCTTAAGCTCCGGGTAAATCGCAGTATCACTGTTCACCTCGATTTCTTCCGGATGATGTTCGCTTTGGGCGGCGGCGAGTTCGGGAACTGCATCGCGGCCTTTCTTCAGCAATTCGATTTCCCACGGGGTAATTTCTTTGCCGACCTCTTGGTTAGCGTTTAAGTACAACCAGGTATCCTCGCTGATCATCCAAAGCAGCGATTCGAACCGTTTGCGCTCTACGGGTATGGACTGCGCCGCCCACTCGGCAACAAACGCTTCTTCGGTAAAAATCGGCACGCATTCGTCCCCTTCCTGCATGACCGTGACAAAGCCGTGGTCACCGGCACCGCTCTGTCCGACCACCGCGGGAAGCTGGCACTGCGCACCTTCCCGGGCAAGCGGCACGTAAACCTCGGCATCGAGGAGTGCGCAAAAGAACGCTTCCAGCGCACCGGGGAGTCCGTCTGCCGCATCTTCCAGAAGCTCCGTTAATTCCCGACCGTGTATTGCCGATTCCATAATTCCCAAGCTTTGATTGCTGCCGCCGGCCGATGCAAGTATCCGGAATAACTCCAAACGGCGGCTTTTCCGGCTCAGGATAACGTCCCTTGACAACTAAAGCAATCTAGGCCAAAACTTCCAGCTTCTGCCGCATTCCCCGGTAGCTCAATCGGCAGAGCATGCGGCTGTTAACCGCAGGGTTGTAGGTTCGAGTCCTACCCGGGGAGCCAGTTTTACTCCTTACAGATTCCTGATCGCGCGCTGGATGCATGAGCATTCTCTCGGGTGATCGTTGGTAACATTAAAGTAAAATGTTCACAGACAGGCCGTTTCGCGCTGCTCCAATCTGCGCCGGGAACCGTGAGTCATCACGCCCAGAGAAGTGAAAACCTGGGGTCCCGGCGAAGCTGCCCTGACCCCAGGAATTTGTGGTGACCTTTGACATCAACCGGCTGCGAGTTCGAGAAGCACTCGGCAGACCTCTTCGGCCTTGTAGCGCGGGCACAAATGCCCTGCATCACCCATCACCAACGGCGGGGGCCCAGCGCATCGCCGCCTTACCCATTCCGGAGCCCGCATCACCATGGCGTCTTTTTCAGGATCGACGATCAAGCTCACAATTTCTTGCGCTTGCAGCACGCGAAGAGCCCGATACAGAAAGCTGAAATAGTACGTCCCCGCACTTAGCGGGAGAAATTCCGTGAACACTTCCGCCACCCCCGCATCGCGCGGTTCCTCCATAAACGCCGCATCCAAGCAGCGCCGCTCGTATGGCCCGCGCCATGGGATTTTCATCCTCAGGAACCGCAAGGCAAGTCCGCCTTTGATGAGCGGCCCGCACACCGGTGCAAAAAGCTTAAGCGCGTTCAGCACCCGGCGAGGCATCAGGCTCACACCGGCAATCACCAGCCGACAGAGAAGACCCGCCGCCCAATCACGTAACACATAAGCCGGAGCAAGCTGGAGAAAACCGGAGATCTCCACCTCCTGTTTCAACCGTTCGCCCCCGAGCAGCGTTACGCCAAGCAGCGCACCCATGGAGTGACCAAGAAGAACAACTCGTTTCGAGCGACAGGCCGCCGCTATTTCTAGCGCGATCCCTTCAATTACTTCAGCAGCAGACAACTTTGGCAATTCGTCTGCAGTCTTGCCAAAGCCGGGAAGTTGGACAGCAACAACGTCCACTCCCTGCCGGCGAAGACATTCAGCAACCCGGTCGAACACCTCGACGGCTTCTGCTCCTCCAAGGAGAACAGCCGTGAAGTCTTTCTTTTGTTCGCCGAGTCCAGGGTAAACCCGCGCGCAGCGCTTGACGGCTGCACTCCCGGTGTTCCCGGAATAGCTCACAACTTCTACCCTCAACTACTAAGACCTAGTGAAAACCAGCTTCAGAGAAGCATCTCGATAAACTCGCATAACTTAGTAAAGAAATCAAAGGGCCCGCATCCCGAAATAGAAAAGCCTGGCCAAAACTAGCCGAAATAGCCGCTGCGCACGTCGTGTCGGGGCTTTTTTCGCGAAAAGCTTAGGCTTTGCAGCGTGTCCTGCTCATCGCTCTGTGTTAACGAATACTTAGAAATGAGGCTGGCACTTATCGCCCGCCGCGGAGAATTTATGGACTGCAACGTTCTTCTTGGATATGAGCAAGGGGACCTGATCGACGATCGTTACCGCGTGCTTGCGGTTTTGGGTCACGGAGGACAGGCAGATGTATACCGGGTCGCTGATACTGAGCATCATCACCAAGTTCTCGCGCTCAAGCTTCTGAGCTGGGAGCTGTTTGAAGATGAGCAGCAAAGACTCGATTCGTTTCAGCGTTTTGCGAGAGAATACAAGCTGTTGTCAGATCTGTCGCACCCGAACATCGTTAAGGCTTTTGATTTTAGTCATCTGCGCGGGGCTCATAGTTATTATGTAATGGAGTGCATCGATGGCGGCTCAGTAGCCGATCACTTAACGCATCATAACCCACCCTTTGAGTTTTCTGAGGTCGTTCGCATACTTCACGGCACTGCACTGGCGCTCGATTGTGCCCACCGCAACGGGATTGTTCATCGCGATTTGAAGCCTGAAAATATTCTGCTCACATTAACAGGTACTGTGAAAATCGTAGATTTCGGTCTGGCGCGCCCGGTAGGCATCGGTCACACCATCACTCAGCGCGACCACACCGTCGGTACACCGAAATATATGTCGCCAGAACAGCTCAGGGGTGAAAAGGTCGACTTCCGGACAGATATATATTCTCTGGGCATCATTGCCTACCAGATGGCTTCCGGTGAACTACCCTTTTACAGCAACAATTACGAAACGCTTGCGCTGATGCACTATACCGCGCCAATTCCGGCGCTCGCCTCTAGAGCACGCGGTATCCCGCGTTGGTTTGAGACTTTTGTCGGTTTATGCACGGAAAAAGACGCAGACGACCGTTATCAGTCAATGACGGTAATCCTCAACGAGTTAGCAGCCAAAATGGGAAAGATGAAAACAACAACCGCCGGCCGCCAGCCGTATGTAAAAAAACTGCTCTCGTTCATACTAGACAAGCATTAAACATACATGAATTGACGGACCCGCCCGCTCATGCAAGGATCACGCAGCAATAAGGAGATTGATTCTTTCGCTTCAGGGACTTGGGGTTATATGTTGACGGCTTTTGTTCTCATCCATTGCGCGCGCGGTACAATCGACAGCACGGCGCAGGAACTGGTTGAAATAGATGGCATTTCGGAAGTCTACTCGATCACAGGCTCCTTCGACCTTGCCGCAGTTGTCAAAGTAAAAACACCGGAATCACTGTCCGATATCGTGACCAACAAAATGCTAAAGGTCGCAAGTATCGAGAAAACCGAGACGATGGTCGCTTTCAGAACGTACTCGCGGCGCGATCTTGAAGAGGTTTTCACGGCGAGCGATGCCAACTAGCAAAACCCGCCCTCCGTGCGCATCGATTTGCCGCTTCCCTCTTTCATTAAAGGGATCGTGCACGGCAAGGGTCATCTGCGTTAACGGAGGAAGAACCAATGTTTATCGAAACCGACCTTAAACGAATCAAAGACATCTCGAAAAAACAAGAAAAGCAAAACTTCCGTTTCCGCACGTTTCTCAAGTGGGAGGAAGAACCTTCCGCACGGGAACTCGATGATCTTGTTCACCGGCTGCACGTGGAAATCTCTGAACAAATCGACTGCACCGCCTGCGGCAACTGTTGCCGTGAAATGCTGCCGCTGCTGGCACCATCGGACATCACACGCCTCACTGCGGGACTAAAGATGACTCCGGACACTTTCCAGCAAAAGTATCTCAAGCCGGCGGAGGAGCCGGGACTGATGATTTTCAACACAGCGCCCTGTCCTTTTCTGGCGGACAACAAGTGCAGCGTCTACAAGCTGCGGCCCAAAGACTGCCGCTCCTACCCTCACCTTCATAAGAAACACTTCGCCTCGCGCCTCTTGAACGTGATCGAGAACTGCGAAGTCTGCCCGATTGTGTTTAATGTCTATGAGCAGCTCAAAGAAGAGCTGATGCCGCAGACAGACGAACAGCGGCAGTATGACGATCTGCTCAATGAGCTTGATGAGGAGGAATAGCGTCTGCTGCGCAGCGCTTCTTCGCCAAAACGATCAGCTCTCCGCCGCAAATATACTTTTCTTCCAACACCTCGAATCCATGCCGTTCGAGCAGTACGCGCAACTTTGCCCGCGTATAATGCGTAATGTGCTCATCAGCATACGCATTGGGTAGAATCTTTTGGTAAAAAAACTCAATGACCGGCCACCAGAACCGTCCGTAATCGGGGGTACCGATAATCAGCCGTCCCCCGGCCTTCAATACCCGGTTTAGTTCGCTAAATATGCTCTCATCATACGGCACATGTTCGATAACCTGAGAACACACAGCCGTATCAAACGCAGCATCCTTAAATGGCAGGCGGAAGATCGTCAAGCGGCAGCGCAGCGGGTTAGTCCGCGCGAGATAACGTAATTTAGGAAGCCAAAAATCTGCCGCAACTGCCTCTGGCATACTTTGAATAGTCCGGCTTGAGCCGCAGCCGACATCAACAACAAGACCGGGGGTTTCCGCAATAAAATCCCGAAGGATTGCGTATCGCCTCCGCTGCCAATAACGCTGCGGCGGGATAATGCTGTCAAAAGCCCGGCTGTCATAATCAGCCGCAGCAGCAGAATTACGCACGCTCCACATACGCTTCAAAACATGAAGGTAGGAGAGTCCAAAGCGCCAAATACGTGCTTTAGACGAACCGGACTCTCTGACCCGATAGACCAACGGAACTTCACAAACACGCCGCCCTGCGGCCACAAGATGGATGAGGATTTCTAGCAGCACAGCAAAGTTGCGCGAGACGAGCGGCAGGTCTGCTATGACATCGCGCCTATACAGGCGATAGCCGCTGGAGACATCACGCACCGGAAGTGCAAGAAACCGCGGATAAACCATGCTGAGCACCTTAGAGAGCATTCGGCGCAGAGGCGGCGCCTCCGATGACCCCCCAGGGACAAAGCGGCTTGCCACCGCACATTCTGCAGCATCGCGCTTTGCCCATAGTGCAGAGATCAGGGCCGGGGGATGACTCCCGTCAACATCAAGCGTAATTATCCATTGCCCTTTTGCCAGAGCAACCCCTTCCTTCAGCGCCGCCGCGTAGCCTTTCTCGCGCTGCAGCTCCACCCGCACACCCGCAGCACGTGCAATACGCACGGTGTCGTCATCGGACCCCCCGTCAACAACAATGATTTCGTAGACAATACGCAAGGTGGAAAGTTCTTCCACCGCCCGGGCGATGATCGGTCCCACATTTTTCTCTTCATTTAGGGTGAGCAAAAGAACCGATAGATCCATCCCGCGCCAATCTGCTTCTTGATGCCTAAACTTGAAACTCCTCTTTACTTGATACAATTCCGCGCCTGGCACAACCCCCAGCCAAAGAACACAAGCAAGATAAGCGCATTTCTGGTATTTGATTGCAAGAGCTCACTTACGGTAATATGACACACGGCATCGGGGAAATATTGCTTCAAACTGCGAGGCAGCGGCGATTCTTTTTCTATCTGCTTGTCAGTGCCGCATTTGCCGCAGCAAGCTGGAATACCTTTCCCGTACTCGATTTCTCAATTTACTGGCAGGCCGCCCGGCACTTGATTTCCGGAATGAACCCCTATGCTCTGCCGCATCCCTCAACTTATGTCCGCTACACCACCGCTGAGACACCGCACCTGCTGGTCTGGAGCAACCCGCTCGTCCTCGTGCCCGTCATTCCTTTTGCTCTCCTCCCCTTGGAACATGCAAGAGAGCTATACCTTATTTTTGCGTTCTTCGTGCCGCTTGCCGCGTCCGATATCTTTTGCCGCGCATATATTTATCACCAGCCGCGTATGCTGCGCTCCCTGCCCGCGCTCGCAGTCTTCTTCTCCCCTTTTCTACTTGCCTGCTACGCAGCCTTTACAGGCTCCATGACCCCCTTCGCACTTGCGGCACTCTGCGTGTTGTTTGCCTGGCACGCCAAGCACCCGTTTCTTGCCGGCGCAGTATTTACAGTCTCCCTTCTTCGCGCCCATCAGCTCTTGCCGGTTTATGCCGCCGTTCTTGGCTATACTCTGGCGTATCGCAGATTTCGCCTGATAGCCGGACTGAGCGCCGGCCTGCTTGTCTCCTGCGCCGTAGTTCTCGCCTTTCAACCCCAAGCTTTCACGATGTATCTGCTCATGCTCCGCGTTGACGAAGCACCACGCATCTTAACCGGAATAACCAATGCAAGCTTGCCCAGTGCGCTTGGCCACTTTTTTCAGCTCAAACACCCGGCGGTTCTTCTTGCGCCATCAGCAGTTTTTTCCGTGCTTATCTTTTGGCAGAGCCTTAAAGCAAAGCAGCTTGCTGTCTTCTCTCCCAGCTTCAACATGCTGCTCTGCCTCATGCTCGCTCCTTACCTCTGGGCTCATGATTATCTCCAGGCAGCACCCGTGTACGGCGCGCTATATGCAGCCCTTGCTTTTTCACAAGATAATTCCGGGCCCCGCAGCTTGCGTAAGTCGAGCTCGCTGCTTCTCATCTGCGCTGCCGATATTCTTTGCCTAGTGCTTTTTGCGCGCTGGCTTTGTTTCGGCCAACGACTTGATGAATGGACCTTTCTTTTCTTTGGGCTCCTCATCCTCCCCTCCTCCATGCTCTTGAACAACCAGCCCGCATCAAACCGCCCGCCTGACTAACAACCCTAACCGCGATATCTCACAAGGCGATATCACGGCTAGGTAAGTTACGCGAAAAGGCCCGTCCTTGGGCCTTTTCGCGCTGCTCCACACTGTGTCGGGGGCCCCACGTGCCCCGACACAGTGTCGCAGCGAATTTCTTCGCTACGCTCGAAATTCGGCAACGCCGTCCAGGCGTTGCGTTAGCCGTAATATCTTACAGCCCGAAGCTGTGAGATATTACAGCTAATGGCTCTTTGCTAGGGAGCGCTCTGGCGCGTTATGCCGTCTTGAGTGTCTGGCGCTTCTAGCGCACGCTGATAGCATTCTTTACACAGCACCCGCGCAGGAGCCGCGGGCGGATAGGCAGCACGAAAACCGGTGCCGCAGCAAGCACAGGTACGCTCCCAAAGCTCGCGCGGCATGCGCATCGCCATCCGGCGCAGATGCCGCACATCGGGACAGAGCATGGGAAGCGGGATGCCGGTGCGGCGGCAGAAGTCGTACTCGGCAGCTGTAATCTTGTAAGGTTTGCACGTCTCAGCGCACACGTATGTCCGCTCTACACAGTCTGGCGAAGCTTCGTCTATCGCAGGCGGAGCCGCCGGTGAGAGTGCTGCCGCATGTCTCGGATAATCGAGCGAACTTTTCCACGGCAAAGAGCGCGCGAGAACCTGTTCGTTATCCAACGGCAGATACTCCTGCGCAACGCTCTCATTATAGGCAAACGGCGAGAGTCCGGCCGGAAAAAACTCACCCCACTCGCCGCTCTCTCTCATTTGCTCAATAATCCGGCGGCGCAGCGCATGGTATTCGTCTTTTTTATACTGTTTGTTCAAAATACAATACTCAGCACGGCGCAAACCGTTGCAGCCGAACAGATCGTGACTAGCGTAACAAAATTCGCTGTAGGCCAGATTATGGGAATCGGTGCACATGTGCGAGCAGAGCATCTCTTCGCAGTTCAGCACGGCCATACACTCCACGGAAAAGCGGCCCGACCCAAAGCAAAGATCGCGCGCCTGCACGGCATCGTAAACTGTGAAGCAGTAACTTGCGTCTTCACTGCGCTTCACATCGAAGCAATGCGTGAGGTTATGGCAGAAATACAAGTGATCTCCCGTAATTTCCTCTGCCTGACTGGCAAACGCCGGCGGATAAACCGCGCGTCCGGCTTTCTCCCCGGCTAACCACCGGTTTAGTTCATCGACCTTGGCCGTGCTCAGCGGCAGCAGTTCGGCCATGCGTTTTTCGTATGCCTTGCGCGTAAGCTGCTCATTGAACAGGCAATAGCTGCGCTTGCGCAGGTTGGTGCAGCCGAAGCACGATTGGCAGTTTTGGCAATCATGAAGAAAATAGCTCTCCTGGCAGTTGACGCACTCCGTGGAGTAGTGCACGTCATAACAGCCAACCAGATCGATGGAATTTGAGCACCACTTGCATTCGTAAATATAAAGATTGTCCATGCACTTCTCGGACTGCCACACGATATGGCCATAAAGGCAGTCTTCATTGCGCACACAGCCGAAGACGAGGTAGCAGTTCTTAGATTCGAAGGCGAAGTTGGAAAACCAGCAGTTCTCCGACTTCGAATTCATTATTGACATGTGCGGCACAGCCGCTTTGAGCGCCGCATACTGCACAAAGAACGGCCGCGAGAAATCATACTCCCGCCCGAAGGTTTGTGCGTCCCATTGATCCGACCACCAATACTGCGCGTCGTAGACTGGAAATGGCGCGTCAGCATCATACATTGAAATGATTTGCTTTCCCGTTCCCGAACAGGAACGGCGATATAGATTCCTGAAATTGCGGTGCATCATGCGCCGCCGGAGCCGTTCGCGCACAGACATCGATGGCGCAGGCACACCGAACTGCCGGTAGAACTCCACGTCCGCCTCACTAACCGCAAATCGCTCGCCGCTTTGCACACATATTTTTTCCATCCCGCAGCCTCCACTGAAGTGCTCTATTTGCGATTAATTCTACGAGCCTTTCCGGCATTCGTTTAGAGGCAGGAATCCCCCGAAGAATTCGGAAGATATTGAGTTTTCGCACAATCTTCCCGACAGTATAGTCAATACTTATCAGGCGTTAACGTGGCTCAAATATCGCTATATTTTTCGTCTCCGAATTCTCCGGAGCTCTCCCGGGTGGTCTTCTCGCACCATGCGCTGGGAGGCGCGCTTGAATCAGTGCGCGGAAAAACCGGCGGCGCCTACGGCACCGCACGAACCTTCCAATGGACAGCCGCAGTCCGCGCACTCTGCGTGCTTCTTGTTGAGACCGCAGCACGAATCAGCACTTCTCACGACGCACACGCCCAGTCATCAAGCGCCGTGCTCGAAGGCAGCGCGAATACTCCGGCCTCGTCGCTTGATTACGCACTGGGGAAGAATACCGCCTGGCTCATTGACATGTTCGGTGAGACGCCGCACGGAAAACCTCTCGCGCAGCGTCTCTTCCAGCGCAGCAATCCTGACCGCAAGCGTCCCGGTCCGGCCGCAGTCTCCCTTAATTTACGCGCCTGGGACGGTGCGCACATCTCGGTATTTCTCGACGGGCGCCTCGTGCGCGCCGCGCACGAACTCGCAGCCCTCAGCGCCACAATTGCGCAGTCCGCTCCCCAGACGGCTCCTCCGTGCGCTGGCCAAACCCAAGTTATGCCGTTTAGCGCATCAGGACTCCGCGAGACCCTGCGCACGATGCTCGGCACGGAAATACAGCACGCCCTGAGCCGAACTGATATCTTCGTGCGCAGTGCCCTGCTCAACACCGTGAATAAGATTCATTGCGGCGGATCATTCCGCAGCGTGGCGGGCCGCGGCGCCGTACTTGATTTGGCGCTCGATTCCTCGCTCTGTTTAACAAGCGACCGGCTGGGCCTCGGTATTCAAGAGGATATCCTGCGCCGGCAGCTCTGCCGTCCCGAACCGCTGCGCGTAGCCGTCGCCGCACCGACAACCGGCGCTACGGCACTCTTCTTTTACCTCGCTTTTGTCAAAAACTATCATCTTGAGCTGCACCTAAAGCACGCGCACGCGGTGGAGGT
>JAKPSH010000190.1 GCA_029555385.1 Pseudomonadota bacterium
AGGCTATTAAATAAAATCTACAGCGGCTGTGCTGTCTTCGGCAAGCTTCCTGGCAGATGATGGCCAGTTGCTAAAACGGTGTTTTCCTGAGAAAAGTAAAAAACATGATGTATCTCGATCCGGAGCATCCTCATCGCGTTCTAATGCTATGCTATTATTACCCGCCCCTGCGCAGCTCCGGGACGATAAGAAGTCTGGCTTTCAGCCGCCTGCTGCCGCAATTCGGTTGGACACCCGTCGTGCTGACCGTTGCCAACCCCCGCCCATCGTGGATAACAGTCGAACAAACTCCGTCAGAGCATGAAGATTGTGAAGTTCATCGCTCGACCGAGCTGAACTTGTTCGGGCTCGTTAATTTCCTGCATGGTGTTTGCTGCCGTATCGCGCGGCTCTTTGGGCGTGAACTTCAGATAAATTATTTTGCAGAGCTCCTCTGCATCCCCGATGCGGAAATTGCCTGGCTGACCACACCGCGGGGCCTTGCGCTGGCAAAGTCGTGCGAACTTATTTATGTTTCCTGCAGCCCGTTCAGCGCCTCGCTCAGCGGCTGTATCTTGAAACTCCTAACCGGTAAACCCCTGGTCCTTGACTTTCGCGATGCGTGGACGCTCAATCCGCACATAAAGCATGCCCGTCTGCACCGTGCAATCATTTCGCTGCTCGAACGATTCGTCCTGGCGCGTTGTGATGCGCTCATTGTCAACACCAACGGCGCACTGCGTCTCTACCGGCAACGGTACCCGGAATATCAAGAAAAGATCACGGCGATCCCTAACGGATACGACAAGCTGGCAATTGCCCCAGCGCAGCCGGAGCACAAAAGTTTCGTGATCATGCATGTCGGCAGCTTTTACAGCTTGCGCCAGCCGGACTTATTTCTTGAAGCGCTAAGCGAGCTCAAGCTCCCGGATGCTGAATTTGTCCAGGTTGGACCCGGATGCTCCGCCATAGAAAAATATCGATCCCACTTGCGCATCAGGACAATCAAGTCCGTACCGCACGACGAAGCCTTAGAACTCATGAAAACCGCATCCGTGCTTTATTTGAAGCAAGGGCACGAACAGGCTGCTGACAACTACATTGCGGTAGCGGCAAAAACTTATGAGTATCTCGCGTCCGGACTGCCGATTATTTGTGACGCTCCCCCGGGCGACAACGTCGATATCGTGCGCGAGTATGCCGCACAATGTTATATCGTTACCGAACCGGACAAGGAAAAGCTAAAGCAGGCGATCCTGGACGCTTACGCCAACCGGAATCGTCGTCAGCTTAAGGTAACTGAAAAATTTGCGGCGGACTTTTCGCGGCTTACTCTGTCGCGAAAACTTGCCGACGTCTTTAATCGCGTTGTTCAACCTGAAGCGAAGAACAGCAGCGAATCCGAGACAACACAAGAGCATCGCAGGAGAGCATGTTAAACAATACACCCAACGTTTGCAGCCGCACCGGCACCTCAGCCGGCGCATTTGTTGTCGCGCTCATGCTGTTTGCGGCAGCGCAAGCGGCAACGGCTGAGATCATTCGCTATACCGACCGCGACGGCAACGTGCACTATACCAGCAGCGTCGAGCAAGTGCCCGAAGAGTACCGCAGCCAAATCCCCAATCAAAAAGCACTGCCGCCGATCAGCAAGACCCCCGCACTCAAAATTCCGGGCGATGAAAAGCGCGATACCCGGGCTGCCGCGCGAAACACTCGAGTGGAAATCTTCGTCACCGACTGGTGCTCCTAT
>JAKPSH010000135.1 GCA_029555385.1 Pseudomonadota bacterium
TCGTCCGTCTTCATGCATCAAGCGGCACCACCGGCAAGCCTATTGTCGTTGCGTACACAAAAGAGGATGTTCAGGTGTGGGCATCTGTGATGGCCCGCACATTTGCTGCATGCGGCCTGCACCGCGGCGACATTATTCAGAACTCTTACGGGTATGGACTGTTTACCGGGGGACTAGGCGCGCATTACGGTGCGGAAGAACTCGGCGCCACCGTAATCCCCACCGGCGGCGGGAATACCGACCGGCAGATCATGCTGTTGCAAGATTTTGGCGCTACCGCAATCTGCTGTACGCCCAGCTACTTGGCTCATCTGTTGGAGCGCGCATCCGAGATGGGTATTGACTTGCGCTCTGCCCCACTTCGTGCCGCCATACTCGGCGCGGAGCCCTGGAGCAGCGAAATGGGCCGGAGGCTTGAAACGGATGGCGGCCTTAAGGCATACGATATTTACGGCCTATCGGAAATTACCGGTCCCGGTGTCGCAAGCCAGTGCGAGAGTCAGGAAGGGCTGCATGTGTTCGAAGATCATTTTTACCCGGAAATAATCGATCCGGAAAGCGGCTGCGTCCTCGGCCCCGGAGAACAAGGCGAGCTTGTGCTAACCACTTTGAGCAAACAAGCCATGCCGATGATTCGTTACCGCACCCGTGATATTACGGCGATTATGCCCGAACAGTGCCGATGCGGCAGGACACTCCGGCGTATTGAGCGGATCGCCACACGTACCGACGACATGCTCATCGTGCGCGGCGTCAACGTCTTCCCCTCACAGATTGAGGCGGCGCTGATGGCAATTGAGGGAACTCTTCCGCACTACCAGATTGTCTTGACCAGAGAGAAAGGACTTGATCAAATTAAAGTCGACGTTGAAATAACACCGCAGTTTTTCAGCGATCGAATCAGCGAGATAGAGCAGCTTAAAGGCCGACTTGAACAATCTCTGGAACAGATTACCGGCATCCGCATCAAGGTAAATCTGGTGGAAATGCACACCATTGAACGCAGCACGGGAAAAGCAAAGCGCGTAATTGATCACAGAAAGCTTTAACATGGTGGAGAATAATGAAGATCAAGCAGCTATCCGTCTTTTTAGAGAACCGTCCGGGACAACTGAGCGCACCGATCCGGGCTCTTGCTGAAGCAAAAATCAACATCTCCACGCTCTGCCTTGCCGATACGAAAGAATTCGGCATTTTGAGACTAATCATCGAAGAACACCACCGCGCCAAAACGGTGCTTGAACAAGCTGGATACGCGCTAAATGAGTGTGAAGTCCTAGCGGTCGAAATTCCGGACCGCCCGGGCGGACTCGCCGAAATGCTGGAAGTGGTTTCGGCTAAACGCGTCAACTTGTCCTATATGTATGCTTTCTCTTGCGGCCAAAGCGGACGCGCCATGCTGGTTTTGCGCTTTGATGATCCAGATCGCGCAATCTCGGAGCTGACCGAAGCAGGGATGAACATCGTAAGCGACAGCGCCGTATTGTTCGGCCCTAAGCAAGCGAAGAATTAACGAACCACATCAAGAAAAAAAACCCATGGAAAGCAAGAAGCCAGATTTCTTGACGGGCGATCGCTACGCAAGTTTATCTAATGCTGAATTGGTCAAATCTGCACCCGGCTCGGCACTGGCCAAGATGACGATCTCCAGCAAACACTTGAATGCGCTTGATATCGCGCATGGCGGCGCAATTTTCACCCTGGCGGATTACGCTTTTGGCGCTGCGGCGAATTCATATGGAAACCCCGCGGTATGTCTACAGGCCAGCATTTCGTTTATTAAGGCTTGTTCTGCCGGAACGATTTATGCGGAAGCCCGAGAAATTTCGCGGAGGCGAACTATTGGCACATATCAAGTGTGTGTGCGTGACGAAGCTGGAGAAACGGTGGCACACTTTACTGCCACAGCTTATTTCAAAAACCCAAATAAAAGCTGAGACGCGACACCTCCTCTCGTGACTCAGCTTCTCGCTGATTTTCTTCAACTTTTGCCGCTGACGTACAAAAACTATCCACAGTCTCGCATTTGATACTGCAACAGATTATTCAAGCTTCCATGCATTAAAGCCGAATAAAGAGAAAGACTTGGGGAAAGACCGCTTTATGGGCGCTGCAACAGCCGGTTGTAGGGATTGATTTATGACTCGAATAAATCTTCATCGGGCAATCCTGCCCGGTTCTAAAGCAGCAAACGGGCAGACTCTCGCCGAAGTCGTTGCGATCGTTTTGCTAATTGCCATTGCATGCTTAATTGGAGTGCGCGCCTTCGGAAAAAGCATTAAGTGCAAATATTACTCAGCCGCCGCGCAAGTCGACCGGCATGCGCAGATTGCCGAAGAATGCCAAGCGGATGAAGCCGCGCCGCCGCCTTCATCACCAGGTTCACCTCCTTCACCCGGCACTCCGCCAGAACCAGAAAATCCGCAGCCTGAACCCCCGCTGCCCAATCCAGAGGAT
>JAKPSH010000200.1 GCA_029555385.1 Pseudomonadota bacterium
GCGGTGCTCCTCGTCAATAACTACTAATCCGAGGTTCTTGAATTGTACATCACGCTGCAGCAGCCGGTGCGTTCCAATGACCACATCGAGCTTACCGGCGGCAGCTTGGGAAAGTGTTTCTTTATTCTGCGCTGACGAATAAAAGCGGCTTACACAGCCCACCGCCACCGGCGTCCCCGCAAATCTTTCGTTGAATGTTGCATAGTGCTGCTCCGCCAGCACCGTGGTCGGGACAAGAACGGCTGTCTGCGCACCGGCGCAGGCCACACGGAAAGCGGCGCGCAGCGCCACTTCGGTCTTGCCGTAGCCGACATCACCGCATACCAGACGGTCCATCGGGTGCGGCTTAGCTAAATCACCTAACACCGCTTCTATCGCCGCTGCTTGATCCGGAGTCTCCTCAAACGCAAAGGCATCAGCAAAGTCCCGGTCTTCAGCCGTGGGGGGTCCAAAAGAAACCCCGCGGCGCACCTCCCGGGCCGCCATAACATTGAGCAGCTGCCCGGCAAGCTCTGCAACATTCTCCTTTACCTTCTTCTTCGTCTTCTCCCAGGTCTTGCCGCCCAGTCTGGTCAGCGCAGGCTTGCGTCCTTCAGCAGCACTGTACTTCTGCACTTTGCCGATATTCTCAACCGGAACAAAGAGCTTGGCCCCTTCCGCGTATTCCAGCTCGAGAAAATCGCCCGCCCGGCCGTCGACGCTGAGCACTTTTAGACCGCGATAAATGCCGATGCCGTATTCGATATGCACAACATAATCATGCTCGTGAAGCTGCGCCGCCGTGCCCAGGAAACGCCGGACATTTCGCGCCGACACACTTTCCCGCCGCGGCGTGATTTCGGGAAACAGCTCACGGTCAGCAATCAACCGGAAACCCGATGCGCCGCTCGCAAATCCAGAACTAAGCGCTCCCAACAGCAGCGAAACCTCTTGAGCTTTGCGCCGTCCATCGGCACCCGCGGCCCACGAAAAGAAATCACCGTGATACTCCGCACTGGGGATATCGTAGCTGCCAAGCAAATCCTCAATCCGGCGCATGCGCTGGGCATGACTGACGGCAATTGCCGGGAGAATCCCGTTGCTCCAGTCACGTTTAATTTGGTCGGCAAGCGGTTTGAATGGCCTTTCCTTATAGCGCGCAAGCCGCAGTTGAGCATTAAGCACGGCATTGACGCTGAGTCCCGGCTCTAGCTCGTCTGCCTCCGCGCCGCCGTGCGCTGCGCTCTCTTCTGCCGCATCGCCGCCAGTTGCCGTCAAGACAGTTAAGTGATCGAAACAAATGCCGGCATGTGCGTTCAGCGTCTCACAGACGCTTGCCGCGCTGAGGTACGCGCTGGCCGGCTCTGGAAATATCCGGCCTTCCTCAAGAGCTTTCTTTGCGCGCTCCTGGATCAGTTGTTCAAAGTCTCCGGCAGCACGGCGCAATTGTGCCGCATCCCAGGCAGCCACCACTGAACCCGCGGGAAGGTAATCCCAGAAGCTTGCCAGTTCCACGCCGAAAAGCGGCTGCAAATGCTCAAGACCAGGCCACGGCATGTTTTCCTGCAGCGCATCTTCCAAATTACGAACAGCAGCTTGGGGAATGGAAAGCTCCGACGCACGATGGCGAAGCGAATTAATTGCCTGCGTCAGAAATAACGCTTGCTTATTCGCACCGCCTTCTGTTCCAGATGCAGTGGAACACAGCCAGAACGTTTCTTTAACCGGCAGCACAGAAAACTGCCGCAGCACACCGGAGGAGCGCTGTGTGGCGGCATCAAAGAAGCGAAGCGATTCCACACGATCATCAAAAAGTTCAACGCGAAGAGGGTTCAAACTGCCGGGTGGAAAAAAGTCCACGACCGCTCCTCGCACAGCATATTGACCGCATTCTTCAACCAGGCTGCTTCGAGAGTAGCCACCGCGTTCCATCACTGCAATCAAGTCGTCGCGATCGAGCGGCTTGTCCAGCTCTAAATGAAATACGCTTTCGCGCAGGGTGCGAGGCGGAACTAACCGCTGCATTAGCGCATCGATTGTTGCAACCAGGACAAACGGCTGCTGATTGGTTAATGCATAAAGCGCCTGGAGCCGCAGCGCAGTCACGGTATCAGCCGGCGAAAGCAAATCAAAAGGAAGGATCTCCCAGCCAAAGAAATTTGTTACCGCCGGACAAAGCTGCCGCTGGGCCTGCTTCGTCTGCGCACTGAGGAAAAAACGAAGATCATGCGTCAGCATCTCCCCTGTCTGGGTATCCGGCACGATAATTACGACAGTACGGGATATTCCACGCCCGGAAGTATCCGGCATACGCAGCAGAGCCGCGTCCTTTGTGTTTTCCGCGCCAAGCGCAAGACACGCACACACATACGCCGCCGCGCTTGATGGAAGATGTAAATAGTGCGCTTTTTCAGACATGGACTTTCCAACCGCGAACAAAATACTTTGCCCTCGCGGGTATTACCAGCCTCAGCAAGCTACCAACCTGCATTTCTCACGTGGCGGAAAGGGCGGCTAATTTCTAAATATACATTTAATACTGTTATAATGTGCTTTTGAGTGCTGCATTCTTCTGCCACCTTCGTTCTCAAGCTCAGACCGAAAACTATCGACATCTATCATTGAGGCCGTATCCGGTGGTCTTGCTGCAATTACCGGAGAATGCATCCTTCCTCACGGGTAAGGGAATATGGATATTACACAGCTGCTAACTTTCTGCTACCAGCAAAACGGATCAGACCTTCACGTCAGCGCCGGTGAGCCGCCGATCATCCGTGTTGATGGAATAATGAAGAAGATTAAAGTCCCGGCGCTCACGCTTGAGCAGACGCAGTCGATGCTCTATGACATTATGGGTGACGCGCAGCGCAAGATCTTCGAAGAAAAATCTGATATCGATTTTTCAATTGAACTCGGCGACACCGCGCGCTTCCGTGTTAATGTTTTTCGGCAGCGCCGTGGCATGGGCGCCGTATTCCGTCTCATCCCGACGCAAATTCTCACGCTGGAACAGCTCGGCATGCCGTCAGTGCTGGCGCGTTTGACGAGGAAAGAAAAAGGGCTTGTCCTTGTCACTGGTCCCACCGGGTCCGGCAAGTCGACCACACTCGCCGCCATGATTAACCTGATTAACGACGAAAGCGAAGAACATATATTGACGATTGAGGATCCCATTGAATTCGTGCACACCTCGCGTAAATGCCTGATTAATCAGCGCGAAGTCGGCGCGAATACGCAGAGCTTTGCCAATGCCCTGCGCGCCGCCCTGCGTGAAGATCCCGATGTGATCCTGGTCGGTGAAATGCGCGATCTGGAAACGATTCAGCTCGCCCTGACCGCGGCCGAGACAGGCCACTTGGTTTTCGGCACTCTGCACACTTCGAGCGCGCCAAAAACTATCGACCGCATCATCGATGTCTTTCCGGCGAACCAGCAAGGACAAGTCCGCGCGATGCTCTCTGAATCGCTGCAGGCGGTAATCACTCAAACCCTCTGCAAACGCATTGGTTCTGGACGCGTCGCGGCATTGGAAATCATGCTCGGCACGGTCGCCGTGAAAAACCTGATTCGCGAAGCCAAAATACATCAGCTCCCCAGCGTCATCCAAACGAGCCAAGCTGTGGGCATGCGCACGATGGAAATGTCGTTAGTTGAGCTTGCCGAGAAAAACATTATTACACGCGATGAAGCCATTGAGAAATCCGGCAATCCTGATTTGTTCAACTCACCGGGCATTTTGCCGGGTGCCAAAACGCAAAAACCGTAGTCGAGGAGGTTGAGGGAACCCATGGCCACTATGCTTGATATTCGAAAACTGCTCACCGCGATGAATGAGCACAATGCCTCAGACTTGTATATTACCGTGGACTCCCCGCCGTGTTACCGCGTCAACGGCGTCATCCGCCAGGCGGGCACGCACTGCCTTGAACCGGAAGAAACCGAGACATTGGCCATGAGCGTGATGAGCGAAAAGCAGCAGCGCGAGTTTGACGAGAAAAACGAACAGAATCTTGCGCTGTATTACCCGGCTCTCGGGCGTTACCGCGTCAACATTTTCCGGCAAAAAGGCTGCATCGGCATGGTCATCCGGCAGATCAAGACAACTATACCCAGTATTGAAGACCTCAGTCTGCCGCCTGTGCTTAAAGATATTTCCATGTCTAAACGAGGCTTAGTGCTCGTCGTTGGCGCAACGGGCTGCGGCAAGTCGACTTCCCTTGCGGCAATGATTGACTATCGCAACTGCAACCAGGCCGGGCATATCATCTCGATTGAAGATCCCATCGAATTTGTACATCTGCATAAAAAATCCATTGTAACGCAGCGCGAAATAGGTATGGACACCGAGGACTATCACAACGCGCTGAAAAACGCGCTGCGCCAGGCCCCTGATGTCGTGTTAATCGGCGAAATCCGCGATCTTGAAACGATGGAATCGGCAATTACTTTTGCGGAAACCGGCCATTTATGCCTTGCGACTCTGCACTCGAATAATGCCAATCAGGCAATGGAACGGATAATGAATTTCTTCCCGGCGGTCCGCCACAAGCAAATTTATCTGCAGCTCAGCCTTAACTTGCGCGCGATCATCAGTCAGCGCCTGGTGCGCACGGTAGACGGCAACCGGACGCCCGCAGTCGAAGTACTCCTGGCCAGCCCACGCGTAAAAGACCTGATTCACAAAGGCGAAGTTGCTGAGCTGAAGGAAGCGATGGAGAAGAGCACCACGCTCGGCATGCAGACTTTTGACCAGGCGCTGTTTAATCTTTACCAAGAAGGAAAAATTTCCCTCGAAGAAGCGCTGAGAAACGCCGACAGCGCAAATAATCTGCGCCTTCGCGTCAAACTTGCTGAAGACAGCATCTTAGAAGAAAAAGACAACGCCTTCCAAAGCGGAAAGAAGAAAGGCACAGAGGCCGGCGGAAAAGACGATGAACTCAAGCTGCATCTTGATTGAGACAGAAACAATCCGCGCCGTTTTTTGAGATTAAATTTTAAAGCGTCAAAACATGCATTAAGAATGGCGTCATTCAAGGATGAAGTGATTTGTATTTACTGGCAATCCACGCTTAGCATATTTTCGCCCATAAGATGCCGCATTACTTCAATACTCTCTTTAGCTCCTCGGCTTACTTCGTTGCCGTTCTCGGCTTTCTCTATGCCAGCCCCTTATTGATTGCCAAGCTTATCGCCCGCAAGCTCTTAAGCCCCGGCATGTGCTTATTCCTGTTTTTAGTGGGAGCTTTGCTGATTGCTGCCGATTATGACTATTTTCGTGCTCTAGCACAGAACTGCCGCGAGACAAGCACCCTCCAGCTCTTGTGCGACCCTCCTCCGTTTACTGCCGTTTCGTTTGACGCGGCGCGTTTGGCTTGCCGAAAAAGCTTTGACGCTTATGGCGTCCTTCCCTCGGTCGCGCAATTTAACAGGTACTCACGGAACTTTGTCATTCGTCTTCTCGCCTATATCATAGGGACCCTTGCCGGACTCTGCATCGCGGTCAAAAGGGGCAACAGGTCAGTTCGGACGGTGCTCAAGGATGTCATTAGAGGCCCGCAACGAATAGTCTTAGCTCTCGTCGGCGCATTGTCTGTTTTACTTACGATTGTCCCGGTACTCTGGCGTCTGACCGCTTCTTTTTATGCCGGTTAGCCTCATTACCGATAAGGCGCGCAATCTTCAGCGCCTCGCCGAGCTTGGGTTTGATGTACCGAATTACGTTGTCATCAACCGCCAGCATCACGCAGGAAGGGATTACTGGAGCACGCTTCGCGCCGATTGTTTCATGGTTCGGCCATGCGCGCTTGGTGAAGATTCGCAAACCAGGAGCCGAGCTGGACAGCTTGCCTCGCTTGGCCCAATTAGGCGGCACGAAATTGCGTCGGCAGTGAACTCGCTCTTTCTATTAGGTGGAACTGAGGAAATTATTATTCAGGAGTTTGTTGACGGACCGACCGGCGTAATCTTTTGTCCTGCTGACGGCCCTGCGCTTTTGGAGTATTCGCGGATCCGTCAAGGGGTAACAGCAGGAAAGGTGAAGCCATTTTGCGCCAGTTTGCCAAACAACCTCTCGCGCTACGCGGCGCTAACGAAGCTAGTGCTCGAACTCTTTCAGGCATTTGGCCCCTGCGATGCCGAACTCGCAGTCCTTGATTCGCCTCGCTTCTTTCAGGTCAGGCCGCTAACTGCACCGTTTCTCTTCGACGAAGAGCTTGTCACTGTTAAAATGCTTGTCCAAGAGTTATCGCCCGATCATTTTATGCAGAATGAATTCTGTTTTGACATCTGTGAATCTCAAGGTTGGCAACGATATTTGATTGACCTCTTTTGCAGCTGCAGCAAGAAACTCTTTCCGGCTTGGGAACTTGAACGAACGCCGTTTCGCCCTGAAGATTTCCTTGTTTTTGCTGACCAATGCTTTGTTTCGCACGAAGCATCTTTCCATCATCCTTTATCTAAACGACAAGCATTCAGGATCGGATCATGGGCTGCTAGAAAACTCATGACTTCCAGCGGCCAAAAGGATGCGTCACCCGAGCAGCAGTTTGAGTACGCGGCGGCAGTTCGCTTGGCTTCAGCCATCGCCGATGGGTTCCCTGGGTTTATCTGCTCTTTTCTGCGTCGACCGTTGCTTAACTGGCGAATGGCAGCGCGCAAAGAACTTTGCAAAGCGCTCGCGGCGGTTTTTGCTCCGGATCTCACCCTGCCGAAGCTTTCGCGCCAACTTAGGGATCCACTGATCAAGCGCAGCGCCACCATGGAGTGGATCTGTTGTGACTGGCAGGACTCAGCGGGAATAATTGTCGTCGACGGAGATTTTTCGAGTGGTCCGTTCCTGCGGGTCAACTGCGATAAACTACCAACAAGCATGCCCGAAGATCGCCCTATCGTTCTTTGCGATCAGCTTTACCCGTCGCTCCACAAGCTGTTTCCCGTGATTAAGGGAATCATTTGTGAGCGAGGTGCAATCACTTCTCACCTTGCAATATTGGCTCAAGAGGAAGGAATGGCGCTCAAGATCCAGGCAGGTATGGCGTCAACCGGCAAGCCTTATTCCGTGCCTGTACAAAGCTCCCAATAGAAACTGAGGATATTGGGCAGCGTCTTTTTGTCGCACGCTACTTGCTTAAATGCCCGGCATCGCTCAAGCGGATGCAGCTTATCGAAGAGCCGCTGGGAACGACAGTGCGCTGCTTGCGCGAGGCTGATAATGGAAATGACTTTTGTGAATTCTCTCCACTAGCATTCCTTGCTGAGCTCCAGCAGCATATACCAGACACCTGGGAGCAGTTAATTCATCTCTATGGACTTTACAGCGCCTGGGCAAGGGGAGCACAGCGGGAGCAGCAAGCACGCTTGTCCGCTGCTGACAAAGCAGACCACACGCAAGAAGCATCCCAAAAGAAAACGCCTCGCTCCAGCTTTGCCCGAAAATCGCTGCCCAAAGAACGAAAATCGCGCTCACAGCGGCTGATTCAGCCAAATCTCCGCCAACTGCTCTCGAAATACGTGCGCCTCCTTCGTATTTACGTCTCCTATCCAGAGCACAAGGCCGGATGCACCGTCCGCAGATTGCTCGTCGGCCCTTCGTGCAAATTTAACATTCTGTTATCATAACCGATATAGGCTGCCCTACTCGACAGGAGCGGCGATTATTGTGCGACATTGTTGCTGTCGCTGTTTATAAAGTGAATGAGGGATAATGATGCTTATTGGCGCTTTGCGGCAGTTGATCGTTCTTGGCTCGTTGGTCTTGATGTTTCCGGCATGCGCGAAGATTCCTTACCGCTATGGTCCGGCAGAAGAGCAGGCAAGTGTTTTGCAGCCCGCGGCAGATGAAAAACAAATCACGTGCGGGGAGCCTTATACCGTGATTGATTTTATCGGCCGCTATCAGCCTTTTGCGTTATTGAGCAAGCTGATCCTTTGGAACTGGAGTATTGAGAACCATGAGATTACTCCAGAGACCGAGCAGGCCTTGGCTGATTATTGCACAAAAAACCACCTCAACGTGGTCAAGGTGCGTCTTAACGAATACTCGCCGGGCGGCGAGTTCCGCCGCCTCTTGGACAACAGCAACGTCGGCGCCGGCTGGCGCTATACTATCGGGATGCTGAGCGTGTTCTTTTATACTGTTCTGCCGGGACGCATCTTCGGCGGCGACAACTATAACCCGTACACGAATACGATTAGTCTGTATTCTGATCATCGCGCAGTCGCGCTCCACGAAGGAGGACATGCTAAATACTTCGCCTCGCTGAAGTACAAGGGAACCAGTGCTTTCTTGTACATGCTGCCCTTGGCATCGCTTTATTTCGAGGCCGAAGCGACCGGTGATGCGATTGGCTATGCCAAGGCGGAATGTGATGCCGGCCTTGAGGAGCGAAGCTACAAAGTACTCTATCCGGCGTACGGCACTTACCTTGGCGGCGGTTTGGTGGAGATGACCTCCTTTTGGTCAAATATTAATGAGCTGTTGATGCTGGCAGCGGTTATTCCCGGCCATGCCGTCGGCCGAATAAAAGCAGCGCATGTGGAAAACGCCTGCCCTGCTGAACCAGTTGCTTCGGCCGCACTGCTGCAGTAAATTGCAGCAGTTGAAACCACAGGACGAGAATCGCAGCTGTCACAGTTTGTCTTCCGGATACAGCCGGTGTTCCTCCATAAATATGACAATTGCCGGGTGGGGAGGAAGTTCGCCGCGGCGCACCAGAGTCGAGTGGGTGACGATTTCGATCGGCACAACGATTGTGGTTACCTCAAGACACTCCCTATTTCGCCAGTGTTGGACTGTCTGAGCGATATCCTCGGCGCAGGCCCAGTAAAGTGTGCCGGGCCGCAGGACGCGAAAGTAACGCACTGCGTCTTCGGCGTGAATATACTCCTTGCCGGCGACGGCAATGCCCAGATACAAGGCGCTACTCGAGTACGGCATGTTCTCTGCGGCAAGTGCAAGCTTAATCATTTCTACGCAAAGCGCGAATGGCTGCCGCTGCGCTTGATCTAGCTTCTAGGGGTTATGCGCTGTGGGAGCAATGACAACCAGCGGGAAGGCGGCGGATGGCGCAGAGTAGAACAGGGACACCCGAAAGCCAGTTCGACGTAAGCGTTCGATTTCCTTGGACGTTTTGCCAACTATAATTTGGGTGTCCTAAATGTTTCTTCACTAAATGTTTCTTCAGGACACTTATTAGGCCGCCCGCCTCGTCTTTCCCGCTGATAATCTGGCTGATGACCGGTCACGGTTCTGATTAAGCAGTAAAAGCAGCAAAGGCTTGTCCGTGGCCGCGATATTAGGGACAATTCTGCCTTTTCCCGTAGTTCGATTTCTTTCGCGAAGTTTGTTAGAATCCCCCATCCGGAAGGCGGTAGAACTGCCGGATTTGTTCCTTTGATTTCATTCTTTTAGACAGGACAAAGCGACATGGGAAGGTGAAACCAGGTATCTGCAGTGCGCAGGGTACGGGAGCCGTGCGCGTGCAGGTGTCAGTTCATTTGGTTTGGATAGGGAGGTTGGAATGCAGAGAGCGACAATCTACTTGAATCGTTTTGGGGGAATTAATATCGAGGTCTGCCCTTTGCGCCGAAAGGACCCAAAGAGCTACAAAATCGTCGTTTACCAGCACGATAAGAAGTTCCCGTTATGGGAAGGGCGAATTGGCGGAGGTTCGCCCGTTGTTTGCTCGGAGCAATACCAGCAAGTCCAAATAACGGGACAAAATGGCACGATCTTCGTTCGGCAAGCAGCGGCAGAGGAAGTTGGTATCGCCGTCGCCGGGTCAGATCGTGACGCGGGTCTGGTGGCTGCAGCTTTGGAAATCCGTTCGGTTGGCGTCAATAATGGGGACATCGAGTGCTCCTCGGTTGGAAGCTGGATTTTCACTTAGCGGGATAGTTCACCGCATTATCGTGATGTTTTATTTAAGGTTGTCAGCCCAAATTATGGCTGACAACCTGCACGACAGATTCCCCAGTTTCTGGAAAGCAGGAGAAATAATGGTAGGCCTTTGGACAGCAATCGGCTTCTAGAGCCGCCTGCGGGTTCAATCGGAGGATATCACGGTCCTTGTCCTAAAAGCAGTTGACCAAAACGGCCGCGCATCTACATGCGCTTCGACCGGCGGCTGCTGAGCTACCTTTACCGCGCCGCCTGGGAAAGCTGAGCAGAGTATCTAAAAGCAATTATCCCCGGCGGAAAGCCTTGAGCAGTAATGGCCTTGCATACCGCCGGAAGTCTTCTCGAATGGAATCCACACCTCCGTGCCCTTGCTCTCAGTGGAGCGGCGCTCGACAATGGACATTTTGTCGAGCTTAGGGAGATAGATGTGGAGCTTAGGAAGCAATCGTGTCGGCCTCTTGCACAATTCCCTGAATCAATAAGACAAGTCTCCCGGGCAAGCAACATTGTCAACAAGACAGCGATGATCCTTCTGGGAACCCCAACCCAAAGGACGACGTCGCTGTATGGGCCATCCGCAAAGATGTTGCAGACAGAGAAGCGTCTGCATGGGGTCAAACCCCGTTGCCGAAGGACTGCTGTGGTGAAAAATAAGTCAATTGAGGCGCGAACCCAGAAAATGTGAGGAAGGCTGACGCCAGTTGCCTGCGCAGAGTTGTGATTCTCCTTTACACCGAATCTCCTGTCAGATTAACCTGACGAAGCCGAAGAAGCTTTTTTTATCGAGGGAAAGCTGCAGACAATTTAGATACTGGCACTTATTGCAATGACCGTTATCGGTACTTGGCTTATTTCAGGACATAAATTCAATTGCCAAAAGGACGGAAGGCGGGCACCCCAAGCCAGCGTCTGCTCTGGTGAGAAGCCTACGCCGCTGGATGTTACGCAAGATTTAGAGATTCGACCGTCCTTCTCCACTCCAGGCGTCGCCGGTCTTTACCTCGATCTAATGAAGCGGGTTTTGCTTGATGCAGTTTACGAAAATGACTTGGAGGCGAGGCAGCGGCAGAAAATCGGACTTGGTTGGCCCGGACGGGCTCACACAATGATCGGCATGCAGCGGCTTGATAACTTGCATCAGCTTGCGGATGAAGTGATCAAGAAGAATATTTCCGGCGATTTCATGGAAGCCGGCGCTTGGAGAGGCGGCGCCACGATCTTAATGCGTGCAATCCTCGAAGCTTATGGGATTGCCGACCGGGCCGTCTGGGTCGCGGATTCCTTCGAAGGACTCCCTGCGCCGGACGATGAAAAATTTCCCATGGACAAGGGCTCAGAATACCACCTTGATGATTCTCTTGCTGTTTCGCTTGGTCAAGTCCAAGTGCACTTCAATCGATATGGGCTTCTCGACGCAAAAGTAAAATTCTTGAAGGGATTTTTCAAAGACACATTACCTAGTGCTCCAATCAAGCAGCTGGCTCTGCTGCGTATTGATGTTGATATGTATCAGTCGACGATGGAGGCTCTTGAATACCTCTATCCTAAGCTGTCTGCCGGCGGCTACGTAATTATTGACGATTATGATCTTATTCCTGCATGCCGCCAGGCAGTTGACGATTACCGGGCAAAGAACGGCATTACCGCGGACATTCAGCCGATCGATAAGATAACGGTCTATTGGCAGAAACCATGACTGCCCCGCACTGTCGCCGAAGACGCCTCCGCACTGTTGCGATGTTCTCCTGTTTGTCTCGATACTAAGGTTACGGCGATAAAGGGACAGTTGGCGCTGCCGGATAACATATTCGCCAAGGTCATACTGAATTTCGCGTTTGGTAACGGAAAGCGAACCATCCGGAAGTTCTATTTGGTCATTTTTCAACAGCGCTTGCGCCAAAGTCGCTCGTCCGCTGATGCCGCTGTTGTGCATAAGTGTCTGCAGCACCAGAGCTAGTCCCGTGTAGCAGTCAAAACATGTGCTGTTCGCCGGAGTTTGAGGGAAGGCTTGGGCTAGAGTAGAACAGGCAGGTAGAACAGGGACACCCAAAAGCCAGTCCAACGTAAGCGTTCGATTTCCTTGGACGTCTTGCCAACTATCATATGGGTGTCCTAAATGTTTTTAAATGTTTTCTGATAAAGTGGTGCTGGGTTATCCACTCCTTCCCGGCTGGGTGCTGAATTGAAACCTTGTTTGGTTCCCTGGTAGCAGGGAACTGTTGTTGGCGAAGAACCGTCGACCGCTCGCGAAAGTAAGCCGGTTCCATGGGAAAGATGTTCTCGAAAAAACTTAACTCTTATCCTTAGCCCGCTGCGGGCCTTTGTCCACTGGGGTAACGGCGCTGACCGAAGGCAATAGCCAGGTATCTCCCGACTTAACCATACGCACCTCTTCGGACGTGGACTTGCCTTGATAAGTCTGCTTCAACATCACAATCGCCGATGCTCCCTCTACCTTAGGGGCGCTCACCTCATAAGCCGTCTGCTCCAAACGCTGCTTCATGTCCGCCTGTTCCCGGGTCAACCGCGCGATAACTTGCGAGTAATAGCGCTCCAGATCAGGTTTCTTTTCAGGCGGCGTAGCGGGCAGCCGGGCTTCATATTGCTTCTTCACCCGCGGAATAGGATCGGTGAGCATCTCGCGATAGAACTCTTTGAGTTCGCTGGCATTAGTCACCTTGAGCTGCTTGCGCTGCACGTCGCTCAACGCGGCAAAGGCTTCGTCCCAGTGCACATAGTCAACCAGTGGCGAGGCATTACCTCGCAGCTTAATTTTCACCATCATCTCGCGCAGCACCTCATCAGGCGCTGCCGCCTGCACTGGAGAAACGATCCCAAAAAGCAGCAAACACATCAGACACACCTTAGCCATTCTGCAGACACTCCTGAACTATTATTCAACCTGCCTCACTTATTACACCATCCGTTAGACGAAGGAAAAAGTCCTTTCTGCTCATCCGCCCCAGCCGCGGCAGCCCACAGCCGGGTGGCCGTAAGATCTTACGGCCAGTTGCTGCCCGCTGCAAAACTCTGATATAACAGTAAAATTCATCGGAAACACCTTATTTCAGGAACTGTCTTGATTGAGCCGCTGTTAATTCGCGCCTTTAAGCACGAACCGCTTGTGCGCCCTCCCGTCTGGATTATGCGACAGGCCGGACGCTATTTGAGCGAATACCGCACGCTGCGTCAGGCCCATTCATTTCTCGAACTGTGCAAGAGTCCGGAACTGGCCGCTCAAGTGACAATGCAGCCGATCCATATTTTGGACCCTGATGCAGCGATCATTTTTTCTGATATCCTCGTTGTCGGCGAAGGCATGGGTCTTGAAATTGATTTCAACCCGGGCCCTAAGGTGGCTAACCCAATCCGTTCGCGAAGCGACATCCTTGCGCTAAAAAATCCGGAAACAACCGCTGACTTGGGCTTTGTTTTTGACGCCCTGCGCATAACAAAAAAAGAATTGTGGGAATTGTCAGCTTCCAAACCGGGTGAACCAAAGGCATTGATTGGTTTTGCCGGGGCGCCGTGGACCCTAGCCTGTTATTTCCTTGACCAGAGCTTGTTCAAGAATCATTACGCAACACAAGTGCTGCTTCACCAAGACGCAGAAACCCTTCATCTCTTGCTGGACCGGTTGACCAAAATTGTCACCGACTATCTGCTCGGCCAAGTGGAGCACGGCGCGGATGTCATTCAGCTATTCGACACCTGGGCCGGAAATCTAAGCGCCGAAGACTTTAGTCGCTTTGCCCTGCCCTGCATTCAGCGCATCTGTGAGGCGCTTCGTTCACAGAACTGCCCCGTGATTCTTTACATCAATGGCTGTGCGCACCTCTTGGAAGCACTGCGTCAGAGCGGAGCCGACGGCATCAGTATTGACTGGCGTGTGCCGCTGAGCACGGCAGAAGAAGTGCTGGGCAACAGGATTCTTCTTCAAGGCAATCTCGATCCGGCAGCGCTTTATTCCGCTCCGGAGCATCTCGCCAAAAAAACAAAAACAATGCTCAACGCACTTAAGCGGAAAAGCGGATATATCGCCAACCTGGGACACGGTATCCTGCCAACGACCCCTAGGGATAATGCACGTTTATTTATTGACACGATAAAAGAAGGCTGGGAATAGCCATGCAGCAGACAGTAGTTATCGGCGCAGGAATAAGCGGCCTTGCTTTGGCATACGAACTGCAATGCGCAGGACTTGATACAGTTGTCCTTGATTCGGCATCCACGCCAGGCGGAGTAATTAAGAGTGAAAACCATGGCGGATTTCTCGTTGAGCTTGGCCCCAACTCTACGCTGACCAAGCCGCCGGTACGGTGCTTAATCGAAAAACTCGCCTTAGAAAACGAGCTGGTTTTGCCTCAAGATCATGCTAGAAAACGCTTCCTGGCAATTAAACGCAGTCCGGCCCACCCGCTTGAGCTTTGCGCAGCTCCCATGAGCATGCGGGAAGCAGCGTTAACACCAATCTTGAGCCCGTTAGGCAAAGCGCGGCTTTTCTTCGAACCTTTTGCCAAAGCAGGACAAGGGGTTGACGAGAGTGTCGACTCCTTCATCTCACGCCGGGTGGGACGGGAAGTTACAGAAATGATCGTTGCACCGATGCTTGCCGGAATTTGGGCCGCTGACCTTGAGCGTTTAAGCATGCGTTCGGCGCTGCCGCTCTTATGGTCGTTCGAAAAGGAGCATGGTTCTCTTCTGCGTGGAGCGATAAGTCACTTTTCCAAAAAAAGAAAAGAAAGCAAACCCAAAAAAACGCGTGCCAGACTGGCAAGTTTCCAGACTGGCATGAGTGCGCTCCCGCAAGCACTGCGGCGCGCTCTCGCCCCAGATTCGGTGCAGCTTAATACCGAGGTTTTGCGTATTGAAGAAACAGCGGGCGGCATCTGCATTCATTGCCGCCGCCCGCAGCCCTGGCCAGAACGCTTAAAGCCACATTCAGCACCGGGTTCTGATGGTGCTACAACAGCTATTTTGGCCGAACGCATAGTTATTGCCGTGCAAAGTCCGGCCGCGGCCCGGCTCATTGAACCGTTAAGCAGCAAGCTTGCAGCCGCCCTTCGCACAATTCCCTATGCACCGCTCGGTGTCCTCCACCTGGCCTATCGCCAACACGATGTTCAACATCCGCTTGACGGTTTCGGCTTCCTCATCCCCCCTAAATTCAAGCAGCCCCTGCTTGGCGCGGTTTTTAGCTCTTCGCTCTTCGCCTCGAGAGCTCCGGACGGTTTCCATCTGCTCACTGTTTTTAGCGGCGGGGCCGCAGCGCCACACTACGCTGACATCAACGATGAAAGAGTTCGTGAACAAATCATCCGTCAGCTTAATTTTCTTATCCACGCCAAGGCCTCCCCTCAGATCATTGCCCAGACTTATTGGCCGCAGTCGATACCCAACTACCCGCTGGGGCACTTCCATCTCCAGCAAGCGGCACGCGAATTTGAAGCGCAGCACCCGGCGATCTCTCTGTTGGGCGCTTGGGATACCGGAATCAGCGTCGCCGACAGGATCGATCAGGCAAGCAAACTGGCCGCCTCCGCAAATTGGCAGACCTTGAACCAATCGAAACGCATAGCCCGCAACTAACCGCACCCGCTTTAAACTTATTCGCTCTGCTCCAAATTGTGGCGGGGACCCACGCGCCCTAACGCATCGTCGCAGTGATTTCCAGATTCGCCTGGGATACGGCAGAGCCGTCCGGGCATTGCTGTATCCGCAATTTCCGAAAAACGAAGCCTGTAAAAAATTAGGGCTAAGGAGCATTTTGCCTAAGGAATTTTTTTCGCAGGTTCGAAAGCATAAAAAGGTATATAATAGTAATAACGGCAGGTTTTCGGGAACCAATGAACCTTACGGACTCTCCTCACAAGTCGATCCAGTCTACTCCCTTGACACTGCATCAGGCAGTCAGCCGCAGCCTGCCCCTGGAAGTTGAGCTACTCCGCCTTCATCAATATCAGATCAATCTCAAGCACGGTTTACTAGCGTTTGCGGTGCTCAAGCTTTATATCCCTGAACACAAGCAGACTGCGCTCCAACGCTGGCAGGAAGACGCTGAGAGCACTTTTGGGATGAAATTTTTCATCCAACGTGAGCGCATTTACTCCGGATTGCGCAAGCAACTTGAACATCTGGCGCCGCGTTCGGGACTCTTGGGCGCCGAACAGGGCGCAGATATCACAAGAATCCTCGATCACTTTAATGGCAGCGCGCCGAACCTGCTGCATTTGACGACAAAGCCAACGATACCGCGCACCGTGCGTGACCGTTTATTCCTGCCGTTTATCACTATTGATGCCGAAGAAGTCCGCGGCAGAGAAGACGCGGTATATGCCGAGCATTGCCGGGGTGGAAACATCCGCCTGTACATCGCCATTGTCGATGTCACGTGGCTCTTCAAGCCTGGCAGTTATATTGATTTGTATGCACAAAAACTTGGCGCTTCGATTTACGGCTCGAAACGCATCATCTCGACCATCGGCATGGATCTCGCGCTGGGACCGGCGAGTCTCGAGCCCCAAGCTGAGCGTTGTGCCTGGATCATCGAAGTTTTTATCCGTCCCGGCGGCCAGTCTCTTCTTTCTACGCCGCCATATCGCGCACGCATCGCTGTAGCTCAACACTATTGCCCAAGAGAGCTCAACGCAATGCTAACCAGCGGAGCGCCCCTGCCGCCTGCTGCCTCTGCTTTAATCGAAGCGTGCCGGCGTTTACACGCGGCACGCATGCAGACACAAAAGATTGTTCGCCTGAAAGGCGACGGCTCAGCGGAAACGATCGTCGCCGAAAGCATGATTGCGGCAAAACACTGGTCTGCCCATTATTTAAGTGGACGCGCTTTCGCGCCGCCAATCTACAAAGTGCATGCTGCACCACAAACCGAAGAGAAAATGCAGATGATCAATGAACTTGCTTCATTAGGCATCTCTGCGAAACCCGCTGATTTTGACAACCCGCTTAAATTCGCCCGGCTTCTTGGAGATCTCCAGCGGCAGACCTTGCAGCTCAGAGACAACCACAGCGCTGACGGCAAAGCTTTGATGCTTGCCGACCAGATTATTGAGCATTTTCTGATGCGCTCGCGCTACGATTCGCGCAATCTCGGGCATCATGCATTGGGTCTAAGTGCGTATTTGGACATCAAACCCCGCGACGCAAGCGGCATTGCTAATCAATTTCAGCTTTATGCGGCATCAGAAGAACCCCAGAGGGCCCTGACCCAGGAAGAAATTGCCATCCGCGTGCGCGCGCGGAATCGCAAACTTTCCCGCCATGACCGGATGACCTTCCGCCTCCGTTTCCTTGAGATGCTCGAACGCAAACTGACCTGGGTGGGCACATTGCACCAGGCGAGGGTCGTCGAAGTAAAAGCGGATCACGCGCTCATCGAAGTGCCGGATTTCTCCAAATGGGGCGTGCTCACAAAAAACGGCACACCGCTTGCTCCAGGCCAGATCCTGTCCGTGCAGCTCAACGGCTTTTGCAGCAAGTCTATGCGCTTCAGTTTCAGTGAAACGCAGGCCTTAACCCCCGGAAGCTAATTCATTCCCGTCCAGTAATGGAGTTAGTCTGGATAAATCTTAATACTGCTGTCGCATTCCGCAGTGCGCAAAGCGACTTCCTTACCGGCATGGATCTTCACCAGCAGCATCGCGCGGATAGTAGAGAAGGTCGCGATCCAGGGGTGCAAACGCGCCGTTTCTTCGCCGAACATTCAACGATAATCCGGCCTGTCCGCCAATCTGAAAATACTCAACCCGCAGATGATGGCGCCCTGACTTAAGCTGTAATTCGGACTCCCGCCTGGCAAACGGCTGAGGCTGCCACATATCGATCAGCTTGATTCCATCAATATACAGGCGCGAGCCATCATCTGAACCCAGCTCGAATGTTACATCCTCTTCGTCCTTAAGCATAAAGCACGTATCGAACTGCGCTGAATAAACTTGGCTTAAATCCGTCTTCACTGATAAGTTCTGCACCTCGCCGCTCTTCGCTGGTTCGCCCGTCATCGTGCGGTTAAGATAATAGCGCGCATGCCACGGACCCTTTTGCCGGAATACTTCATAACCGAGCCAAAGAATAAGGCCGAAAAGCAAACACGAAACAAGAACCCAGATCGCACCTCGTGGGATCCACGGTATAGAAAACTCCTTTCTCAAATCGCGCTCAAGCTCGGCGATGGTGCTGCCCAGTATCTGCAAGTGCATGCGCAAATGCTGGCGGTTCTCTTCCGGCGCTGCTTCGGCAACAGGCGGCACACTCGCCATGCGGCAATATTCAGCTAGATCCTTCTGCCAATTCGCGCAAGGCAGTGCGGCGGGGAAGCGAATTGCTGCCGGCCGGATTTCCGGCATAACGGCCTCCCATGTTTCGATATTCCGGCCCTGACGAGCGGAAGAATATGCAGCAATCCAGTACCAGGCGCGTGCCAAATGAATTTCCACTGCACCCGGCGAACACTCCTCTGCCACAAGCGCCTGCGCCGCAACATTCCGCTCCTTCTCGGCCCTTGCCAAGAATTGCCGCAGTTCAAGGTATCGCTCTTTGTTGTCCGGCTGCATCTTATCCTCAACGACTGACGTTTTCATATTCGGATAATGCCATACGCCGCATGCTCATGCCATCATCAGTTTAAGATCAAAACTACCTGCCACAAAACAAGCGGATACCTATTGTCTTCGCTGCGGTCCATTGGCTGCACCCGGAGCAATGCCGCCGGGCGCTGAAGGCTCTGGTTTTCAATGAATAACGCCGCTTGGCTGCAATATCTCACAGCCCAAGGATGGGTCTTTTCGCGTAACTTACCTATCCGCGATATCGCCTTTTGAGATATCGCAATTAGGTGCGGTCCGGCAGTGAAATGATAAAAGCCGTTCCGACGCCGACTTGGCTCTTAATCTCAATCCGTCCGTTATGCGCTTCCACGATATTCTTAACGACGAACAACCCCAGACCAGTCCCTTCGATTTCGTTGTGTTTTTCCAGTCTCTCGAAGCGCTGAAAAAGCTTGTGCCTGGCTCGCGGATCGATTCCCGTGCCGGTGTCAGAAACCATGATTCTTACTTCGGCGCCGATCCGTTCCGCCGACAACTCCACCCGGCCGTGTTTCGGAGTAAACTTCAGGGCATTGCTGACGAGGTTGCCCAGAACCCGGGTCAGACCCAGGCGATCAGCATAAACCTGCATGCCGCTGCATTCTTGTTTGAGGTAGCACAGATTAATTTCCCTGGATTTAGCCACTGGCTGATAATCGCCGGTTATTTCGTCAAATAACTCGCTAAGATCAAGCACTCGCGGGCGGATAATCATCACACCGTCTTGAATCCGGCGGGCACTGAGCAATTCGTCAATGATGCTAATCGCGTTTCTAGCGCACGAAGCAACTTTAGTAAGCAGAGAACTTTCCCGCTCCTCCAGCCGCGACGATGATTCGCGAATCAGCTCAGCACTAGTGAGTATCGCCGCGAGCGGCCCCTTCAGGTCGTGCGTTGTTGTAGAAAGCAAATCGCGCTGGAAACGCTCCTGTTCCTTGCGCTGAGTAATGTCACGCAGCCAAAGTACCCGGTAACGGAGCGCGGGCAATCCACCGTAGACGATGTCCATGCGTCCCACGGCAATGTTGCTCAGCTTCAGCTCGAAAAAACGTGAAGATTTCTCTTGCCCCGAGCCCGCTCGCACCACCTCCAATTCCGAACTCCACAAGGCATCTGCCGACTGGACCTTAAGTTCGCGGTAGATATCGCGTCCAATAATGAAATTCTGCGCTGAAATTAAATCAACGATGTTTGCACCGACCGCTGAGCTGCCAAGCAAGGCGCAAAAGTTATTGAACGCTTCATTGGCAAAAACAACTTGTCCTTCTTCCGTAAGAATCGACAATCCATCCTGGGCAGCATACGCAGCCGTCCAAAAGGCATCGCGCTCCTGACGCATTTTGAGCTCACGGAGCTGCTGAAGTTTACGTTCAGCCGTACGGTTTACGATTAGGCGGAACTGATTGCGCAGTTCATCGTTGAACTGCTTGACCATATAATCCCAAGCCCCCTCACGCATTGCCTGCACGGCATCGCTCAGACTGCTTGAGCTTGTCAGGACAATAACCGGCAATCCGGGCCGAAGAGTCTTGATTGAGCGGATTACGGAAACCCCGGACATATCGGGCAGATTCAGATCACAAAAGACTATTTCCGCAAGCTGTTCTTCCAAAGCTTGCAGCGCTTCGCGCCCAGAACAGACGTGGTGAATCTCCCCCACCACACCAGACAAAGCCCGGCGGATGAGCGCAGCATGTGCACCGTCATCTTCAACCAGCAGCACACTGGAAAACAGTGCCGTTGTATCGGGCGCAACTTGCTCTATACGATCAGACTGCTGGCTCAGTTTATATATTTGCTGCATGGGATCCGGTCAAAAAACCGCGAGAAACTTTGTATATAGGCTGCCTCTATTCTGATGCTTAAAGTGATGCGGTCGCTGCGCGCAGAATCATTCGAGTTTACTAGAATACCAGTGTGCGTTACTGAAGCAGTGCTAAGCAGTTTCGTGTCATGGCATAAAATGTTTATGGAAACACTCAAGATATTAGTTACAAACGATGACGGGGTTCGCTCCCCCTTAATAACACCGTTTTTGGCGGCTATAGGCGCTCAGCCTTGGTGTCGAGATTTGCGCGTGGTGATTCCCGAGTCGGAACAAAGCTGGATAGCGCAAGCAGCAACCCGTAAAAGGCAAGTTGTCGTCACTGCCCATGAATTCGGCCCTCACGGAGGCTACTTGGCTGGCGGGACTCCAGCAGACTGTGTAAGTTTGGGGCTCGATAATCTATACGCAGATAGGGCAGATTTTGTCTTTTCCGGAATCAACCTCGGTACAAATACCGGACTACCGTTTTATTTAAGCTCCGGCACGGTGGGAGGCGCCCGGCAGGCATTTGTATCCGGTATTTGTGCAGCGGCGCTGTCCGTAAAATTGCCAAAAAACGTTATGCATGCGTGGGTCAGCGGAGACTTCGCCGCGTTTAATGCTCTAGCAGAGGACTGGCATCGAATCGCCGCCGCAAGCGTGAGCGTCTTAACAAAACTTATTACCAGTCAGGCGTGGCGATATGCCGACATCTTTTCGATTAATCTGCCATGGGAAAGCGAGGAAGCAACAGAAGTCGCCTGGACCAGGCTGGAGCGCAGATACTATGGCAAAATGTTTGAACCCGACAACCAGGGAGGATTTAAGCACAGTTTCCGCGGCTACCGCAGCAGCGGCAGCAAATCCGTCAACGACCGGGGAAAATTGCGCTGCGGGGTGATATCGACGCTTTAGAAAGCGGCTTAATTTCGATCACTCCGATTAGTTACGAATTGGAAGTAAGAAATGAGCAGCACTTAGAAAGTCTTCTCGCCATTTTCTAGAGCATTTTTCAGAACCTTGTAGCGCTTTTTGGCGCTGCAAGTTCTAGAAAAAAGCTCTATCCTCCGTAGCTTTAGCGAAGGAGGACCTCGAATCGGCAGATACGAGGAATCGCAAACAGCTCTAGTGCCCGCAGTTTGCCCTCTTGCCAAAAAGTCTGCGCGAATAGAATATACCCCTCAGTGGATAGGCTTCTGCCGAGAGATTTAGAGGGAACAAACCGCCATGAAAAGATGCTCAGTTTCTGAAAAAGCCAAGGCACCCAGATTGTCGCAGTTTTGTGTATCGCTGCCCGCAGCTCTCATAATTGTTATTATCCTCAGCCAAATTAGTTACCGTTCTGCATCCGCGCAGGATCCCGCCGTGGAAAAAGGCAAAGCCGTTTATAATGGCATCGGCGCTTGCGCTTCGTGTCATGGGCCGGAGGGGAAAGGTGATGGAGTTGCGGCTGCCGCCCTAATGCCGAAACCCCGAAGCTTTGCGTCAGGCGATTTTGTCTACGATACTGACGGTGATGGAAAGAAAGGTTCCGAGGCGGATCTCTTGAATATCATCACCAACGGCGCACAAAAATACAACGGCAGCCCATTAATGGTTGGCCGCCCGGATATTCCGGAAGAGGACCGTAAAGCGCTAGTCAAGTTCATCGAGTCGTTAAAAAAGTAAAGACCTAGCTCCAGTTTTCAAGCACTTATCGTGCTTGAAAACTGCCGGTGCGTCTTTGCACCGGGCGATCAGGGTTCTGAAAATGAGTTTTTCAGCACCCTGATAACCCCGTTATCCGCCAATAAACAGAGGAACTGCTCAATATCTGCGCGGATTTCATGCGCTGGCGCATTGTATTGTTGGGCAATTGACTGAACAGCTTCATTTACTGAGCGCGCCTGCAAAATTAAAAGGTCGGCAAAATCACGCTGCACATCAGCAAAGGAAATCACGCGGCGAGCAAGAAGATTGAAAAAGCTAATGCGTGACCGCTCATAGAAAGCCGCAAATTCGCCGGAAAGGCAGCATGACCGGCCGTTTATCTGTGCCTTGAGTTTTCTTTCAAACAAACCGCGGTTGGGCATGGCCTTGTTCTCGTCCGGTTTCGTTCTACGAAATTTGCAGCTTTGGTCTCCCGCAATAAATGCCCCACGCAAGACGTTCAGCTTAATCCCGGCAACAAGTCCCGCTGCCGCAGAACATTCCAACCGAGGCCGCATGGCAAGCCGCCGCATCCATTGCGAATGCCGCGGTGCTTCTTCACCAAAATGACGAAATACTTGCTCCCACTTGCACAGCAGTGCCCGATGCGCTGCACCGCGCTCAAACATCCGGCATATATCCGGGCCGAACCGACAGCCAACGATTTTGCGCGTCGTGCCGCTTTTGACAAACCCTAAAGGAAATCCGGCAAGCAGCAGCTTCCAGGTAAGGTCTGTATCTTCGTAATCAGACAATGATTCATCGAACGACCCCACACTTTGCAGGGCCTGGCGGGAAAAAAGCGCCGCGCAGGTATCAATTACTGGGAGACTCTGACCACCCGCAAAGAGCAGATCGTTCGTTTTCTTGCCGGCGATAAAACGGTGCTGTGCGTATGCACTATTTACTGCGAGTTCCAGTTCGATGGGCCCCTGAACGGCAGCAAGCCCTAAAGAGTTTGCGTGCTCAATAAGCTGCGAAAGCCAATTCGCATCTACCACGGTATCTGCATCAACTGTGGCAATCCACTCCCCTTGCGCGGCACGGATGCCGGCATTTCTGGCTCTGGCGCGTCCGCGCTCGGCGCACCTTAACACACGAACAGAGAAACTCCGCGCAATAGCTGCTGTTTGGTCGGTTGAATTGTTGTCAACGACAATAACTTCGCCTGGACTCGGGCAAGATAATAACTGGGCACAAACCGGCTCCAGACAACGAGCCAGGGTCTGCTGGGCATTATATGCCGGGACGATAATCGAGAAATAAGCCACACGCGGCTATCAAATACAAAAGAGACTTACAGCCATCAGGCCATACGCCGCCTCGATCAGGCGCAAACACCCAGCTTCCTGACGTATGCGCTCGAACACACGACATGATGCAGATCAAAAAAATGCGTATGCTATCCCGGAAGAACGTCGGTTGCGCAAAAACTTCGAATTTCGCGCTGCTCAACGAGCTGGGGCTTAACATACGGTTTCTTTTCCGTTTCAAGCTCCATCACAGCTGCCTGTTCGCCGGAACACAAAGTCTCCTGTGCTCTTTCTTCACCCATCTGAAACTCTCCTCATCTGCAAATTGGCTTACAACAATCTACGGTTTTTAACCTTAGAGGAGGACGCGATATTTTTCAAGCATGTTTCAGACCATAATGTGGCGCGTATGTTCTCGTAAGCTCGAATCAAGCCACCACAATTGTCTTTTCTTATTGATTATATTAAGAATTAAGGGCTTAATGTTGACGGTTCTTATGCTCCCAACAAAAAATATATCTGTCGTTATTCCTGTCCGTCCGGGCGGTTTCCCCACGGCAGCCATTGACTGTCTTCGCCGCATTAATTACCCGCTGGAAAAGCTGGAAGTGCTCGTTTGCGAAGGAACTCAGCCATCGCGGCAGCGAAATGCTGCCGTGGCTCAGAGCAGCGCGGATATAATCTATTTTCTCGATGATGATTCTTTTGTTTCACCAGAGGTTCTTCAAACGGGTCTGCCGTATTTGGACCTCCCTGATGTTGCTGCTGCGGGGGGACCTGCCGTAACCCACCAAGGAGCAACCCTGCTTGAAGCATGTGCCGGAGAGGTAATCAGCTCGGTGTTCGGCACCTTTTTAACACGCGCAAGAAACATCCCTCTCGGCGAGGTGAGGCAAGTTCGCGGCGAAGAATTGATTCTCTGCAACTTATTGATGAAAAAAAACGTATTTCTTGCCGAAAATGGCCTTAACCCCGAACTGTATCCAAACGAAGAAAACGAACTGCTGAAACGCATGCGCTGCAACGGGCACCGCTTTTACTATGTTCCGCAAATGCTGGTCTGGCGCACACGGCGTAAAAGCCTTGCCGCGATCAGCCGTCAGTATTTTCACTACGGATTCGGACGCGGAAGGCATATATTCTCCGGTTTCACTTTCCGTGATTTCGCGTTTTTTGCGCCCCCTCTTTTTGTTTTGTATTTGATTTCCCTGATTTTCTTTCATCCGCTTTGGTATACAACACCGCTCGCACTTTATCTGCTCACAGCATGCGGAAGCTCAGTAATAATTATGCGCCGCAGCCGAAGCGCCATCACAGCCTGCTGCGCCTTGGCGTTGTTCCCCTTAGTGCATGCGTCCTATGGCGCCGGTTTTATCTTCGGCATCACCAGCCGGATCCGGCAAAAGCAGCAAGAAAAGCCAATTCGCATCATTAAAGTCGAGCTTACCGAAGAAGCCCCAGCGGTCGCCTATGCCTGACCACACAACTAATCTAAACATCTATGGCCTCGGAGTAGCGGTACGAACTGCGATACCAGAAATCCATACATGGCTCCAATTTGACTTTAATTGCTACCTGGGCAGCAGCAACCAAACTTTTCTTCAGATAGAGGTTTTTGGGGAACAGGCTCCGCCCTCGTTTATTCCTGAGCTTGTTGAGAGCATGCATTCACCAGAATATGTTGCTTTTGACGATTATCCAAAACGCTATGTCGATTACTACGGACGGGCGATGGTGTTGTTCGATTACGCCGCAGAAACAGCAGTCATGTATTCCGCAGATTTGCCGTTTCTGTATGAAAAACTCTATTTGCTCATCCTATCGCGAAGCGGAGAAAAACTGGACCGCCAGGGCCTGCACCGCGTCCATGGCATGGCCGTGAGTTTTCGCGGCACCGGCTGCCTTTTCCTCATGCCGTCGCACGGTGGGAAATCAACATTAGCGCTGTCTTTGCTGCGTGATAAAGAAATCAAACTTATAGCGGAAGACACCCCGCTGATTGATCATCACGGGATTATTTATCCGTTTTTGTTGAAGCTTGGACTCAGCGAGCAACAGATACCAGGAGACGCATCGCCTAATCTGGTCCGGGTTTTCGACCGCAACAAATGGGGCAAGAAGTCATTGCTGCATTTGGATTATTTTGCCGGACAAATCCAAACGGCATCATGCCCAATGCGTTTGCTTTTTATTGGCAAGTGGATCCACGGCAAGAATCCGCAAATAAGCCGCATCAGCCGCTGCTCGGCTTTTGCCACTCTGCTTAGAGACTGCGTGTTCGGCCTTGGCCTGCCGCAAATCGTTGAATACTTTCTGACCAGCAACAAGAAAGACTTGCTGCGAAAAAGTCTGATTGCGCTATCGCGCTTCTATGCCTGCACAATTCTGGCACGACGCTGCATACCCTACTGCTTTTTGCTGAGCAGCGACAGCGAAGCAAACAGAACGGTCTGCATGAAGTTTCTAAACCGGGAGATAAACCATGGACAAGCCGAACAGAGCTCCGCTTCTCGAGGAGAGTTTAATTACCGCGATGCACGCCATTGATCAGCAGGTTGCGCGAGCAATGGAGCGTTCTCCTGCGAAACGTGAAGCCGCGGGCGTGCAGAAGTGGGGTCCCTATGCACAAAAGTTGGA
>JAKPSH010000201.1 GCA_029555385.1 Pseudomonadota bacterium
TCCGTTTGAGCAGCTATCGCAGTAAAGCAAACTGCTTGCTGTCGGCCAAGTGTCGATAGAAAATGCAATATTGTAAGCGTCGATGCCGCTTGTGGCGACCTCATAGTGAAGGGTAGTGTTGTCGCAGCAGAAATTTACATCGACGCAGTCTTTGGCGTCTTGGACGAATTGGGCGAAATGAACGTCTTCGAGATTCGCGCCGTCGAACACGTGGGAACAGTTTTTTGCATTCTGTACATTGTCGCCGGTCGTGTTTTCTACCTGCTTTAGTGCGGCGAATTTTCGTGGAAAAGGCTTGACGAACTCACGAAACCTGCTGGTTAGTTCTCCCAGTGCGCAGCGCGAGGACAGCGAGAATCTCGTTATTGCGGTTGTGAATTGCTGCTGAGAACAGGGTTGATTAAACAGGCAATAGGACTGGTTGCGCAGCCCGATCGAGAAAGCGCAGCAGTGGCAATTTTGGCAATCCAATAGGAAAAAGGAATCGCTGCTGTTTGTGGTGTTTTGGCAGAAACGGCAGTTGTAACAGCCTGCGCAATCGACACATTCAAAGCAGAGTTCCGAGCTAATGCAGTAAAGGCAATCGCTGCAATCGCGGCTGTTGTTCAGCCGGTAGGAATAGAAGCAGTCTTGATTGCTTGAACCCGAGCACACCAAGTAGCAGTTTTTCGACATTGTCAGCTGGTTTGAGAATTCGCAGTTCTCACAAAGATTATCGACATAGAGGTTAAGCCTCGGCACAGCAAGCTGGAGCTCCGCGAACTGTCCGGCAAAAGGACGCGAGAAATCGAACTCTCTTCCATAGTTCAACGCATCCCACGAGTCGCCCCACCATTCATCATAGCTGTAGACTTGATAGGGTTTGTCCGGCGAGTAGACTGAGAGAATCCGCTTGCCGGACAGACTGCTCGGTCGGTAGTAAAGCGCTAAGTCGTTGCGAAAGCTGAGACGCCGCTGCTTGCGGCAATCCGGACAATATGTGGGGGGCGGTATTGGAAAACGTCTGTCGCCGGTAAGTACAGCCATTTTTTCGAGCAAGACAAGCTGTGCTTTTGGAATTACGAACGGTTGCCGGCACTTGGAGCAGGTTTTCGTCATTCGTGTAAGGTTCTCCCACGCATAACCTAACACGGTCTCAGTTGCGGTGCTATCTGTTGCGGGAGATTATAGGTTGTGTTCCCACGGAACGCTTAACGCCGTCTAGGCGGCTTGGGACGTCAAGTGCCGCCAATACAGTTGTTGCCACTGCTGGAGTCGGAGTTTCCAGAACCCGAGTTTCCACCGATAAGATCCCGGCCTCCAGGAAGTTCGATGTGATTTCGATCTTCTTCTGCGCCGCTTCCGCCATCACCACTGCCGCCGTCTCCACCGCCGTCGCCGCCACCATCTCCGCCGCCGCCGCCACCACCACCGCCACCACCACCGAGTAAACTGCTAAGCAGGCTGCCCAGCATACTGGTAGGGTTAAAACCGCTCTGGTTTCCGGAATTAGCGCTCGGACTTGGCTGCGGTGTGGCGGACGAAACCGAGGTGGGAGTGGGTGTTCTTGTAGGGGAGGGCGCCGGTGTTTGCGTTGGCCGCGGTGTCGGTGTCGAAAAGCCGAAGCTATAGCGATCGTTATCGGCAGTATCCGCGCTTGCCTCTCTCTGAGCTGGCAGTGCTGTCACAGCAAGCAGGAGAGCGCCGGCAACGGCAAGATACAAAATGGCGGGATTTATCCTATGTCGCATTGTCGGGCCGCACCTCAAGACCGGTAAGCAGATTCATTGATATGACCTCTCATCGCAAGCGTGCCCGGGAATAGGGTGGTTCCGCCGGTATTTCCGGTCCGGGAGTGTCTTCATCCCAGGCCAGTTCTCCTTCCCGGTATTCTTCATAACGCCGGCTCTCCCTATAAGAGTAATGGATTCTTGTGGGCAGGCAGCGAATATCGAAAAAACGGCCGAGTTCTTGCTGCGTGCTCTTCGTCCGGTGAGGATTAACGATGTCGCCAACGAGATAGGGTTCAGTCGATCCTCTGCGTTGGGCGGCTTGCTTGACTTGTTGTGGATCTCCGGGGTTGTAGTAAACGATGTCGAACATGTCCAGTTCTTCTGAGTCATAGAGCACTGGATTGCGGCGAATATCGCGTTTCACACAGTTTGGTTTGCCATCGTAAGTCCCTGCGCCCCGCGGCAGCGCCGAACGGACAAGGGTAAATTGCAGTATCGTCTGCGGAAGCGTGAATGTCTTGCCAGTGTTATTGTCTCTGAATGTTTTTTTCTGAGTTTGGAGTTTGCGCCCGCCGGGAGTCCGCTGATGTTTGGCGATTATTGCGGCGCCCGGTTCTTCGAAAAAGTCACCGGCCCGCGCCGGTTCCAGACCCGGAGCCGGCCCAATGATGAGAGCAAAAATAATCGGCATCAGATGCTTAATCTTGTCCATCACGAAACCGGCCGTCGGCGGAGAAGTATCCCGCGACGGAGTCCGCTCCTTCATAAATATAGAGCTTGCCGCGATAAGTGACGATCCATGCCGGCAGCGTTTGCACCTGTAATTTGGCAAGAGCACTGACCAGGCCCGGCGCTGCTGAGGCATCGCCCACGCCGGCCTGCGCTGCCGCGGCAGCCAAACTCCGGGAGATCGGATTGATTGTGGCAGCAGCCGGCACTGAAGTGTTCTTGTATCCATGGGCATTAGCTAATACTCTTTGCCTCGACGAAGGGCTGAGCATTGCCGCATTTGTGCTGCCGATGACAAAGAGCCTGCGCAGTAGCACTCGTTTGCCGCGCAGCCGGTCGACTTCTTCCAGAAGTTCAATCAGTGCTTTGGGATCATTACCGTCCGCAATTACATCAACAACTGAATGATTGACGTACCACCGTTGAAAGTTATGGTACTTTGCCTGCGCAGGAACACGGCCTTTGACAATTACTTGTGCCGCACCGGACGAGAGTGGAGCGATAGTCAAGAAGAAGAGAACAATAATCTTAGTTATCCAGCTCATGCTATCTGTTGTCCCTTAGCCCGGCTCCATTATAGAAACCCTCGTTGTGTCCGTTGGCCTGGCACTTGTCGAACGTATCTTTTTTGGCCCAAGCATTCCAGGCCACAAGCAGCGGATAACGGCAGTATTCGATTCGCCGCCGGTCGTAAATTCTGTCGCCGTCTCCGGCGGTTTCCGGCAGCATGATCGGATGGGAACCGAAAGGTATTCCACAGCGATCACAGAAACATCCGATTCGCCGGTTCCAATAAGTGAGGGTGATGCTTCCGGCTTGCTCGCTGATAAAATCATAATCGCTGAAATAGCCATTGAGCTTGCGCGGTAGATTTTCATCCACCCATTCATCCAGGTCGGAGTCCGCGTTGATGAGATTTGGAATGTTTTGTGAACGCAGACACTCGGAAATTGTCGGCGGTATTCCGCCGTTTCGCGTGCCATCTTTCGGCCGTTTTGGCGCAAGGAGCTGCATTTTGTCGATATCACGGCCTTTGTCCATTTTATCGACCGTGAAGGTAATTATCCGGCCCTTGTCTGCACCCTGGGCGAAAAAGCCGGCGATCGTGCCGCTGGCATCGCCGCCCTTTTCCTTCGGGCTTCGCGCGCCAGCAATATAAAGCGCACGCCGTGCAAAAACGGCAGCAGAAGAGATCTGCGGCGTGCCGAAGCCCAGGTTCCTTGTAACCAGCGGGAAGAGTTCGTAGCCGCCTTTCCACACCGCCTCGCGCAGCACCGGGTTAGAGTCCTCCTTGATCTCGAAATTCGTCTTCAGCGGTTTAAAAATATCCGGCCAGCGGGAGGCGCGAAATGCGGCGGCGCCTTGCTCCTGCCAGAATCCGGGTGTCTGGAGAATCTTTTCACTGATCGGCTCTTGACTGCCGAAGAGCGCCTCCATTGCGTCGGGACGGATGCGATAAGAGAAATAGGGAACGGAAGTGAGGACATCAAACATTCCGTATTCGGTCCAGACATTTACGGGGTCGTGCTCTTCGGCTGGTTTCGGCAGGGCGTCGTAAACCGAAAATTCGGGGTCGACTTCCCAGCCGGCGTCAGTCTTTTGCTGTTTGCTGCCCATTGCAATCGAGACCCACGTGCGGACAATGTGCGCATATGCTTTGTCTTCTCCTCCCGCCATCGCCGACGTTGCAACACCTTGACCGAGATATGGATCTTGTCTTGGTTCGATAAGCTGCGCTTCTGAAAGATCCACGGGATAGGAATTCCCGGCTTCTTTCTTAATCTGCGACTCGGGTGTTCCGGTTTTCTGCGAAAGCAGCGCCGATCGGGTAAACATCGATCCGGTCGGGCTCAGTTGTTCGGGCGCGATGCGGTTGAGACCGTAATTGTTGATTTCAACCTGGTATTCCGGAATCCAAAACTCGACTACTTCGTAGCCGTTGCCTTCGTGATCGCCGCCTGGATCGTAGCCCCAGGGATCGGGATCGCTGACGCAGCCATATGCCCGGTATTCGGCTGCGCCGATGAGGCTCGGCCGTGGCTCGGAAATCATACCTGGATACCAGGGGCAGCTCATCCGGCATGCACTAAAGAGGTCTTCGTTCCCCGGGCCTTCATGCGTGACAAAGTCCCGGCCAGTTTTAGCTTTTGCGAGCAGCTTCGGCTCAAAACAGCTCCACATTTGCCGGTAGTTCTGGGCATTGCCGCCGCGCTCATCTAATGTATAGAAACTGTCCAGATACCAGTCCAGGTATGACATCGGGTTCGGTGAGGATGACCACGGATGGCGGCGGGGAGCTTCCATGCCGAACATATTTCCCGCCACCGCATCCTCGACCCCTCGTTCTGCCACGTCCTTTCCATAGTTCTCATATCCCGGGAGTTCGTTCAGGACCTTGTCGATATGACGCTTGGCGAGTGCCTCTGCTTTCCCCAGCGGTTCGTCCGTATCCTGGCTGGATGCCGGATTGACAGTTAGAAAAGTGGCGCTGATTACCGCAATAATCCTTTTGCTCAACACCCGCTGCAGTTCCAAAGCAAAACCCATAAGAACAGCTCTTCTTTCTCGCAGAACGTGCCTTGCGCGTGGGCTTAATTGTTAAGCAGCTTTGATGACGAAGAGAATGTGCAACCCGAATTATACCCAAAGCGCCTTACCCGTAAACTTTATGCGCGGATAAGGAAGCTGGTCTGCAATTAATGTGATCGAGCGAAGTGTTGGCGCACAATAAATGCCGCCTGTGTGCCGCTGCCTGGGATAAAAGATATGTAGACACGCATCCCCGAGCCTTTTTCGGGTGGGTTCAGGGGACTGCCGCTTAACACAAAGTAATTCGGTCCGTTATGACCACATCCAACTTTACGGCTCGTAGAATTGGAGCTTGTGGAACCGCGTTATTGCTTATTGCCGCGGTAATTCTTGCTCCGGTTAGTGCTGATGCCGAACCACGATTCTCTTTGGACTCGGAGAGTGACGGCTTAGAAGGGTTCGGTGATTTTGCACGCAGGAGGCGTACGCCAACTCCCAGTCCTTCACCTTCACCGGCGATAACCCCAAGTCAATCGCCAAGTCCTTCACCGTCGCCAGAGAGCAGCATAACTCCAAGCCCCACACCAAGCGCATCACCGGATGTTTCGCCAACGCCCTTGCCATCACCAAATCCTTCACCCGAGCCGACCCGGAGACCGAGGCCAAGACCAACGGCAACGGCAGGCGGGAATGGGAATGGCGGTGGTGGAAATTCCGGGGGAGGCGGGTTGCTCGGCGGATTGGGAGGCCTGCTTGGCGGTGGTTTAGGCGGCGGCGGGCTCGGCAGCGCCATCGGCGGCCCCCCCCCGGAGCAAAATACGCTCTATGGTATGTCCGAGGAAGAGTTCAAAGAATATATCAACGGTCCATCAGATCGGGATATCGAGTGTGAGGACGAAGTGTCTGCGGAAAATTTACCGAAGGGCATGACGGTAGTTTCGTATATATCGAGCGACTCAGCCGTTGATAATCACACCGATTTGGTTAAAGCCGCCGGTGCTCAGGATGGCGGCTGGTATCGTGTCGGAGACTGGAATTCTTTTACAAAAAAAGTGGAAGACGAAATTGCGTCCGGCAAAAAGGTGATGGTGAATATCGTCTGTCATGGTGGTCAGGGGGGCTACATACAAGGCGGCGGCGGGCCGGATAGTCTTGGCGCCGCGATTCAAAGGGGTCTTGACCGGGCCGGAACAAAAGATGGAAAACGCGTAATGATTATCCAGGGGCAATGTTATCCGTGCACCGCCAAGAAAATAGCAGATGATCTGACGCGAAAAGGCTACGAAGCGCCATACGCGCTGCGCCATATGAAGGACATGTATAATGTCCAGTACGGCGACATGCGCGGGTGGCATTTTACGCAAGCCGGTGTTGTTCAGGCATTGAATAACCTCCTGGGAAACGGCGGAAAGCCGGTGACGTTCCATCAGAATCCGCGGCGTACGCGGATGAATAACGGCAAACTTGCATCGCCGGAGAGTCAGCCTGTGCCGCCGCGGAGCCGGACGCCGCCGGAAAGAACTTCCGTGTCCGGGAATACGGCGCGTCCACCGCCCTTGTCCGAGCAATGGCGGCGCGCGCATGAAAGATATATGCTCGGACCGTAGATGAAACGGGCCGGGTGCCCTTGCGGCGCCCGGCCCGGATAATTGGCTTGAACATGCTTTGCGCCCTCGGTATCATGCTTGTGAGGCAATATGACTAGAACGATCGCCGTTGTTTTGCTCGGCATGACTCTGCTATTGCCCATTTTGCGCGCTAGTGGAGATACAGGAATGCCCCCTATGGTTCATGTCCAACGTCAAGCGGCGCTGCAAAGTGCGGTCATTGAGGTCAAAGACTCCGCGCTTACGCTAAAAGCTGATTATGGGTCGCGCGAGCCGAAGAATTCCGCTCCTGCTCTCGAAGCGCTGCTTAAGGTTTGGGGAGCATCCAGCAAAGAGCCGGTCTATTTTATGGGACTTCGCGACGGGAGCCGTTATGGCATGTCGGCTACGACTGACCCCGGACGTTGGACGCCGGAAGAATTTCCAAGAGTAGAGATCCGGCGGCAGAGCCCCGGACGCCATGTGGCTGCGTTTCACGTGAGCGGTCTTTCCGCTCCCCGTTTGTTTGAGCGGATGCAGAAGGCGCTTGAAGCGTTCGTTGCCGCAGAGACCGGCGTAAAAAGGCTGACTGCCAGCAGCAATGGCGAGGAAATCATCTTCGACCGCGGCAAGTAGACACGCGCTGCGCGCTTCGTTGCGACCATGCTCCATCTTTTTGTGTATTAATTTCTAATCCTCGCGAATCCCCACTTTCCTGCGCGGTATTTGTCCGTGCCGCAGAATAATCGCAGTTGTTTTCGGCAGTAGTTTGCGTGATGATCTTTGAGTTGCAGCAGCTAATGAAAGCAGCTAAGGGGATAGTTAGTCTTTAACGAGTAAGTTTCGTTTCTATGCGCCAGAAATTGCTTTGTTTTTTAATTTTGAATGCGGTCTTACTGCCTGCGTGCAGTCCGTTCAGCTCACGGCCGGCTCCGGGGCCGGATAAGCAGTCTGAAGGGACATTATTCGGCGCGGCATCCGGCGCGGGGGCGGGGGTTATCACCGCGGCACAAGTCGGTGCGGCTACTGGGCCCGCGGCATGGATCGGCGCAGGGCTGGGCGGTATTTTTGGGTTGTTCAGCGGACTCGGCACGGATTTGCTTGAAGAAGACCAAATCCGGCGTGAGCGTGAGACGCAGTGCATGCGGCAGACAACCTGGGCGCAGAATAAGCTGGCGGAGCACTATGCACGGCGGCTTGAGCTGCATCCGAGCCGGGACATTTTTCCGGCGGACTGGTTTTTTGCTCCCGACAGTGCGCAGTTTCAGCCGGGTGCAGAGCTTTTGGTGCAGATGCTTGCCGAGCTGACTCAGCGCCGTATGCCGTGGTCCCGGATTATGATAGCTGCCTATAACACGGCATCAGATCCGGAGTCAGCTTATGCAAAACATGTAACCAAGAAACGCGCGGAAGCGATCGCTGTTGCATTTATTAGTTCCGGATTCGAACCGCGCCGCGTGCTGGCGCAAGGCGTTGTTGTTCCTGAGCCCATTCTTGTGGATCCTGACGATAATCCTGGCAGATACCGGCAGGCGATTGAGTTAATACCGGTTGATTATTAGGTCTGCTCCGGCGTGCTCGAAGCAAATTACGCGTAAGGGAGAAGCGTTGTGGCTGAAAGAGTCCTTGTTGTTGACGACACCTCAAGTATTGAGTCGATTATCCGGAGTGCGGTGGAGCCGCTCGGCTTAGAGGTGCTTGTTGCCGGAGACTTCCGCGCGGCTAAGCACAGCATGTTGGAGTGCCGTCCGGATATAGTCTTCTGCTTTATCTCCACGAGTGAAAGCGCGGATGCCGGGTATGGCTTTTGCAGCGAGTTGCAGCAGCATCCGGATTTTGGTTCAATTCCTGTTGTTCTCATTGCGGCTCAGCTCGGAGAGCAGGCCGTTCAAAAAGCAGCACAGAGCGGCGTTCAAGGCATAATGCCTTGGCCGGTATCCGCCGAGTTGGTTAAGCGCCGTGTTGAACTGCTTCTCGAACAAGATGCGCAGGACGCTGCCAGGAGAGAGGAAACTGGAATTTCCGCTGGCCAGAACACCTTGGTGGAGGACCCGGTTGAGACAAGCGAACAATTCAAGCTGGCGCAGAATATTCTGGCCAAGGTCCTGTATCAACTGAAGACAGAAAAAAGGATTGCGCAAACGCCGCTTGCTGAAGTTGCGCGGCTTGTTTATGAAACAACAGGAGAAGTTTGCCGGCTGCGCAGGACAGCAACAGAGTAATAACCGGTTTTTGCGCGCTGCCGCGCCGCACAAGCGGCTGCTTTTGCAGGGAAATTAATTTTGGCGGCTTTTGAGCTGCTGTTATTGCCGAAGGAGTGTGGATATGGAAGCGGAAAAAAACGACCAACAGTCCGGGCCGGGATATACCAAAGAGCAGATCGTTGCTTATCTCGCGGAAATAGAAGAAAAGGTGCTTGGTTCCAATGAAGCTTATCTGCATTCTGTGTTGGCCTTGGACCGCATCCTGCGCGACCCGCATGCGGGCGATTTGCTTGACGATAACCTCAAGGCGCAGATGAAGGATTTGTGGCGCAAACTTAAGTCCGCGGGGATTAAGCTGGCCGACCCGCCGGCACTATTCGGCCTGCCGGAGAATTTCGGCAAAGAAAAGGTCGAGGAAGTAAAGCCCATTGTCGGCGGGAGTGAGTAGGACAATTCCAGCGGGCCTTGTCGAAATGCCGAGGGTGACGGGAATATTTACGCACGGCAAGTAATCTTCCGCGGCGTGTGTTAATATTCCGGCCGAGCTGTAGAAGGTTTTTCACGTGGAGTAAAAAACCTTCCGGCAGCCCGGCCATTATGCAGCGATGAGTGGTTCAGCCGGCAAGAATCACGAGCTTCTCCGCAAGCTGTTCCGCCGTTGCCTTCGGAAAATTCGCTTGAAGCCAGGCGGGCAGCGTCCATGTGCCGACCATATTCAGGCGGCCGCTGTGAATGGCGCCGGCTTCGCGTGCGATTTCCGCAGCTTGGTATGTCGTCCCGCTGATTTCCGCCGCATCGTACGGCGAAGTTATCAGCACGAGCACGCCGCGCTCTCTCGCTTCCCGAATCAACGGAACCAAGCTGCGCTTGCCCAAGTGGCAGATATTTCCTTCCCCGTGGCTGGTGAGGATCAAAGTCCGCAGCTCGGGAGTTCGGATGACGGACCTGAGCAGGCGGGGATTGAATCCGGGATTTGCTACGATGTCAAGAATCCCGCTGGTGTCGAACTTCGCAGCGGCGGTCATGTCATGCTGCACGACATCGTGGCGCAGCCGCAGGCGCGATGTATCCAGGTGCGGGCCTTTCGCATCAATCCAGCCGACAGCCGGCCGGCCCGGGCAATCGAAGGCGGTGAAGCGGCGCTCGCTCACCTTCATCGTATAGTGTCCAGGCAGTACAGCTGCATCAAAGACGACCAGCACGTCGGCAACGCCGCAGCGATAAGCCTCGAGTCCGGTTCGCACGGCGTTTTGTATGTTGCGTATGCCGTCTCCACCGGGCACGCCCACCGGATTCTGCGATCCTGTGAACACACAGGGAAAAGGCAGGTAGTGCTGGCGGGGTTCGAGGCCCTGCGTGCCAAGGCAGAGCGCTAGCGCTGAAAAAGCGAGCGTATCCGTCCCATGCGTAATGATCACAAGGTCGAACCCTTCCAGGTAAGCCTGGTTGACCCGGTGAATCATGTTTATCCAATCCTCGGGCTGCTTATTGATGGAGTCAGCCGTCGATACCGGACGGAATGTAAATTCCGCGATATCCCGGAAAGGAAGCAGTGCTTCCATGAGATTAGCCCTGAACTGGGCTGCGGATTTCGGGGGGGCGTAGCGGATCTGGCCGCCGCGCATTTTTTTGGGACCCATCTGAATCGTTCCCCCTTCGCCCAAGATCAACACTTGGATTTTGTGGCGAACGACTCTTTTTGTTCGAGCCCCTGTTGCGGTTTTGCGGTTTGGTCTCATAGTTTCAACCTTTATTCGCGAATTACTTCTACAGTCTCTGCCTGACAGAACACGATGCTCTGTTAGGCAGGCGACAACTCGGAGACCCCGAAACTATTGCGCTTGACGGCAGGAGCTAGAGGGAAGCACGAACTGCGCTAAGCGATGAGACAAGGAACAGCTTAATTTGATAAACAAGCCTACATTTACACACAAAGCTTGTCAAGTTATGGATAGCAAGCGCCGATCGTGCGCCGCTGTTATCGAGCATTGCTTTTGCCAATATCTTGG
>JAKPSH010000203.1 GCA_029555385.1 Pseudomonadota bacterium
CGATGATGCCTTCGGTAATCGCCATCACGTCTTCTTCCCCAACAAACGACATCTCCAGGTCGATTTGTGTGAATTCGGGCTGGCGGTTGGCCCGCAGGTCTTCGTCACGAAAGCACTTCACAATCTGATAGTAACGATCAAGCGCAGCGCACATCAGCACCTGCTTGAACAATTGCGGCGACTGCGGAAGCGCATAAAACTGCCCCTGGCACAAGCGGCTGGGCACCAGGAAATCCCTGGCCCCCTCGGGCGTGGGCTTGGCCAGAATCGGAGTTTCAACTTCACAAAACCCATTCTGATTAAGATACATCCGTGTGCTCTGGCACACCTGATGCCGCAGACGGAGCATTCGCTGCATTTCCGGACGACGCAAGTCCAGCCAACGATAGCGAAGCCGCAGGTCTTCTTTGGCATCCGTTGCATCCTGAATGACGAACGGCGGTGTATCCGCGGCTGAAAGGATGTCGGCTTCCTGCACTTCAAGCTCAACTTCACCGGTAGGAATATCCTTATTTACTGTTCCTTCCGGACGGCGGGCAAGCACGCCGCGTACTTGGATTACATATTCCGAACGAACACTCTCGCCCCGGCTAAACGCTTCCGGACAATCAGGCCGGAAGACAACCTGCGTAAATCCCGAATAATCGGCAAGATCAATAAATATTAAGCCGCCATGATCGCGGCGCCGCCTGACCCACCCGGCAAGCACCAGCTCCTGTCCCACCAGCTCCACGCTGCTCTCGCCGCATTTATGAGTTCGATAACGAGTCATGGCTCAAGTTTACTCCTTTAACCGTTCAATATTCGCCCTGGCTGAGTCCAAGCCGGAGTTCAGCTCCAGAGCACGCTGAAATTCCTTCTTTGCTTCATCTGCACGATCCGTAAGTTCAAGCAGCACTCCCAGATTATTATGGGCAAAACTATCCGCCTCATTTAGTTGGATTGCTTGGCGCAGCGATTGTTCAGCAGCAGCATACTGCTCTAGCTTGAGATATGCCCAACCGAGAGCGCCATGCGCTTCGGCGCTTGCCGGATTCAGCTCCACAGCACTCTTTAGCACATTTTCCGCTTCGGTAAATCTGTTGAGTTTGGCCAAGAGCACTCCTTTGCTGACCAAGACGGCTGGATTTCTCGGTTCCAGAGCCTCCGCTTTCTCAATTTCACGGGATGCCGTCTGATATTCCCCCTTAGCTTCCGCCAATCGCACGATGAGCAGGATAACAGACAAGTCATTAGGCCGGTGCAGCCGTGCGGCATTGGCGGCATCCTGTGCTTCCCGCATCCTTCCTTGCGCCAAATAAAGCCGGCTCAGGTTAACGTGAGCTGCCGTATAATCCGGGCGGCGCTGAATAGCGGCTTGGTAGCTGACCAGCGCCTCATCGCTGCGCTGCAATGCTTCCAACACGATGCCAAGATTGAAGAAAAGTTCCGCCTCTCCCGGTTCAATTTGCAGCGCCCGGCGCAGTATATCCTCAGCTTCTGTGTATTTTCCTTGGGCGTGGTAAACGACACTTATGCCCTGGAGCGCCTTAATGTTGCGCTCATCCTTGGCGAGCACTCCTTGATAAGATTTCTCCGCATCGGCATATGAGCGCTGGTTAAACTGTGCTTCGGCCAACCCAAGCTGCATCCGCAGGCTGGCATCAATTTTGATTCCTTCCTTAAACCGGGCCGCTGCGTCGCCGTAACGCGACTGCGCAAGCAAGTTGAGTCCGAGTTCATAATGAGCATCAGCAAGACTGGCGCAAGTATTTGCGGCCTGCCGGTATTTCTCCTCGGCCTCCTTCGAACCGGTACTCAGCACTCGTGCTTCTGCCACAAGCCGCATTGCTTGCGCGCAGTCTTCGGCAGAGACTGCCGGCGTTTGGACGAGCAGCACCGCCGTCACGGCCGCAGCGCACGAACATCTTTTCCAGTGCTGATTCATCAGCTTAATTCCCCGATGCGTTCCACAGCCTGGCGCAGCTTTCTTTCCGGCTCAACCAGGGCAAAACGCAGATATTCATCGGCCTGCTGGTCAAAACCAATCCCCGGACAGGCCGCCACGCGCGCATTCTCCAGCAGACGCCGGCTGAAAGCTAAGCTACCCACGGAACGGAATCTTTCCGGTATGCGCGCCCAGACGAACACGGTGGCGCGTGGTACGGAAAGCTCCCACCCGCTGGCGGTCAAGCCGGAAGTGAGCACATCGCGCCGCGCCTGGTAAACTGCGGCAGTCTCGCGCAGGTATTCAACAGCGGACAGTGCTCCAGCATCAAGCAGCTTAAGCGCCGCGATCTGCAGCGGCTGAAATACCCCGGAATCGAGATAGCTCTTGATGCGCTTTAGTGCACTCACCAGCCGCGGATTGCCCACACAAAACCCAAGGCGCCAGCCGGGCATGCCGAATCCTTTAGAAAGCGAATAGTACTCCACGGCAACTTCTTTCGCGCGAGGCAGCGCCAGAATGCTCGGGGCGTGAAAACCGTCGAAACAAAGGTCAGCATAGGCAAAATCGTGAACAATGTATGTCCGGTTTTTTAGTGCAAACTCAACTAAGCGCTGAAAGAATCCGGTATCGACGGTTGTCGCCGTTGGGTTGTGCGGAAAACTGAGCACAATGAATTTCGGACGCGGCCATGTATTGTGATACATCCGGTCCAAACGATCAAAGAAGTCCCCGCTTGCCGCCGAAAGGTGGTAATCGTTCTGGGCTGCCTGTGCGTATGAGGAAAAAAGCGGCAGTCCGACGAGGCTCGCCCCGGAAATGAAAACCGCAGAAACATGAATCGGATAACTCGGAGCAGGAACGATAACAGTATCTCCGGGTGAAACGACCGCAAGCAAAAGATGTGACAGACCCTCTTTTGTTCCCATCGTCACCACGATTTCCGACGCGGCATCGAGAGCCACGCCAAATCGCTGCTCATACCACGAGGCGCAGGCTGCACGAAGTTTAGTAATTCCTTGTGAAGCTGAGTACCGGTGATTATGCGGCTGCAAACATGCCTGGACCAGCTTATCTACGGCAGCCGCGGGCGGACCGAGGTCCGGATTAATTTGGCTCAGATCAATTATTTCCTCCCCTGCGGCTTGTGCGGCGCGCACCGCGTGCGCGATCTCTCCCAACGGATAAGGCGGAAGCTGGCTGATGCGGAAAAAGTCACCGCTGGTCGGCATCACTGCGTCTCCTATCTGCCGTTTGCCTGCTTGCGCTCTGTGCCGCAGAACTGCCCGGCATGGTAGCTGCTGCGTACAAGCGGTCCAATCATTGCATGAGAAAACCCTTCCGCCGAGGCCCACGAACGATATTGATCGTATTGCTCGAGCGCAAGATATTCGACAACTTTGGCAGCCCGGCGTTCGGGCTGCAAATACTGGCCGGCAGTAAAAATATCGACTCCGGCTGAGCGGGCATCACGCATGAGTGAGCGCACTTCAACGGGCGTCTCGCCAAGACCGAGCATAATTCCGGTTTTTGTGAAGATCCCGGGGGCGCACTGTTTTGCACGTTCAAGTACCGCGAGACTTCGCCAGTAGTCAGCCTGTGGGCGAAGCTCACCATAGAGGCGCGGCACTGTCTCCAGATTATGCCCTAAGACGTCCGGCCTGGACTCGAGGATTATCGACAGCGCGCTGTGGCAGCCTCGCAGATCAGGAATAAGCAGTTCAACCGCAGCGTCCGGCAGTTTGTTGTGCAGAGCACGCACGGTCAGCGCGAAGGCAGATGCACCGCCGTCAGGAAGATCGTCCCGGGTGACCGAGGTCACAACCACGTGCTGGAGCTTAAGGACCGCGGCGGCTGCGGCGACCCTATCCGCCTCGGCTTCAGGTTCCACACCCCGCCGGGAGATGCCGTGTTTAACCGAACAGAAGCGGCAGTTGCGTGAACAAACGTCACCCAGAATGAGAAAAGTCAGGGTCCGGCGGCTGAAACAGTCAGCGATATTCGGACAGCGCGCCTCCTCACACACTGTGTGCAGACCGGCATTGCGCAGCATCTTCTTAAGCTCGCGTGTCTCGCGTACGCTGCCCGGCGGACGGCAAAGATATGACGGGCGCGGCCTGCTTAAAGTGATCGGTTTTCCTGCCATCGGTACAGCGCAGTCAGTCTGCGCTCGGATAAAGAAGCGACTGAAACCAAACAGCCCGTTTTACATCTCCATGCAGTCTGATTTTGCTGCCCAGAATCGCCAGTTGAGGATTCAACCTGCCGTTAACCATTTGTAAAAAGTCGCGCTGCTGCATGATCAGCACCAGATCCGCATCTTCTTTCCGGTTGACTACCTCAATGTCATTGCCAACACTAATCGTCCAGACGCCGCCCTGATAGCCCTTAAGCTCAATGCGGTACTTGCCGGAAATCTTATCGCGTTCCTCGTCCTCTAAAATATCGAAGCGGTAAAGCAGCTCAGAGCTGAAAAACTCTTTGGCTGTCCGCACATCGGAACGCCATGGCAGCACGCTTTGCTGCTTGTCGATCAGCGTGCCGCGTTCCAAATCATACGCTGGCGCAAGCGGATCGTCGTCGACAAAACCAAGGTCATCCGCACCATCCGCAGCTTCGGCTTCGGCACTGTTCTCCTCTTCTTCCTCTTCGATGTGTCCGTTTTCTTCTTCGTCCTCCTCCTCCACGATAGCTGGCGATTCAGCGCCGTCAAGTCTCACCGTTTCATCCGCTGCTGCCGGGACAGGCTCCGCCGCAAGAGAACTATCATCAAGTGCACTAGTTTCAGCAATTTGTGCCGTAGAAACCATAATTTCCGCTGTGCTTAAGGCTGAAGCGAACTCAGCGTCTGCCGTCCGGAGAAACGGTGCTTCTTCGTCCGAAACGTCTTGCGTTTGCTTCGACGTCCGCATAACGGACGATTCTTTATCATTTTCGTGGTTTTTCATTAAAAACTCCTAACCGTATTCGCCATTTCGAACTTGGCTACTCATCTTAGAATGATGCTAATATCACGCTTCACCGCAACCAACAAAAAGGTAATTTGTCCGAAAATCAATCTAAGATTTCGTCGCCCACAAAATACGTTGTCGCCGTAACCGGCTCGACAGGGTCGGGAAAGTCCACTGCCTGTGCGATTTTGCGCGAGCTCGGCGCTTACGTCGTTGATGCGGACTGCTTGTCCCGCCGGGTTTGCGAGCCGCACTCGGATGTTTGCCGCGAAATCCGTAAAACTTTCGGGCCGGAAGTCTTTGATACAGCGGGCAACTTGAACCGCGAACAGCTTGCGCGACTTGTCTTTGCTGATGCGGAGAAACGCAGGCTGCTGGAGCACCTGATTCATCCTGCCGTGCATCAGCTCGCACTGGGTGAATTCCGGCTAGCCCTTAGTCAGGGGTATAACCTCATTATCTACGATGTCCCATTGTTTTTTGAGGCGCAGTTGGATAAGGAGCAATGGCGCAAAGTGGTGCTCGTGAAAGCTCCGGAAGAGTTATGCGCCGCCCGCGCTTTTTCGCGAGATGGGATGAACGAAAGCGAGTTTAAGCGCCGGCACGCTGCCCAGCTCCCGTTTGCGCTAAAAGAAGCAAAAGCAGATCTGGTGGTTGACAACACCGGAAGCACCGCGGAATTGCACGAACAAATGGTCGACCTGCTGCGGATGCTCAGCGAGGAGCATCCGCCTGATTGATAATCAACTGAACTGATGCCTCCATCTTACGGACACTCATTTATTTTTCTCGATCCCAAAGGCAAACGCTGGCCCCGCCTGCGCTTGTGCATCATCCTCTCTTTGCTTCTGCTGTTTTTGACTCTTGTCATTTTCATCCGCTCGCTTCTCGTGCTGCCGCGGCTGCAGCGGCTTGATAAGGTTGGCGACCTTTCTCAGAACTTGAAATCTTTGATTAAGAGCGAAGAGGCCCCCTACCAGCCGGAACCCCTGCCCGCCTGGCTGCAAAATAAACCGGCGGCCAGACCAGAGATGCCGCTGCACAAAAAAGACCCTCAAGCGGTCCGCCTCGGCTTTTCCACAAAGGGGGATCGCAATAGTTACCGCTCCATTGCCCATCATACCGGTATCCTCACCCATCTGGCTCCCGAATGGTTTAGCGTGGGCAGTATGCCGCCGCGCCTGTTTTCTAGAGCGGATCGCCGGGCGGCGCGCCTCGCCGAGGAGCACGGTTTGCAGCTTCTGCCGTTGCTCACCAACTTGCGCGGCAGCATGTGGCAGCCCGAAGCCGTTGAGACGCTGTTGCGCGCAGGTCGGATCGAGCAAGAAGAGTTTTTTGCTAAACTCATCCGCCAGTTGCTGGCAACCAAGGCGGCCGGCGTGGTCGTCGATTTTGAACAAGTCGATTGGATCTACCGGGACCAACTTTCAACATTCATCGCCAATATGAAGAATGCCTTAAAGCTCAAGAACCTCGAACTCTGGCTTTGCGTGCCGATGGGCAATGACATTAAAGTTTTTGACCTGGCGGCTCTGTCCGGCGTAGTCGACCGCTTTGTTGCCATGATTTATTTCGAGACTGGCGAAGATGATCCGCCGGGTCCCTTAGCCTCACTTCCCTGGTTTCGCGAGTGGCTCCGCGTGTTGACTGAACAGCAGAATCCCGCGCAGTGGATCATCTCCTTAGGCGCGTTTGCCTATGACTGGCCGGAGGGCGAACACGCACAGACAATAAGTTTTGCGGATGCGATGTCCCGGGCCAATATCGCCGGTCAGGGTGCGGTAGAAAACAACTTGCCCTACAATGCTCCGCACTTTGCTTACGCTGATAATGGACGACCGCATGCTGTGTGGTTCCTCGATGCAATTACGTTCTATAATCAGAAGCGTGAAGCCGAGCTCCGCCAAACGGGCGGTATCGCCCTCTGGAGGCTCGGACTCGAAGATCCCGAAATCTGGGAAACTTTTCGCTGCGGCAAAGAGTGTCGTCCCGAACAATTCGCGCACGTGCGCAGCCGCGCGGTAATCAGCGAGATTGGTGAGGGTGATTTTATCACAGCACGAACCGAACGCAGCGATGGCGAACGTCTAGTATCGCTTAATGCCGATGGATCATGGCACACGAAATACCTTCGTTATCCTCAATATCCCCTGCTCTACCATCAGGGACAGAGCGATCCCCATCGCGTAGCACTTACTTTCGATGATGGTCCCGACCCCGATTGGACCCCACAGGTGCTCGATATTCTGCGCGAAAAAGATGTAAAAGCAGCCTTCTTCGTTACGGGGGCCAATGCGGCGAGCAATCCGGCGCTAATGCGCCGGATCTTTGCCGAGGGTCACGAAATTGGCAACCATACCTACAGTCATGCCAATCTTGCCGGAATTTCGGCACCCCGTCTGCAACTCGAACTTAACGCCACACAGCGCGTCATCGAGAGTTTGACAAGCCGATCGACGACGCTTTTCCGTCCGCCGTACAACGCCGATCGCCATCCGCAGTCGCTGGCTGAGTTTGTGCCACTTGCGGCAGCTCAACAGCTTGGCTATCTGCCTGTGAGTGAGAGCATTGATACGGAAGATTGGCGCCTTTCTCCGCCACAGGTGCTGCTCAAACGCGTCAGGGAACGCCGTGGCGAGGGCAATATTGTGCTGCTGCATGACGGCGGCGGTGACCGCTCGCAAACCGTAGCTGCACTGCCGCTGATCATTGATTATCTGCAGAAGCGCGGCGATCGAATAGTCTCGTTGTCCGCGCTGCTCGGCGTACCTGCAAATTCGCTGATGCCGCCTATTCCAGCAGACGATGCCCGCGACTCCCGAATTGTCGCGACCACCGGGTTTCATGTCTTAAATATTGCCGAGGAGCTGATTTTGGCGTTTATGATTGCCAGTACTGGAATCCTGCTGCTGCGCACGCTTTGCGTACTGGTGCTTGCGCTGCGTCATAAGCGCACAGATTTTCCACCGCAGGAACCGGATGGTGCAGCGGCCCCGGTTTCGGTGTTGATCACAGCTTACAACGAAGCTAAAGTCATCCGCAGTACTCTTGGCGCACTCCTTAAATCCGATTATCCGGGCCAACTGGAAATTCTCGTGGTTGACGACGGATCAAAGGACGACACCGCGCAATTTATTGAAGAAATCGCAGCCCGCGATTCGCGCGTGCGTTTGATACGGCAAGAGAACTGCGGTAAGGCCGTTGCTCTCAGCACGGCATTGCGCGAATCGGCACATGAGTTCATTGTCATGCTCGATGCGGATACGGTTTTTGCACCGGGCACGATTTCGCATTTGATCCGGCAATTGTCACAGCAGAATACCGGCGCCGTTTCCGGTCAGGCAAAGGTAGGCAACCAGGACTCTCTGCTTGGCCGTTTTCAGTCGTTGGAGTATGTCTGCGGGTTCAATCTCGACCGGCGCGCCTACGACGTTTGGAACTGTATTTCGGTCGTACCGGGCGCTGTTTGCGCAATGCGGCGTACCGCAATTATCCGTGCCGGCGGAATACCGCGGGACACCCTTGCCGAAGATACGGACTTGACTCTAAGCATGCACCGGCTGGGTTACGATGTGCATTATGCTTCGCACGCTGTCGCTTGGACCGAGGCGCCGGAAACCGTGCGTGCGCTTGTCCGTCAGCGTACCCGCTGGGCATTCGGTACCATGCAGTGTTTATGGAAACACCGCGATCTGCTTTTTAATCCGGCTTTTGGCGCCATCGCTTTTTTCAGCCTGCCCAGTATGTGGTTTTGCCACCTGTTCTTGGTCGCCCTGATCCCGCTGGTCGATCTATTGCTCGTCGTATCGCTGGCCACCGGTATGGGTATGGCCATCATCGACTATGCGCTGGTTTTTCTAGTTCTCGATTTATCGAGCGCGTTTTGCGCCTGTCTGATGGAACGCGAAAAGCTGCTCAGCGCCATGCGCATTATCCCCATGCGCCTTCTTTACCGTCCGATCTTAAGCTTTGCTGTCTGGAGCGCGATCTTTCGTGCCATGCGGGGCGCCTGGGTCGGTTGGGGCAGGCAGGAGCGCAAGGGTCTTGTTTTGCCTCATTGGCTCGAGATACAGTCGACGGGCCTATAGTGAAAATTCGAGGAACAGTATGAGCATGAAATCGTATGTATTCTTATTGTTTTTCTTGGCGCCCGGCTTTTTTGCCGCTTGTACGAGAACACCTGATCCCGGAACACCTGCACGGCCAGACGACTCAGCCAGTAACGCCCAAGCCGCGCCAAAGCGGCTTGTCGTGCCGCAGCGGGGCGCTTATGCCGGAGCTTATATTGATTTCGGAGCTACGGAAGACGATGTCACCCTGGAAGCAATTGAGCATTTCGACAAGCTAACTGGTAAAAAACAGGCTGTCATCGGGTTTTCAAGCTACTGGGGCAAACAGTCCTTTCCCGCAGAACAGCTGCGCATTGTCTCGGCTTACGGCGCGCTGCCGCTGATCTATTGGAACCCTTGGGACTATCCCTTTAAGCAGGAAAATGAACCTGATAAATTCGGGCTGCGCGATATACTTGCTGGTAAGTGGGATGCTTACATTGACTCTTGGGGTAGACAGGCTAAGGAGTTCGGTGAACCGATGCTCGTTTCCTGGGGGCTGGAAATGAACGGCATTTGGTTTCCCTGGGGCGGCTTCTTTTACGGCGGCGGCATCCCCGTGGAAGGTACAAAGCCTGTGCTCTACCAAGGGCCGGAGACGTTCAAGAAGACCTATCGTTATGTCGTTGATCGTGTGCGCAAAACAGGTGCAAGCAACATCCTCTGGGTCTTTCATCCGAACAATACCTCGGCTCCGGATGAACCATGGAACCGTATGGCTAATTACTGGCCTGGCGCGGATTACGTGGACTGGCTGGGGCTGAGTGCATACGGCAAACAATATCCGGGTCCAGACTGGACACCGTTTGAGATAGTGCTGCCCAAGTTTTACCAAGAAATCTGTACACTAGACCCCGACAAGCCTTTTATTCTTGCCGAATGGGGTGTTGGCGAATTTCCAAATGCCGGGAGTAAAGCGGCATACATTGAAGAGGCACTACGGCGCTACCGCACGGAATTTCCACGGCTTAAGGCTTCGGTATTCTGGCATGAGCGCTGGCAAAACGGTGACCTCAGCTACAGCAATCTCCGCGTTAATTCTTCACCGGAGGCGCTGGCGGCGTATCGCACAGGAATTGCCGATGAATTTTGGCTGGAGCGCCCGCAATATACACATTGAACACAAGGAACAAACAACTGATGATCACGATTACCCCGATTGCCAAAGCACTGGTACCCGCGAATTCTGAGATCGCAGCCGCATTTACCAGCCCTAATTACGACGAATTTCAGAATGATCGGGAAATCTGGGAGATTCTGCAGCGAAATCCCGTCAGCATTCTTGCGGTCAAAATGCCCCACTGTGATGTGGCCGATGCATCAAAGATGCTCCGGGAGGGTTCGCCCGAAGCACTGGCCCATGCGGCGGAGAAAATGCAGGAAGTCCGTCAGCGTCCGGCGATGAAGGTACTGGAGAATCTGCTCTACGTGTACGAGATAACCGCGCCGTTTCGCCCTGGCCAGCCGCAGCTTGGTCTCGGCTGCTTCGCCAGGACAGATGAGATTCTTACTGAACAGAACCCCGGCGGAGTCATCATCCGTAACGAAGGTATCCGTGAGGAAAAAGCAAAAGGCCGGGCGGATTTGATCAAGGCAACCGGAACTTTCATCGGAGTAGTAAATAACTGCGTCGAAGATAAAGAAGGCCGGATTCTTCGTGCACTACAGGACTTTCCCGCAACCAAGGATCCAGATTTGGAAATTGTCGATGAGCGTAAGAACCGTCACCGTGTTTGGTATATCTTGGATCCGGCGGCGCGGCAGCACTTTGTTGAACTATTTGCGGAAGAATCAAATGCCTATGTCGCTGACGGCAACCACCGCAGCGCAGCAGCAGCAAGTCTGGGCTGTGAACATTTCTTGACGGTGTTTTTTCCGGCGCAAACAATGGGTATCCGCCCATACAACCGGCTTGTTCACGCAAAAACATTCACCCGTACGGAGCTTGAGGCCGTGCTCAGCGAATCATTTGTTCTGCGTCCGCTGGACGCTGCGCGCGAATACCAACCGGAGCAAACACATCATATCGGACTTTATACTGCGGGCCGATGGTTCGAGTTGTCACCCAAGCCTCACACTTTTGATAAGGCAAACGCTGTTGAATCGCTGGACTGCGATATTATCCAGCGCCATTTATTTGCGGAGGTCTTCGCCATACAAGATGCCCGGGACAAACATCTGACGTTTGTTGGCAGCAACAAGGATGTGCGTTACCTGGTCGAGCAGGTGGACGGCGGCGAATATCAGTATGCAGTTACCCTACCGCCGGTCACTATGGCGCAGTTTATCGAAGTCTGCCGCCAGCGCCGGATGATGCCGCCGAAATCGACGTGGTTTGAGCCGAAAATTCGGAGCGGCCTGGTTATCGCGCTTTTGGATTAGGCGCACAGCGTTAACAGGTGCGGGCGGCACAGAGAGTTTCCTCTTCCATGCCGCCCGCTAACACACCCCTCCCCGCACTCTGACAACATCCGGGAGTTACACGTGAACGAACGTGCAGAGCTTCATCTCGCCGTTGACATCCGCCATCCAGCGATCCCAGTGGCCGACAAGGCGCACGAAAGTCTCATCGGGAAGCTGAATGACAAGGAGCGGGTCTCGCCGCAAGTAGCGCTCCCTCGGAAATGCCACCAGACCGAGCATAACCGCGACATTGAACTGCCGCCGGTCTAGCACGAGGCGCGCTTCTTCGCTGGTCATCGGACCCCGGGCACGAACAATCTGCTCGAGCTGGGTCACTTCCGCCTCCAGTTCATCCACGCCGCGCCGCACCTCGGCTGGCATGAGCGCGAGCTGCTGGTCAACCCAGGAGGCGGCCCGTGCTGCTTGCGCCTCACGTTCGCGCCGGCGCGCGGCCAGGCGATCATCGAGAGCTACGCGTTGCCGGACTTCGGACTTCGGCGCTTCGGACGCCTCGTTTTCACGCTGCCGCAGCATCTCCAGGTACAGCTCGGAGCGCAAGCGCAGCTCTCGTTTGCGTACACGAAGGGCCTGCCATTCGATCACGGCCCGCTCAAAGCGGAAGAACCAGCCCCAATGCCGGGTCTTGCGCCAGAGCCTCGCCCAGTGCTCATCCACAGCTTCGTTGAGATCGCCCGCCGTCAGCACCTTAGCGTCGGCATCCAAAGCGTTGTCGAAGAACGGCTCAAGGTAAAACACGGCAGCCTCGGGGTAGCGCCGCATCGCCATCTCGTAACGTTCGAGTACCGATGCCGGCGGATCACCGGGAATCGCGATCGGGTCCTCGATGACGTACATCGCGACGGGCCCCCGGTTATGCG
>JAKPSH010000208.1 GCA_029555385.1 Pseudomonadota bacterium
CGTCGGGTTTCCCGCCGCAGTTTGCAGCATCATCCGGCGCGGGCCATCGCGTTCAGAACTTGAAAAACCGCGCCGCTGCCTCCAGCGCTTCTCCGAGCACTTCGATATCATCAGCGGTATTGTAGACGCCAAGACTTGCCCGCGTGGTAGCCGGAATACGCAAATGTTCAAGCAGCGGTTGGTTGCAGTGATGCCCGGCGCGGACAGCGACGTTAAACTTGTCGCTCAAGAACTGCGCTAGATCGTGCGGATGAACATTGTCGAAAGTAAAACACACCAAGCCGCGATGCGCGCCCTCCGGCCCGAGCGGTTTGACCTGCGGAATCTTCGCCAAACGGCGCTCCAGAAGCCGTACCAGCTTTTCCTCATGCGCCGCGATATTTTCCATGCCCAAAGCGCTCACGTATTCAATAGCTGCCGCAAGCCCGATGGCGCCCGAAATATGCGGCGTACCCGCCTCGAAGCGCTGCGGGACATCGGCATACATCGTTCCCTTGATGCTCACTGAACGAATCATGTCGCCCCCGCCCATAAACGGCGGCATTTCTTCCAGAATCTCCCGCCGCGCATAAAGCGCGCCGATTCCCGTTGGACCGTAAAGCTTATGCCCCGAAAAAATGAAGAAATCGGCGTCAAAACTGCGCACATTCACCGGCGCATGCGCCACTGACTGCGCCCCGTCGATAAGGACCTTTGCTCCTTGCGCGTGCGCAAGTTCGATCAGCTCCGCCACCGGCGGCCCCCAACCCAGCGCATTGGCCAAGTGCGTTACGCAAAACAATTTGGTCCGCGCGCTCAGCTTGCGCACAAAATCATCAACATCCAGCGTCAAGTCATCGCGCAAGCCCACTACTTTAAGCCCGGCGCGTTTTTCCTGCGCAAGCATCTGCCACGGCACGAAGTTCGAATGATGTTCGAGAAGCGTAACGAGGATCTCGTCGCCTTCTCCGACGAATTTGCGGCCCCACGAATGTGCGGCAAGATTCGCCGCTTCCGTAGCGCTGCGGGTAAAGACAATCTCTTCCGGAGCGCTGGCACCGAGAAACTGCGCCACAACACGCCGGGCATCATCATAGCTTTGCGTCGCCTGCACGCTAAGCGGATAAACGCCCCGGTGAATATTCGCATAGCTTGTGCGGTAAAACTCATCCATCGTTCTGAGCACCGCATCCGGCTTTTGCGCCGAGGCAGCCGAATCAAGGTAAACAAGCTTGGGGTCGGCAAAGACCGGAAAATCCCTCCGCACTCGCTCGCCCAAACAAAAAGGCCCTCTCGCCGTATCTGCACTATTTTCCTCGCAAACCTTATGCTCCAAAAACAGCACCTCTGGAAAGGAGTTCACTGACAAAAGTAAAGGAAATGATTTAATAATATTCTTTACAATTTTCCAGGGCTTGGCAAACCGCCGCACCTGTCCGCCCGCACTATGCCACGGCTTTGCACGAAAGAGCTACTCCCCCGGACAGCAGGATTCTACCGAGTTCATTTTTCTGTGCGCTTTGCCGATATTTCGAACAAAAAGGAGAAGGCGCTCGGGTATGGCCAACCAGCCAGCGCCGGGCGCCTGGTTAGATTTCCTATGGATTCAACTTCTGAAAAAATTACGACTTTTTCCAGCGAACTCGTGCTTGGCCCCGATGGCGTACGCGTCACGCTGAGTGTTCTTTGCGCGCTTTTCGGAGGCATCCTGATCTACTGCGCATCGCTCTTTGCCGAGGGTTATTCCGCAGCGGTTGCTGAACGCACGCTGCACCAGCTCATTCAGAACAGCCCGCACGCAAATACGGTGCTGGCAAGCCAGCAGGCAGTACGCCTGCGCAAAGAGACATATCAGAAACTCTCCCGCCTGGCCGAGCTGGAAAGACTGCTTGGCGAAGGGAAACTGCGGTTAATGGCTGCCGAGCTTCGCAAGGCAAGCTTCGGACAAAGCACTACCGAAAAGGAACTAATCCGTGTTCTAGAGCAAAGCATCCAAACGCAAACACAGCTTGAACATGCGGCAGAAAACAAGAACCAAGCACAGTATCAATTAAAAAGTACTCAGGAAAAGTTCAACCTCCTTCGCACTCAATTTGCAACGCTCCTTGAATATCATTCTCCCGTCACAGCCGATGCCGGGTCCGCAGAGCACGCCGTGGTGTTATACGCTTTCGGTGTTTTTGCAGGACTCCCGCTGATTGCGGGACTGCCGGACAACCTCACAGAAGAACAGCTTGCTGCGCACCAGATTAACCGCCAGATAATCTCCAAACTCCGGCAAGCACGGACCAACCCTGCCCATCCGCTGGCCATCGAACTGGCTCACCTTCGCCAAGAATCCCAAAACGTGCGCAACGAACAGAAAGCAGCGCATCTTCAGCGGGCACAGGCGGAGCAAATGCATAGCGAACTTGGCGAGCACATCGCGCGCCAGCACGTCTTTGCTGCTTCCCGGCTCAGGGACTTGATGAGCGATGCCGCGAAGCCCACACTCCGGCCTGGTGCTTTTCTCGTGTACTCTGCCGCGCAGCGGCGCGCCTCGCGGCTGGGCTGGGCGCTGCCTCCCCTGCTCGGTTAGCATAGCTTTACTGACCTGCGCCGCTGGGCGCTTTTCGCAGGGCGCCCGGCAGACCTTGTCAATTGCTCCAAAGTCCAATAGCCCAGACGAAACGCCCTGACTATCTTGAGCAGAAGCTCAATACCCTGCGCAGCTCTTATATTCTTATTAATCTATTTAGCTAATCAGTTTATGAACGATCAAACTTCCAGCATACAGTTCTTCCGGCAGATTTTCGGCGGCGCATGGGTCACGCAGGCCATTTTCGCGTCCGCCGAGTTGGGGATAGCGGACCTTCTAGCCTCTGGACCGCTTGGAATAAACGAGCTTGCCGAGCGAACCGGAACGAACAGCAGCGCGCTGTACCGGCTGCTTCGCGCGCTCGCTTCCGCCGGTGTGTTTGCTGAGGATCTCGATGGACGCTTCACCCTTACTCCCTTGGCAGCCCTTCTGCGCAGCGACGCTGATTCCTCTCAGCGCGCCTTTTCAATCATGATGGGCGCTGAGTTCTACCAGACTTGGGGCGAGTTGCTTTACAGCGTGCAAAGCGGCAGTCCCGGATTCAACAAGAGATACGGCATGCCGTTTTTTCAGTATATGCTGGAACATTCGGAGCGCCACGCATTGTATGATGAAGCAATGAATGGTGTTCACGGAGCCGAGACCGAACCGATGCTTGATGCCTATGATTTCTCGGCTTTCCGCACAGTGGTGGACGTCGGCGGCGGCAATGGACAAGCGCTCTGCACCCTGCTAAACCGTCATCCGGCAATTCAGGGAACCTTGTTCGACTTGCCCGGCGTAGCTGAGCGCGCCCGCCAGTTTATTTTGCACTCTCCAGCGGCACCGCGCTGTGAAATCAGAAAAGGTGACTTCTTTGCCGCCGTTCCCGCGGGCGCTGACGCGTATGTCCTGCGCCACGTTATCCACGATTGGCAGGATGAGCAAGCTGAGGTAATTCTGCAAAATTGCCGGGAGGCCATGCATTCCCAGAGCAGAATTCTCGTGGTTGAACACGTTATTCCTCAGGGCAACGCACCGTCGTTCGGCAAATGGCTCGACTTGATGATGCTGCTTGTCGGGGGACAAGAACGCTCCGAAGAAGAATACCGGCGGTTGTTCTCCCAGGCCGGGCTGAAGCTGATGCGGGTCATTCCGACTACGGCGGAAGTAAGCATTCTTGAGGGCATGCGGCTATAACCGGAGCCGCAGCTTCCTATCTCTTGTTTTGGCGGCGCCAAAGGGCATTCAACTGAGCACCTATTGCATTGTATCGCTTGGTAAAATCCGCCTTAACGCCCGGACACCGCTACAGCAAAGCGGGGGCTGGCCATAACACATTTAGCTCATTGTTTTTCTCTTACGGTTAGAGGCACGACCGTGCTCCCCTTGTCTTTGCCGCTCGGCAGAGTCAAGGGGCACGCACTCAAAGGCTCAGCGTTACTTATGTGCAGTTTAAGGTTTCGCTGGGGCTTCCAAGATAAAATCACGGGGGCTGTAAGACCAGCTTGGGACTCGTTGACCGAGACTCAAGCTGGTTTTACAACCCTTATGAGGTGATCCGATGAACGAAGTGATTCCTTCTCACTCACCCACCGAGCTCTCCAAGCTCTGGGATCGAGTCGGCGAACTGGTGACCGGCGCGCTGTTCGTGCCGGAGCTTCGGGAGATGGCCATGCGGCTTCGGCCCGTCGTGGATCAGGCGCTTACGCTCTGCGGTATGCAGAACGTTCCCGCCCTGGCCCGGCAAATGGTCCGAGACTTCCTGCTCTTCATCCGCACCGCCGGAGTTCGCGAGGACACCGTGCAGTGGCTCGAAATGTACGGCCCGGGTTATTAGTAGCCCTTGTGCCGCCGGACATTTACCCGCTGCATCTCGGAGCCCCGGCACTTAAGGCATTTCCAGCCTTGGGTGCGGGGCCCCATCATTTGCTCCCAATTCTCAGAGATAGCGGAATATATAATCGGAGATCCAGGGACATCTAGGCCGCGGCGTATTTACTCGGTAATTTCAATGCTTGCCGGCCGCTAAAGTGCAAGTTCGCCATCGTCTGATATCTCGCGCACG
>JAKPSH010000213.1 GCA_029555385.1 Pseudomonadota bacterium
TTCAAATTGAAATCGGGCACCGTGAAGGAACCGGATGGGTCATACGAAAACTGCCCATTGCGGAAGCTTCGGCAATTCTATCGGAGCAGCGCAAGAAAAGAACCTCCGGTAAGTCAGCCAGTGCACCAAGTGGAGCAGGTGCGGCGCAACTTGCGCTATCCCTCCAAGTCCCCGAAGCCCCCCCGCGGTTCAAGAGAATTTTAACGAGCACGGCGGTTTTCCCCCCTAATCAACTGCCGCTGTTTAAGTGGATGAGCGAATACTACGGTGCTTCACTCGGGGAAATTATCGCCAATGCACTGCCAGCTCGAATGTCGCCGCGCATGGTTCTCTGCGCCCAGGCAACCGCTGAGCTTGCGCGCATCTTTGCCGAGGAACCGGCTTTGCTGCTGAAGCTGGGACAGCGCGCGCCGCTGCAGAGAAAAATTGCCGAGATCCTTGCCGAGGCAGCCTCCCCCGTCCCACTCTCCCATCTGAGCGGACTCGGCGCCGGAGCGCGCAGTGCGTTAAACAGCTTGGTGCAAAAAGGACTAGCGGCTGCCGAACTCGTATCCCATCGTAAGTTAACCGCGCCCGAGCCAAAAAAAACAGCATCATCGGCGCAGCTTCTTTTTTCCGGCGTCATACCGGAGCAGCTTACCCAGGCACAAGAAAATGCCTTCGCCGCAGTTAGCAAATCGCTGAAACAATCGTCGTTTTCTCCGTTTCTCCTCTTCGGCGTAACGGGAAGCGGCAAGACCGAGATCTATCTTCGCGCAGTAGAACAGGTCCTGCAAGGCCCCGGCTGCGCACTGATCGTCGTTCCAGAAATCGCGTTGACTCCTCAATTCATCGATCAGTTTCAAAGCCGCCTTAATGCACCAATCGCGCTGCTGCATAGTCAGGTCGGCGCCCAGGCGCGCTGGGAAGCTTGGGAAGCTCTGCTCAACGGTTCAATCCGGGTTGCTCTGGGGGCCCGTTCTGCCGTATTTGCGCCATTCACTAATCTGTCACTAATCGTCATTGATGAAGAACACGAAAGCTCTTACAAACAGTCCGACGGACTCCGCTACAATGCGCGAGATGTCGCGGTGATGCGCGCGAAACTAAGCAATGCGGTCATCGTTCTTGGTTCCGCTACGCCGTCGTTCGAAAGCCTGGTCAATGCCCAGAACCGGCGCTACAAGATTCTCGAGCTTCCCGAACGCGCAACCACTCGTCCGCTCCCCGCGCTGGAAATTGTCGATTTAAACAAGATTAAGCGCAAAGACATGCCGTCTGAAAATATCTCGCCACAGATGTACGAATCGATTAAGGAGACTCTCGCGGCCAAGGGACAGGTAATCATCCTCTATAATCGCCGGGGTTTCGCCAGTTTTATGCAGTGTGAAACTTGCAGCGAAACCGTCATCTGCCCTAACTGTTCCGTGGCACTGACGCTGCATCGCAAAGGGGAGCGCCTCCTCTGTCATTATTGCGGTCTGTCTGTCGCCGCACCGACACATTGCGCTGTCTGCCGTGATCCGGAGACCTCACGCATTGAAACTGGTGAAGACGGATTACCGCGGGAAAGAAAGAGCGTAGTCGATGCCGTGGGGCGTCTTGAGCGGCGTGGCGGCGGCACGGAGCGCGTGGTCGATGAACTTGCCCAGCTCTTTCCTGACGCGTCGATTATCCGGATGGATCGCGACGCGATCGATGAAAAGGGGGCATATCGTAAAATCCTGGGCCGGATGCGCAGCGGTGCCGCTGATATCTTGGTCGGTACACAAATGATTGCCAAAGGACATGACCTGCCGGGAG
>JAKPSH010000219.1 GCA_029555385.1 Pseudomonadota bacterium
ACAGAGCTCAACAAGGGTGCCGTGAATAAATACTTTAGGGTTCTCAGGCATTTCTGTGGCGCCTCGCAGTGTGTGGAGCGGGAACTATTTACAGACTCCCATCAATTATCGCTGTTTGCGTGCAGATGTTTCGTCAGTCAAAGGGTGCTTGTTTGTCGCCCGGCGGGCTGGTCCTGCTGGGAAAGTAAGCCGGTTCCAGGGGAAAAAGCCGGTTCCAGGGGAAAAAGAGCCGGTTCCAGGGGAAAAAGAGTTCCAGGGGAAAAAGAGTTGGTTCTATGGGACCATGTTCCAGGGGAAAGAGCACGGTGCGTAAAACCTCCTTAGTTTTCTTTCGAAAGATACTACGTCAAGGGCACTACTGTGTCGGGGTTTTGAACAGAAGGGGTCAATGCTTCACGGATCTTGCTTGATCTGCTAAATAGCTGCAAACAACAGCATGCTCGATGCCCGGTGACTCATGAAGCTGAACGTAATGTTGCTTATGGTCCTTTTTTTCTCGTGGAGCAGCGGTTCGGCTGCCGCGAAAGAAACTCAGGTTCGCATCGGTGTTATTGCGCCGCTTACCGGAAACGGTGCGCATATCGGTGCAGAGATTACTCGCACGCTCAAACTTTGGGCGAGAACCCGCAAAGCCGAAACCGGGACGGCATATTCAATTATATTCGAAGACGGGCACGCGGCAACGGACAACTCGCCGACCACTGCGTTTCGAAAACTTAGCGGTGCGGACGGTGTCCGTTTCCTGATTATCGCTACGAGCGGCGAAATGCTGCAGGCGGCGCCGCTTGCACAGGCCGGTGGTGTCCTTGTCTTCGGCGTCTTCGCCAGTCATGCGCAAATCAAGAAGCTCGGAGATTATATCTTCCGTACTTTTCCCGATGTTGAAAACGGTGCGGCGATGCTCGCTGGGTATATGCGAGAGCAACAAGATTGTCCTGTCGCCTTACTGACGGAGGATCATCCGTTCAATCGGGGTATGAAGATACTGCTCGAGCAACACTTGGCGGGAGACCTGGTATTTAAGGAGGACTATGCCTTCGAGGAAAGGGATCTTAAACCACTGCTTCTACGAGCAAAGTCGAAAAAGCCGAAAGCCTACTATTTCAACTGCTCTCATCCGGTAACCTGTGCACTGCTGGTAAACCAAACTCGGCAGCTCGGAATTCCCGAAAGGTTGTATTCTTACCTGCACATTGACAATCCGGAGTTCCTGCAGGCGGCCGGGCAGAATGCGGAGGGGATGCGTTTCCTCGCCACACCCGATGTTGGCGACTCCTCTGCCGGATTTAAGCAGTTTCTTGCGCAGTACCGCTGGGAATACGGCCACGAACCGAAAAATGATTTCTTGACCAGAACCACATACGATGCGGCAACGGCGATTGCCGATGGCATAAATGCGCGCGGGCCATATCCGGAAGCGGTGAAGAGCTTTCTACTCTCATATAAGGCCCAGGGTGCTCTCGGTAAGATCGGCTTTAATGCGGATGGGGACATTGAAGAAGTCAAATATGCCGTGAAGGAAATTCGCGGAGGAAAGCCAGTTCCGGCGGAGCGTTAGATGAGAATAATGCTGCTTGCCTGCTCCGACTGCCGCGAAGAGTTTGGACTGACAACCCAAGAGCAGAAATTCCTTAAGAGCATCGGCATGCCTTGCCCGCAGCGCTGCCCTGAATGCCGGGCGCGGAGGCGTTTAATATTTCGCAGCGACCGCGGGCTGTATCATCGCCCCTGCAGTTGTTGCGGTGAGCCTTGTATCGCTTGTTATGCACCGTGGATTATGCTGCCCATTTTCTGCAATGCCTGCTGGTGGAGCGACAAGTGGCGGGCAGAGGATTACGGCCGCAACTATCAACTCGGAGCACCATTTGCTTTACAGTTCACCCCTCTTTTTCAGACAGTGCCGAAATGCGCGCTGTATAATTTTGATCACGAAAACAGCAGCTATTGCAACTTCGCTTGCCACAACAAGAACTGCTACATGCTGTTTGGCAGCTGGTTTGCGGAAAGCTGCTATCACGGAGCATCTGTTTTTGAGAGTTCTTATTGCGTTGATTCGCTTTTCTGCGGGCGAAACAACTGGTGCTATGAGGTGACGCAGTGCATGGATTGTACGGAAACATGCTATGCGCTGAACAGCGACAATTGCTACGATTGCCGCTTTATCTTTGACTGCCGGAACTGCAAGCATTGTTATTGCTGCTTCAATCTGCGCAATGCCGATTACCATATATTCAATAAACCGGTTTCGCCAAAAGAGTTTCAGGCTCTGAGGAAGACAATCGACGGTTTTCGTAATAAGACCGCGGAAACAGCGGCGGTTTTTGCCAAATACGTCCGCGGCAACGCCGTGCACCGGTGGATGGTCGGCCGCTTGCACGATAATGCAAGCGGCAACTATATCGAAAACTCCCGCAATATTCACCGCTCATTTTTTATCGGCGACGGCGAAGACTTGATTCATACTGTGCGCTCCTACAAGGGGCAGAAAAACAGCATGGACATTTTCGGCGTCAGCGCTGGGGAGCTGATCTATAACTCTTCAAATCTTGATTTTTCCTTCAACTGTGCCTGCTGTTTCGGCGGCGAGCATAATAATGACTGCGCGTACTGCATGGAATGTTTTCATTGCGCCGATTGTTTCGGCTGCATCGGGCTGCGGCACAAGCAGCACTATATTTTCAACAAACAGTATGCGCCGGATGCTTATCGCGTCTTGCGCCGGCAGATTGCTGCGGAAATGCTCGCTCGCGGCGAATGGGGTGAATTCTTCCCTCCGGAAGCATCACCGTACCTTTACAACGAAACGGCAGCTCATGAATACTATCCGCTGGCGGAAGAGCAGGCCCGGTGCCGGGGCTTTGGCTGGCAGAGTCCCGATGCTCGCGATTACAGCGAACAGACATGCGAACTTCCAGATTCAATCGCCGATGCCGGAGACAAACTGTGCAGTGCAGTGATGCGCTGCACTTCCTGCACCAGGAACTACCGGCTGGCCCTGGCAGAGCTGTCCTTTTACCGGCGCATGACCATCCCGGTTCCGGAGCACTGCCCCGAATGCCGGCATGCGGCAAGGATGAAGCTGCTGAATCCCGTGCTGGTTTGGGAGCGGTGCTGTGCAAACTGTGCAAGCCCGATCGTCAGCTCCTACGCACCATCACGTCCCGAGCGGGTCTTTTGCGAACAGTGTTATCTAAACCATCTTGGTTAACGCGCGCGGGCGAAATGTGCGGATACCGCTTCCGCTCAATCTCCATCACCCGCGGGAAACTGCGCCTTGCCTGCCTGCTGCATGAAGAGTCAGAAAACTGGGAATAGGTGGGCGGCCACTTTTTATGGTCCCTAGCACTTCTCTGGCACTAGAAACACCTCCTTGGCACGAGAGCTCGCAGCGTGGAGCGGGAACTATTCCCAATCTCCAATCAATTATCGCTGCTAGTGCGCAGATGTTTCGTCAGTCAATGGGTGCTTGTTCGTTGCCGGGCGGGCTGCTTCAGCCGGGGCAAAGTAAGCCGGTTCCAGGGAAAGAG
>JAKPSH010000243.1 GCA_029555385.1 Pseudomonadota bacterium
AGCGGAGCGATATCCCGTTTAGCGAAAATCGGCCAAAGACGCAGGCCTAACGGAGTAATGCTAGCCGATGCGGAAAAAAGTCTCCGTTCGCTCAATCTCTTCTGCTTGCCGCGCGGCATCCCAGCTCAGCTCCCGCCCGACAATTGTTGCGGCTTTTTTCAGTGCGTCTGCTCCAGGATGACCCAGTGTTCCCAGGCCAGTGCGCCGCAAAACAACATCATCAAGATGACACACCGAACCTTCCCGTGCGGCAAAGGCCAATTCCGCACCATATACATCACCCCCCGCGGAAAGAACCGACGCGCAGTCAGGCTCTTCGTGCATAATCTGCGCAACCGCACCGGCCTTGCTGCCGTAATTCATAATGAGATGACGCACCGCATCGGTGGTTAAGAATGGGTACCCGTTCAGCACCTCCCGCAGATAGCTTTCATAGTCACCGATATCTCCGCCGTATAACGGCGATGAAGCTGTCCGGCAGGGCACGGTGCACCCGCCCAGCTTGCGCGCTACAATATCGCCGGTCTTCTCTGCCAGCGCGCGGAATGTCGTATACTTGACTCCCACGGCAGAGACAAAGTTCAACAGACCGTGCTTACCCGGTCCAGTGAGCGATTGATGATCGATAATTAAATCACGAGTCAAGACTTCCGTTTCTTTGGCGGTCCCGGCACCGTTTCGTGCCGCGGGGACCGCGACAGGCCTCAACCCACCGAAAACGAAGCGCACGTTGCCGGAAACGAAAACATCATCACGATAAGCCTCACGCAGATCCTTGAGGAAGGTCAGAATTTCGTCCTTGGTAATTCGATAGTTATCCGGGTGCGCACTGAAATACTCATCAGAAGTCCCGATCAGGGTCCGTCCGCGCCAAGGATGACAAAAGTAGCTGCGGCTACCGCGCGAAATCAATGCTGCTTTCTCCCGGTAGCGGCTCTCCAGCGCAACGGCATGTTGCGCAATAAACTGCGGAAGCACAAGTTGAAACCCCTTGGAAAAATGCCGGGGCAGCACAGCCCGTACGACATCCGCCCCCAGCAAATCTTGCACATTGGCGGCCCAGGGACCTGCCGCATTAACCACAATCTTTGCCCGCACCCGGAACTCACGTCCGCTCAGCAAGTCTCTAAGGCGCACCGCATCAATCGCCTTAGCCGCACCGCCAGCTTGACGAGTTTCGAACCCTGTTGCCTCAACATAATTGAGCATGCACGCCCCGGCATCCGCCGCAGAGCGAATTACTGAATATGTCAAACGCTCACAGTTCGAAATTTGGCAGTCATAATAAACCACTCCCGCTCTTAATTTATACGGCGTGATCCCCGGGGCAATCCGCAGACAGTGCTCGGAAGATATAACAGCGTGACTGGCCAGCATATGGTAGCGGTCGACGCTTTTATTTCGTTTGCACGCAAGCAGCTCGTATAGCGACAGCGCAAAGTCGAGCACCGCCCGGCTTTTCATCCCCCGGCCATAACATGGTATCAGGAATGGAAGCGGGTGAATAAAATGCGGCGCAATCTGACGGAGAATGCGCTGCTCGTTTGCCGACTCCCAGAGCCGCGGCAGATCCAAGTGCTGTAAATAACGCAGTCCGCCGTGCGCTATCTTGAAGCAGCCCGCACTTGCCGCACTGCCAAAATCCGCTTTTTCCACAAGCAGCGTCCGGTATCCGCGCAGCGACAGGTCCCAAGCCACTGCCGCGCCGTTGATGCCGCCGCCGATGACAATTACGTCGAACAGCTCGTCGGACACGGCTACAGTATCTCTTGCTTGCAAATTCATATCGTCCAGCACACGCAAAAATCAGGAAAGCGGCGCCGCGCAAAGTCAGGGCCGCCGCAGAACATCAGTGATTGGCCAGCAGTTTTTCAATGTGCTGCAGTAAGCGCTCCGGGCGGCATGGTTTGGTCAGGACCAGATCACAGCCCGCATCGCGGGCTTCATCATGAACGCGAGGATCATCAAGTGCCGTAAAAGCAATGATTGGTACCGCCGCATAACCGCGCGCGCGAATCTCCTGCACCGTTTGAATACCGTTGATGCCCGGCATCATCAGGTCAACCACGATGAGACTGGGCGAAATTTTATGCACGCTCTCGATCGCGCTGTAACCATCAACGCAGCGCTCAACACAAAATCCTTTTTCTTCAAGCATAAATGAAACGATGTCGAGGGCTGTGATATCATCGTCGATCACCAGAACTCGAGCTGTTTGGCTGTTTTCGCTGTCCACGCTAATCCCTCGCCGCTTGTTAAATGACTTTATAGCCATCCAAATGCCACGGAGCATCTGGAAGACTCGCCAGACCATTCCTCCTATACACTAAAGATGGTGCGCGAAAAATGCTTTTTGATAGCTTCATGCCACGGGGCAGCACTCAATAATTTCACATACTTATCCCCGAGAGCATCAGAAGCAAGACCAACGCACCGGCTAAAGGAACAATTCGTAAAAGAACTGCCATAACTCTAATAGATCAAGGCACATAGTGCTTTACCCGCGTTGGCACAGAAAGATTAATGAGTAGGGGTAAGGGTAAGTTGCGAAATGAATAATCAAAGAATTGCAGCATGGCTCAAGGGAGCATCCTTAAGCATGATCTTATCACTGCATGCATGCTCGCCCGCTTCATACACATCGACAGAAAGTCTCATCGGCGGACTGACAGGGGGCGCGATCGGCAGCGGTATTGGCTACTATTTTGGGGACACCTACGGCAACATGACCGACAACGTGATGCTTAACGGCGCCCCCGGCGCGGGCATCGGCATTCTCGGCGGCGCCATGCTTGCCGACCGGAATCTGGTGGTCGAACGCCAGCGCGAGATTGTTAAGCGCGAAGCTGAACTCATCGATCAGAACCAGCGGGAACTCGATATTCTCCGTACCGGATTGTACGATTCGACATCGTGGGGCGGGAATGAAACCAAGCCCTGGGATTTACGTTATCCGGCAGAAGATGCTGGCCTACCGTACGAGGGGTCCAGAACTTACCGTCGTCCAGGCAGCAGCCGGTAGCTGAATACCTCCTGAGTCCGTAAGCAACACTGAAAAAGCGGCCACATCCTTGCTCCTCCCACCTGCATCTTAAGATTATTCATGCCGTTTAGGCACAAATTGTCGCTACTTGCAGCATTCTAGGCATCAGCGATTGGCAGACAGTAAATGATTAGTTATAATACAAAGTTAGACTGCTCTTGTGTGGGAATTATTAAGTTCCTGGTTTTGTAGTGAAAATGCGAGGGCAGCTGTTTTTAGTGACTATCAGCTCTGGCTCTGGCGGTAGAAGTTGACTGCCCGACCATTAGTAAAGACTAAGCGAAGTTGAAAATCCAATGTTGTGCGTTGGATTTTCGAGTAGAGATAGAGATATTTAAGCAAAAGATCTTAGAGACTCACTGAGGTAGACGGCTCCGGTGGGCCGGTAAAGTGACGGCACCGTGTAAGCGGTTAAGACCCTTAGGTGAATTCTGGGAAGATTAGTTTAGAGCTAGATTTTGTTAACAGGAGATTTGAGGATTACTAACTAAAAAGGCGCAGTTAAGAACTATTAGTTGGGCATTTGCTGGAAGGAGTCTAATTGGAAAGTCAGGGAGCACTGGGCGTGTTTGGCCGCAAAATAAATTGCGGTGTGAGTTATTCTGCCCGCGCTCGCCGATATATTCAGCCGGTACTTTAGTTATTAGAAGACTTACGTTTTTGCCGGATGCCGTTTTGAATAGACCCTCCATTGTCAGATGCTTAACAGAAAAGTTGAGTCTGAACTTCGAGCAATCCATGAAGTAACAATTTTCATGGGACGGTTTGTGGGAAATGAGGCAGTTGCGTGCATATTAATGTTCACAGCGGAATAAACCTCCTTTTGCTAACTCCAGGCGCAGCACTTTGGTGGCTGTGCAAGTAGTTTATTATTTCGCAACCCCTTGACCGTATCTCCGGTCCATCGACTCAACCAAAGATGGAATAGTGCGCCCTCTCTATACGGAGTGCAGTGATGGCACGGAGAATGTTGATTAATGCGATTTATCCAGAAGAATGCCGGGTAGCTGTCGCGCAGGACGATCGGCTCATTGAGCTTGAAATCGAACGCGCTGACCAAGCTCAGCTCAAAGGCAACATCTACAAAGCCCCTATTACGCGGATCGAACCGAGCCTCCAGGCTGCTTTCCTTAATATCGGCTCAAGCCGGAACGGCTTTTTGCAAATAAACGATGTCAATCCTTCGTATTTTTTGAATTGGCCGCCCGACGGCGTTTCGGAAAGACAGCGTCCGGCCATTCAAGACGTATTACGTCCGGGACAGCACCTCGTGGTCCAAGTCGTGAAAGACGAACGTGCCGCAAAAGGCGCAACGCTGACGACGAATATTTCTATTCCCGGACGCTACTTGGTGCTGATGATCGGCAATCAGCGCGGCGGCGTTTCACGCAAGATTGTCGACGAAGGCCAACGCCGGAGATTGCGCGCCGCGGTAAGCAGCCTGCGCGTTCCCGCAGGAATGGGCGTCATCGTTCGTACTGCCGGCATCAACAAAAGCCCCTCCGAACTTCAGCGCGACCTCAACGCCTTGATGGAACTGTGGTACGATATTGTGCTGAAAAATCTTGAACCAGGCGGCCCAACGGTACTTTATCGCGAAAGCACGCTTTCCATCCGCACAGTGCGCGATTACCTTACTTCGGATATTGATGAAATACTGATTGACGAACGGTCGACATACGAGAGTGTTTCCGCATTTGTCGGGAAGCTTATGCCCTCGTTCGTTGATAAAGTGCGTTTTTTCGAAGGCCC
>JAKPSH010000251.1 GCA_029555385.1 Pseudomonadota bacterium
TGATGAGCTGTACGTCATCCGGGGAGCAGTGATCAAAGTGTTCATGAGTTATGAGCACCAAATCCGCTTTGGGGCCCGGTGCAATCTGATAAGGGTCAATGTAAATTGTCTTTTCTGCATCAATGCGGAAGCCATCATGGCCCAGCCAGTGTATTTTTGTCAGCATTTCACTAATCATTGCCTTTCCCCCCGAACTCAAGCGTAGTGTATAGAGGATACTCTGATTGAGTGATGGATTGCCAGCCTTCGCCACATTCTTCGCTTCAGTGGGTCAACTTATTTCAGAGAGGGACCGTGCCCATGAAAAAGGAAAAGCGGAAGGATGATTTGTTAGAGGCGGTTCGGAATGCGTGGGGGCATATGATATTGCGCAAGGCAGCCTAACTGGGCGACATTGGGGGATCTTCCGGAATGAGCGGTGGTGCGATTAGTGCCGCACCGCCGGTGCTTACCCCGACTGTAGTGCCGATGCTGACTAGACCAGTTTCAGCAGCTCCGACTGTGGTACCAACGGTTCCTACTCCCACTACGCCGGGCTGAATTCCGACGGAAGGGATATTAATGGTGACGAGCGGCTTTTCCGCTATAGCACCGATATCGACAGCCTTAATCGGGAGCGCATTATCGACCACGTGCACTCCTTGTCCAACCGGAGCGATCGGTGCTTGTGCTGTTATGGGAGCAGGAGCGGCTGCTGGGGCAGCGGCCACGGGGGCAGCGGCCGGTGCAATAGGTGCGGCTGCCGCTGCCGGAAGAGCACCAGCCGCAAGCGGAGCAGCTGGAATAGTCGCGACAAGTGGCATTACAGAATCTTCGGTATCTTCAAGCGGGATAAATGCCGCGGGACGGCGTGTTTCTTCAGGCGTAGGAGTTGGAATTGGTGTTTGCTCGCCCAGCGAAGCATCCGCGACTGCTGACAGTCTTTCGCGTCCTGGGATCACTCCGGAATAGAGCATGGCCAGGATAAACAGGATTGCGGCAACTAATGCGGCCAGCATTTGCAGAATTCGCTTCGCCATTGCTAACGCAATCCCTTTACTGCGGTAAAAAAAGCTGAGATGTTCTGTTCGCTCACAGAATTCATGTTAAAGTATCGGCGGTATTCCTGTAAAAGATTAGTAACCATCTCAACAAGAATGTACTATTTTCCTAGTGCCGTGCGAAAAAATGTTCATAAATGCACGGCTGTAAAGCCCTAATCCGAACAGTTCCAGACACATCCGGCCACCGCCTTGGCCGCGTTGCCGCATTTCGAGCGTGGTCAACCCTGAATAGCGTTTACACATGAGTGCGAACACAGTGATGAGGTGGAGGCTGAGGCGAAGAATGAAGAATAAGGCCAAGGCTTTTTATCGCGACAGCCGCCACAATCCTTCGGCCACCGCCTTGGCCGTCCAGGTATTCCGGCTAAACACTGCTGTTTAGGACATCAATAATTATCTGCTGATCGGCGGTGCTCAAATACGGATGCATTGGAATGCTGAATATTCGTTCGGCGAGGTCTTCACATACGGGGAGTGACGGACCGTGGTGGAAATGCCGGTAAGCTGCTTGCCTGTGAATTGGTATGGGGTAGTAAATTGCCGCCGGGATGCCGTGATCCTTCAGGGTGCGCAAGCATGTTTCGCGATTGGCGGTGAGAAGAGAATACTGCGCCCACACGCTGGTCCGGTTGGCGGCTACAAAAGGCGTGACGAACTTTTCTTGGAGGCCGTTCTGATAGCGTCTGGCCACAAGATTTCGCAACTCTAGTTCTTCATCAAAAATTTCAAGTTTACTGAGCAGCACGGCAGCCTGCAGCGTATCCATTCGGCCGTTGATGCCGATCCGGACATTGTCATACTTATCGGTTCCCTGTCCGTGAACACGGATTGACCGGAGCTTATCGGCAAGGTCGCGGTCGTTTACAAAAACAGCACCGCCATCGCCGTAGCATCCCAATGGCTTCGCCGGAAAAAATGATGTAGCCGCAGCTTGGCCGAATGAGCAAGTTCTTTTGCCTTGGTAGTTCGCCCCGAAAGACTGGGCGGCGTCTTCCATCAGCCATAAGCCGTGTTCTTGCGCAATGCGGGAAAGCTCATCGTAATCGGCGCTCTGGCCGAACAAATCCACGGCGATAATTCCCGCCGGACGCAGGTCCGTCTTGTGCGACAAGATCTCTGTAATTGCCGCGCGCAGCGCTTCTGCGCTGATATTGAACGTATCCGGCGCAGAATCGACAAACACTGGTACGGCCCCGGCAAGCACGACGACTTCTGCTGTGGCGACAAAAGTGAAACTCGGCACGAACACCGCATCTCCGGGCCCGGCGCCCAAAGCCATCAAACCCATCAGGAGGGCATCTGTACCGCTTGCGCAAGTAACGCAGTGCGCGCAGCCGGCATATTGGGCAAGTTTGTCTTCAAGTTCGTCAATTTCCGGTCCGAGAATGTATCTTCCGTGGTCAAGCACTCGCGCGATGCGTTTGTCGAGCGAGGGGCGGATTCTCTGTTGCTGTGCTTTTAAATCAATAAAGTCCATAAACTATGCAATCTCCCGCAAAAGAATTTCAGTGATCCTTTCTGCCGCGAGGCCGTCCCATAGTGGGACTGGATGGCCCCGCTTAAAGCGGCCAGCGAGCACGTGGCGGACTTGCTCGAGCAGCGCATCCGGGAAGCTGCCGACAACAACATTCGTGCCGAGGTCCACTGTTGCCGGACGCTCCGTACTCTCGCGCATCGTGATGCAGGGAATTCCTAAAAAAGTCGTTTCCTCTTGAATGCCACCGGAGTCGGTAATGACCAGCTTGGCGTCCATGACCAGCCGCATAAAATCCATGTAACCCAGCGGCGGCTGGAGTATCAGGCCGTCGATTTTCTGCAAGCTTCGCCAAAGATTGTGCGTTTCCAGGCTTTTTTTGGTGCGCGGGTGGATGGGCAGGAGCAAGGGGATTTCTGCGCTGATCGCCCGAATGGCGTCGATGAGGCGGCCCAGCTTTTCCCGGGAGTCGACATTCACCGGACGGTGAAACGTTGCGACAGCATAGGAGCGTGAGGAGAGACCCAGCTTGTTCATGATGCAGGATGAGCGAATGGCCGGAAGGTTGAAAACGAGAGAATCAATCATCACGTTGCCGACGAGAAAGGCCCGGCCTTTTACTTCTTCGGCTGCAAGGTTGGTCATGCCGGCTTTTTCGGTGACAAATAAGAAATCAGAAAGTTCATCTGTTTCGCGGCGGTTGTGTTCCTCCGGCATTGTCAGGTCAAAACTGCGCAGTCCGGCCTCCACATGAACCACACATACTCTTCTTCTCTTGGCTGCGCGCGCACAGCCCACGGTGGAATTAACGTCACCCACTACCACCACCACGTCCGGTTTGACTTGGACAATCACCTCATCGAATTTCTCTTCGATACGTGCGATTTGTTCTTCGCGTGTGCTGGAGCCGACATCCAAATTAATATCCGGATCGGGTATGCCAAGTTCCTGAAAAAAAATGCCTGAGAGGGCGCTGTCGTAGTGCTGGCCGGTGTGGACGATTAATTGTTCAAGCTGCGCACGGCGCTGGAAAGCGCGAACCAAGGGCGCGATCTTCATAAAGTTCGGGCGCGCCCCTGCGCAGTTCACAAATTTCAGCTTACGGTTCATAAAATGCTAGAAGAATCAAGACATTAGCGATGCGGCAGCACACTGATTCCTCGCATATCGGGCGTGCTGGGTCAAGGAAAGAGAGTTTGAGGCCGATAGATGCCTTAGGGTGTTTTTATCTATCGGGTATCATTTTGCCGGTAATCCATGGTGCGCATGATGCTTTCACGGTGCAGAGACTTATCTCTTCGCTGTGCCGTGTTTATGCTTGCGATCTCCTTTCTTATTTCTCTGAGAAACGCCTGCGCCGAGGCGGGGCAGTATAGCGCGCCGGTCAACGCGGAATTGTTACAGAGCTTCATGTTGTCTGCCCAGACATTCCGGCAAACGGGCTGGGGTCCGTTTGTCCAGATTACGCTGCCGACGAATTCTGGTACAGCGGTCTTTAAGGTTGAACCTCACGATCTTCGTGCGCCGCACTACGCGGCAGAGATAACAGGTTCATACGGAAGAATACCGGATACGCATGCGGTCGAGCTGTTTAAAGAACGTCAAAGTGTTCCCGGTGAATTTGCCCGTTTTGCGCTGGTTTCAGCACATCCATCCAGCGAACCGTATCTGCTGGGGTTCTTCCGCATTAAGGATACATTCTATCAGTTGATGCCGCTTGCCGGCGCTGCCGGTGCATACCAGGTAAGCGAACTTGCGCCGCAGGCATTTCACGATCTTGAAGTGCGCTGGTATGAGGCTCCGCAAGCCGGATTTGCACCGGCTGATGCTGACGGCCCGGCGGCAGCTGCGCTCAAGCGCGCAGACATCGCCACCGAAGCAGACTATGAATTCTATGCCGCGCACGCCAACGCTAATGCGTTGATTCTCGCAATCATTAATGCGGTCGACGCGATTTACCGCGCCGAGCTTAATATCACGCTCAATGTCGTCTATCAGCATGTCTGGACCTCATCAAGCGACCCTTATACGACGACAAATCCGGATACGCTAATTGAGCAATTCACCAATTATTGGCAGTCTCATTTCACCAGCCGCAATTACGATCTGGCGCACTACTGGACAGGGAAGAATCTCGACGGCAACGTCGTCGGCGTTGCTTGGGTAGACGCGGTCTGTAAGTCCTACCGCTACGGCATATCCGCCTATTTAGGGAGCAACGCTCTTGACGTGCCGCTTGCGGCGCACGAGATTGGCCACAATTTCGGCGCAGAACATGATAGCTGCACCAGCTCCAGCAACTGGATCATGTGTCCTTGGGTGATTTCAAACGCGAGCAGGTTTTCAGCGTCAAGCAAGAGTGCTGTTGGCTCTTATATGCGCAGCGTCAGTTGCCTCGAAGATGTGGTTGAGACACCGCCTAACTCAGCCCCGGTGCTTGCGCCGATCGGTGCAAAGTCCGTGCACGAAGGAAGCCTACTCGCCTTTGCGCTGAGCGCAAGCGATGCCGAAGGAGATGCACTTTCTTACAGCGCCGCCGGTCTTCCCGCCGGAGCTATTCTTTCCGGCACACAGTTCAGCTATACGCCGCCGTACAATACCGTGCCCAGCGGCTGGAGTTCGACGAGTTTCAATGTGACTTTCACCGTCAGTGACATTTACGGCCTGACCGACAGCGAGACGGTGGCCATTACGGTCGAACAGGTGAACGTTGCACCGGTTTTCACCACCCCTACTCCGGCTGCGGGAACTGAAGGTTCGCTGTTGGTTTACCAGCTTAACGCTTTTGATGCCGATGGCGACGCCCTCTTTTATTATGCAAACGCCCTTCCCCGCGGTGCTGTATTGGACCCGGCAAGCGGCATCCTTTCCTGGCGTCCCATGGGTGACCAAGCGGGCAGTTATGCTGTCAGTGTGTTCGTGCGCGATCCGTCCGGGGCGTCTGACAATGAGACACTTGCGATCAATGTCGCCGAGAGGGCCGGAATTTCCCCTGCCCCGGCGCAGCATGTGCCTGGCGATTTTTTAGGTTCCTCGCGTGCACAAGCTGCGGTGTTCCGCCAACTTGAAGGCAACTGGTACTTCCAGGATATGGCGCACGCCCCGGGTGCGTATGCCGTGCAGCAGTTCGGATTGCCCGGTGATATTCCCGTGCCTGCGGATTATGATGGTGACCGGATCACGGATTTTGCAGTATTTCGTCCGGCAGAGAACACATGGTATGTGCGCTTTTCAAATACGCAGACGATCAACTCTGTTCTTTTCGGTGTTTCCGGCGATGTTCCGGTTCCGGCGGATTATGACGGGGACGGCCGCGCGGATCTGGCTGTATACCGTCCAGGCATTGCGACTCTGTTCTATCGCCCCACGACAGACCAGCTTAACGACCGGACTGTTTCACTTGGGCAGCGTGGGGATATCGCGCTGCCGTGCGATTACGACGGAAACGGCACAGCCGATCCCGCGGTGTACCGCCCGCGCGACGGAACCTGGCATATCATGCTCGGCGGTTCAGAGACTCAGATCTCGCTTGGCACTGCCGGTGATATTCCGCTCCCGGGCGACTATGATGGGGATCTAGCTTGTGAGATGGCACTCTACCGGCCCCGTGATGGCAATTGGCTCTTGGAAAGCCAGCCGCCGGTGCAGTTCGGTCTCGGGGAGGATGTGCCCGTGCCGGCTGATTATGACGGTGACGGCCGTGTGGATATAGCTGTGTGGCGTCCCAGCACTGCCATGTGGTACGTGCGCACTGCGGAGGGAAGCGCGCGGGTTCTCCAGCTTGGTTTGCCTCAGGACTTTGCTGCGACAAGGGAATGGTTCTATTACGCATCGCGGTTGGCTTACGGTACCGGGACAGCAGCGCGGGGCGACCAGACCGATTCGGTCTGGGCGTACCGTGCATCCGCGCAGCGGCTGTACCGTTTTACAATGTCTTCGATGAATGAAACATCGCTGCTCACTGCGCCGGGTGCTTATATTCTGCGCGGCGGGTATGACAGCGACCCGAGCGAAGACATCGCAGTGTTCTGGCACGGACTTTGGAGCATTTATTCAAGTTCGCTGGGACTGCAAACGCAGTATTGGGGCGTTCCAGGGGATCTGCCGGTGAGCGGCGACTTTGACGGGGACTCCCAAACGGACATCGCCGTTTACCGTGCCGATGCCGGCTCCGGCCTCAGTGCATGGTTCATTATCCGTTCGAGCGATGCCCACGCCGTAGTTTACAGTTGGGGCCTGCCCGGCGATTGCCCGGTTCCCGCAGATTTCAACGGCGATGGATGGACTGACCTTGCCGTGTGGCGTCCGAGCCTTGGCTATTGGTTTGTCCTCGATGCACGTTCCGGCATGATGCTGCAAGCCGTGCAATGGGGGCTGCCTGGAGATATCACGCGCGCAGCCGATATTGACGGTGACGGGCGTGCGGATAAGGTTATTTGGCGTCCGGGTGACGGCACTTGGTATGTGCGTCAGTCAAACGGCGCAGTGAGCACTGTGCAATGGGGGCTGCCAGGGGACGTGCCGGTTCCGGGGAGTTATCTGGGAACGGGACGAGTTGATTACGCCGTATACCGTTCGTCAAACGCTGCGCTTTATGTCCGCTCAACTGCGGCGCAGGTCAGTGTGCTTCCCACCGGGTTGCTGCCATCGGACGCAATTGTTGCGGTAAAGCCGTACCTCCCCCTGCCCTAAATTCTAACTTTCTCAACGCATTCCAACTCGCACATTCCTTCTCGTGTTTTGGTGCGCCTGATCACGAAAGGAAATTTGCTCAACTGGAGACAGAGCTCGAAATCGGTTTCTGGAAAGGTGGTGTTCAGCGGATCGAAGAATTTCGCCGATGACGGCGCCGCACGAAGTTCGGCGAGTATATGCTCAAAGCGCGGCTCAACCCCCCGGACAGAATCGCGAATGAACTCGGCGCAGCGCAGGTCTTCGAGCGACTGGGTTTTGTCCTCGATTCCGGCGCAGACAAGAGACAGTACGCCGGGCTGTTTGTGCTGGATGTAATCGACAACCGCCCCGGCGTTGACAAAGCTTCCAGTCAATATCTCGTCTGCTTCAGAAACGGCGCAAAGGCTTTGTGTACCTGCGTGGGTTGTATGGAGCACGACTTTGCCCGATAAATTGGCGTGAACAATTTCGGACGGTGAATTGCCGCAGTCAAAACCAGCAAGCTTTTCTCCCTTTCGCTCGCCCGCAAGAATCCATTGTGGATGTTGTGCCTTGAGGGCGCGCGCCTGTGCGACATCCTGCAGCGCTATAACGCGCGCGGCGCCGCGCGAGAAAAAGTAGCAAGCGACTGAAAAAGCGCGAAAGACGTCAATGACAACAGCCATGCCCCGTGCTTCTCTCGCGCCGGATGACAAATGGAAAATGTTAATGTCCATCCGCAGAATCTACCGGCAAAGTCTTTTATTAACAAGGATTTGCCGGCGATCCTGGCCCTTTGAAGGGAAAGCCGGACCTCGGCTGACAAAGATACTTGGCGCGGGGCTCATCGTTCTCTCGTCATCCCGCGCCCACCGATTAAGCCAAAAGGCAGGGGTCATGGTTTAGGCGGAGATGTTGATTTGCGGGCGGAGTTCTCTGGGATCTCTAAGTTTGGCGTAGCTTGCTTGCGGTGTGCTGCGTGCAGGCGAAGCTGGCGGCTCAGCCGAGGCTGTATGCTGCGGCGCTTGCACCGGCTCTGATGCTGCGGCAGTAATATCCACGGCATTTGGTTCGTGCTCTGGTGGTGCAGCTTGAGTTTCGTCTGCGGTGTTGCTGCGCTGTTCGGCGGCAAGCTCCGCATGGGCGCGAGCTTCCATCTGCGAAGCCGCGGCAGCAATCTTACGGTCCTGGGGCGAAGGGTCGCGCGGCGCGAGTGCGGCGCGGCGCACTGTTTTTGCCTTGCCGACTGTTTCTTCCGGGGTGCGCCCCGGGGAGGCATCAATCGAAACTTCACCGCCGGTTGCATACTGTTTGCCGTCCGGGCCGGTCTCATAGGTCAAGCTCGCGCCCCCGCTGGCTAGACTTCCTGCTGCGCTCAGGTGCGCCTGTTCGTGCTCGCGCACTTCGCGGTCGCGCTTTTTTAACTCCGCAATCCGCTTTTCGTCTTGCTGTATCTGTTTGTTTTTGGCGGGTTCGTTCGTCCCGGAAACTTCCTCCTTCTTTGCGCAATATCCGCTGGCGGCTTTCCGGCCTTCCGGTGAAAGGTCTGCTATCGCCGCCTCCTCATCGACAGGCACTGGAAGGGATCCGGTGGCGGGTTTCCGGGAGCGGAACGCGGGTTCCCCGCCACAGTCTATGCTGTTAGCAGCTTGCGTAGCGTGGGAGAGGGTTGATGCAATATTCACTAAGCGGTGCGCCGTCCTGTTTTGCCTGGAACTAAGTATCGGCTCGTTTTCTCGGATACTTAAGCGGGATCTTGACAATACGGAGCAGGGACAGCTTGAAAATGTTGTGAAAAAGAAAGATAATTAACGGGCTCTTTTGCGTCATTCTAAATTGGGGTGGTTGAATATCGTTCCCTTTTTTTGCCTGTTACTTTGGCTTGAGGTGGCAAAGCGGGAGAAGGGAAAGCGATTCGGTTAAGCATAAAAGTTCCTATCTACAGTCGTCAGTGTTTACCCTTCGCAGCGGCAGGCCCCAGCGAGCCTGCTGAATCTGGCCAGATCCGGCGCTCTCGCTGGGGTCTTTACCGCTGCGTTAAAAGTTTTAGGAGGGACTTTCGTGCGAGTTTTTATCAAAAACGGTTTGGTCTATTTGGCGGTCGATGATTACAAAAAGCCCGAAGCTGTTGGTTACGTGCGGCGCTACCGCGCGAACCGGCGTGAATTTTGGGCGATTACCGCTCCAGCGGCGATCACTGTGGCGTTGATCGCACCTTTTCTGATCGACGTGTGGCAAATGTTGCTGCTGCTGCTGATGTTTGTTTGGCTTTTGCTGAGCACATGGGCTTGGCTTTTCTACAACCGGCGCGTTGTCATCACTCAAGCGGGCGAAGAGGTTATCTTGCGGGAAATCCGGGGACTTCCTCAGCCCGTAAAGGCCTTTGCAGATTATCTGCGAAGCGATCCCCGCCTGCGTATCACTGATGTTATCTGCCTGTCCCAGCTCGCAGAGATGGGGATAGAGTTGGGTGAGCGCGATTACTGAAACTAATGGAGGTTATTATGGCCGGTCCTCCCGCAGGGAGTTCCGGCCGGCAAAATAGCGAGAAGCGCTGTTCTGCCCCGCACTGTTTTAAGCTTTCCTTCTCTGCGAATGTTTCCGCCGCTCCCGCGCCAAAGGACTGAACAGCGCGAGCTTACTTTCCGTACACGTCCACCAGCCAGGGCAGATACTCTTTGCGCTCGCCTTTTACCGCGGCGAAATAAGTATCCTGAATCTTGGCCGATATGGGGCCTACCTTACCGTCGCCGACCGGGCGCTTGTCGATTTCTACTACGGGGGACACTTTGGCGCCGGTGCCGGTGAGAAACACTTCCTGGGCTTTGTAAAGCTCAGTGCGGTCAACTGAACGCTCGTCAACTGGAATGCCCTGGTCGCGCGCAATCTGCAGCACGGACTTGCGCGTGATGCCTTCCA
>JAKPSH010000265.1 GCA_029555385.1 Pseudomonadota bacterium
CTCGGAAGCTTCAAGCTCTTCGCAAAGTCGTTCGTGCTGCCCGCCGGAATATAGCCGATCGATTTCTTTTTTCCGCTCAGCATCATTCCCGTCACAACCTCGTCGAGCGTGCCGTCGCCGCCGCTGCATACGACGAGCGCATAGCCTTCCTCCCTCTCCTTTACGGCGCAGACCGCATCTCCCTGCTTCTGCGTCAGATGGATCGTGATTTCATAGCCCGCCTGCGTGAACGTATTCAAAATTGCGAGAAGCTTATTTTTAACCAGGCCTTTTCCCGCATGTGCATTGCAGATAAACAGCATTTTTTTCTTCTCCATCCCGTCATCCTCCTATCGTCGTTTCCTCCCGCTGCTTCGTAATGAACAAAGCCGCGCAGAAAAACATGACCGCAAAAATGAGCTGTGTTCCAAACGACCGGATCAGCCCGGACACCGCAGAAGCGGAAAGCATTCCGGATTCATTGATCATGTCGTTTGCCTGGATATACCAATAAACCGGCGTGAAAACCGCCGCCGACCGGATCGTCTGATCCAGCAGATACTGCGGGATAAACGTTCCGCTGATAAAGCACATGCCGATGACGATCAGATTGATGAATACGCCGACCGCGTTCCGGCTGTTCACGAAGCACCGCAGCAAATAGGAAAGTCCGACCGAGGCCATCGCCAGGGCAAACGTGTTTATGCACAGAAAAACGCCGTTCCATGTATAAAAGCTTTCCTCAAACAGGCTCATCGCCGCCAGAATATGCAAGGCCCAGATGAGCGCGGCAAATCCAATATTCAAAATCAGCAGCTCCATTTCCGCCTGCCACTTTGTGATCGGCGAGACAAGTATCCGGTCATACGCTCCCTGCCGGTTCATGGAAAAGAGCGCGGTTACGACGCCCATTCCGATAAGGCCCATGATCGAATAGGAAATGTAGTCAAAGAAATAATGCATCGTCCGCTGCTTTTCGCTGACCGCAAGCTGATTGTAAAAGGTAAGCCCGCCCTGCATTTTCAGTATACTGAGCACCTTCGCCGAAATCTCCTGCTCCCCCATGTCCGGAAAGGATTCCCGGTACGCAAGCCACCAATTGCAATATTCCTTAAGCGTCTGATCCACGACGGACTCCTCATAGGAGTCAGACGCAGTATATTTATACAGCACGGCTTCCAAACGTCCTTCCTTTGAATTCAGCGACCGGTAAAAGCCCTCCGGTATTTCCACAACATAATCCACCGTCTGATAAAACAGCGCGCTGCGTATCTGGCTCCCCTGCGGCGCGCTGTTCACAAGCTTCACCCGCGTGCCGAGATATTCCTTCAGGCCGCTGAGGAACGCGCTGTCCGCGTCCTCGTTTAAGAATGCCACCGTTATTTTATCATCCTCGTAAGTATGGCTGTCCTTCACCTGAAAGACCGTCACCATGATAACTCCGTAAAGGACAAGCATGTAGAGCAGGATCGTCGGCATATGTTTTCTGATCACCTTTGTATAGGCGCTAAACAGTTTCATATTGGCTCTCCCCCTCGTAAAGAACAATCAGCAGCACGCAGAGCAGCCCGATTGAAAGCAGCGCCAAAAGACTTCTGGCAAGAGCTGCCGCATCCCATTGATAGACCGCATAATAAGCGTCCGTGAGCAGCGTGCACGGATTGATATAATGTAAAAATGGAATATTTTCCTGCACGGAAGCCCGCACATGGATATCCATCATTCCTGAAAAATAGGCAAAGACAATAATGACCGCCGTCGTAAGCCCAAGCTTTGCCGACAGATGCAGCCTGCTGCCGAGTCCCGCAAAAACGCCGAACAGCATGCTGACCAAAACGCCCGTCAGATGAATGAGCAGCACATAGCCCGGCTTCATTTGAAACGGGATGCCAAGG
>JAKPSH010000271.1 GCA_029555385.1 Pseudomonadota bacterium
GGTCTGACAAAGCCACCACCCCCGGCAGCGCCTTGCCCTCTAAAAACTCCAAGCTTGCACCACCGCCGGTACTGATGTGCGTCATCTTATCGGAAAGACCGCTCTTGTTGATTGCCGCGACGCTGTCGCCGCCGCCGATAATGCTTACGCAGTGCGCCGCGGCGATTGTCTGCGCCATCGCCATCGTTCCGGCGGCAAAGGGCTCCATTTCGAACGCTCCCATCGGACCGTTCCAAACCACGGTTTTCGCTTGAGCAATCTCAGCAGCATAGAGCTTAATCGTCTCTGGACCAATATCAAGAGCCATCCAGCCATCCTTGATGCCGCTTTCGCCAACGACTTCAGTCTTGGCTGAAGCAGAGAACGAATCGGCAATGACATGGTCCACAGGGAGCAGGAGCTTTATGCCCCGTACCCCGGCCTTGGCCAGCAGCTCCTTTGCCAGCTCAATCTTATCCTCTTCCACAAGAGACTTGCCGGTCGGCAGTCCTTTTGCGCGATAGAACGTATAGGCCATCGCACCGCCAATGATCAGCGTATCGACTTTTCCGAGCAGGTTGTCGATCACATTGACCTTGTCGCTGACTTTTGCACCGCCGAGAATTGCGGCAAAGGGCCGCTCCGGGTTTGCGGTTGCCCGCCCGAGATAGTCTATTTCCTTTTCCATCAAGAACCCGGCCAGGTTCTCCCTAAAGAACCTCGTGATAATTGCGGTTGAACCGTGCGCACGGTGGGCCGTGCCGAATGCATCATTGACATAGAGATCGCCAAGTTCAGCAAGCTGCTTGGCAAATGCCTCTTGTTTCTGCTTCATTTCGGCTTTCGCCGCTTTTACTTCTTCCGGGCTTGCGCCTTCCGCAGTCTTGGCCTTTCCCTCTTCTTCTTTGTGAAAGCGCACGTTTTCCAAGAGCAGAACCTCACCGGGCTTGAGCGCACCGGCCATCTTCTTGACCTCTTCGCCAATGCAGTCCGGCGCAAAGCCGACATCCCGGCCAAGCAGCGCGGCAAGCCGCACGGCCACCGGCTGGAGGCTGAATTCCGGCTCGGCTTTCCCGCCCTTCGGGCGTCCGAGGTGGCTCATCAAGATGAGCGAAGCGCCCTGTCCGAGCACATAGCGAATTGTCGGCAGCGCGGCGGTGATTCGCGTATCATCACTTACTTGGCCATTCTCCACGGGCACATTAAAATCCACCCGCATTAATACGCGCTTGCCTTTCAGATCAGCATCCCGGACAGTCTTCTTGTTCATTTTTTCATTGTTCCTTTTAAGAACTTCTCTTTATGTTTTCGCGGGACAAATCAGCACGAAGAGCACAAAGGATAACACCGCCTAACATTCCCGGTATCCTTGCGTGCTCTTCGTGGTCAATCTAAACGCACGACCTACGCGCGATCAACGCCCGCCATATAAGTGATCAAGTCCAGCACCTTGCACGAATACCCCCATTCGTTGTCGTACCAGGCCACTAACTTATGGAAGCTGTCGTTGAGCGCAATACCGGCTTTTGCATCGAAAACCGATGTGCATGTCTCCCCAATAAAATCCGACGAGACTACTTCGTCCTCAGTATAGCCGAGGATGCCCTTCATCGGCCCCGCTGCCGCGGCTTTCATCGCGGCTTTAATCTCCTCGTATTTAGCCGGCTTCGCCAGGCGGCAAGTAAGGTCAACTACAGAAACATCAGCAGTCGGCACGCGGAAGGCCATACCGGTCAGTTTCCCGTTCAGCTCCGGAATAACCTTGCCTACAGCTTTCGCCGCACCGGTGCTGGACGGGATAATATTAAAAGCCGCTCCGCGGCCGCCGCGCCAATCCTTCTTCGATGGGCCGTCAACGGTCTTCTGGGTCGCCGTGGTAGCGTGCACAGTCGTCATCAAGCCTTCAACGATGCCCCAATTATCGTTTACCACCTTGGCCAGCGGCGCAAGGCAGTTTGTCGTGCACGAGGCATTGGAAACAACATTCATGTCCTTCTTATAGCTCGTGTTGTTTACGCCCATCACAAACATCGGCGCATCTTTCGACGGTGCGCTAATCACAACTTTCTTCGCCCCGGACTTGAAATGCGCCGAAGCTTTTTCGATATCGGTAAAAACGCCGGTGGATTCGACAACATAATCAGCGCCCACGCTTCCCCACGGAATCTCTTCCGGCTTCATAGCACCAAAGCAGCTTACCGCCTGGCCGTTGACGACCAACTTGCCGTCTTTCGCTTCCACTTCGCCTTTGAACCGTCCGTGAACGGTATCGTATTTGAGCATGTACACCATGTATTCGGGATCAATGAATGGATCGTTTATGCCCACCACGTTAATATTCGGGTTGCCGGCGGCTGCTCGAAAGACAAGTCTGCCGATTCGGCCAAAACCATTAATCCCAATTTGCGTTGCCATAATCACTCCCTTTTTCGTCCGTTATTGTTTCCTACGTAATCAGTGCCCATTCCTTGCCGGGTCTCCAGTACTGTCTTTCCGGGGGACTATACCAAATGGACAAGCGAATGCTGCTCACAGAAAAAAGTTCTAAGCGACCGGGCGATCCGGATCAGCGGAGATAGCTTTATCATGTCTCAAGCGCCGACTGCAAAGATTCAATTAACGCTCCCCGATGCGCTTCGAGCGTGCTAAGTTCAGCAAAAATAACCAGCAGGATAAGATTAATTACATGACCGAAAATATACGAGGAAACGTCGCAGATCTGCTCGCCGAGCCGGATTGCCTGAAGTGCATGCGAAAGAAGCTTAACGCAACAAGTGTGGTGGTATTCTTTTGCGATGCCGGTACCTGGCGTGTGTCTAGCTATCAGTCTGAGAAACCGGCCTCCGATGCTGAGATTGATTTTTATTGCCTGCTTAACGCTGGTATTCCTCAGGTGATCTCATCCCATCCTGAGGGCTTAATTCTTCCCGACGATCGTGCGCTTGCGCAAGTATTTGGTCAATCAGCTAACCTTCTATCGGGAAACGCGGTCATCGCTGCCCCGGTAACTGGTAATTCGATGGCTGGGGTACGGCTTGCCTGGCGTGATAATTCGTCGCCGTTTACCGAAGACGATTTAGTTACTGTTCATTGTGTCGGCGATTGCCCGCCAGACTGCCGCTGATTCCCCTGCGATGGTTTTGTTATTGCACCTGATTATGCGCTGAGTTAGGATACAACTCTAATCGGAATGTTAATTGATGTCTCCGCTCGCCTTTATCATTATCGCGCTGATAGCTGCGCTTATTTGCGTGGGTGTGCTTGGTTATCTGCGTTTCACCCGCCAGACTGCTCCTACGGAAGATGTGCTCGAAAACGAATCCCGCGTTAATGTGCTGCTCGCGGCGTATCAAGAGCGCTGCACAGACTTTCAGCGGCGCCAGTCTATTCTTAGCAACCGGGCGACCGATTATGTAAACTCGCTTGGAGCCGAAACCGCACGTTCTCTCCTTCAGGTCACCCAAATTCTTAACGAACAGTCAGCGGTCATCGCCGAAGCACGATCGCTGCTCGCCGCGCGAACCCGTGCCAACGCCGACTTGGCCGAGCAGCTTCTTAATGCGCAGCTCGCATCAGACTCCGCATCATCCGGCCCCGAACAACTCCAATGGAAATTTGAACCATTAGCGGAAGAATTAATTCAGCGCGTGGGGCGGGAAATCTACCGCGCCTCGGAAAATGCAGCAAGCATCGGTTTACCTAAACGCCGTGATCGCAAACCAACCGCGATGCACCTCGTCGAAGCCGGCATCGCCGGCATTCCTCACAAAAAACCCGACGAGAGTAATTAGAGCTTTTTTCAGAACCTTGTAGCGCTGAATGCGCTACAAGGTTCTGAGAAAAGCTCTATCCTCCGTAGCTTCCGCCTTCGCCAAGGCTGCGGCGGACAGGTTAGCGTAGGAGGATCTCGAACTTGCAGCTACGTGGAATCGTAAATTGCTCTAGCCCCAAAATAAGCGAATTAATTTTGCCTCGGCAGTATCCAGTGGCTTTCCCAGAGCGATGCTGCCGGGCGCTGAAGGCGTGACCTTTTTATCCGGCACAACCCTTTGCCTCCCTTCGCTGTCGCCCGCCCAGTGGTCCAGACCAATGGCTGCGAGCCAGCGCGCAGGCGATGCGCAGCAGCCATCTTTGCTCCTTATCCCGAGCGCAGAGGTTTAGCGCAATGGCATCCTCTGTATTTTAACCGTCATCCCGAGCCCACCGGTTGTTCCTCAAGGCAGCAGCCACCGCGCGAGGGATCTCACAGTTCCCCGGCCCAGGGTCAATCCCGGGTGGAGACGCAATTGATGGCACAGCAGCGATAAAAATCACTTAATTATTAATTTCGCCTGGCTCTGCCTTCGTGTTCGT
>JAKPSH010000159.1 GCA_029555385.1 Pseudomonadota bacterium
GTGATTTTTATCGCTGCTGTGCCAGTAATTCCGTCTCCACCCGGGGTTGACCCTGCGCCGAGGACCTTTGAGATCCCTCGCGCGGTAGCTGCTGCCTTTAGGCACAACCGGTGGGCTCGGGATGACGGTTAAAATACAACCGGCGCAATTACGCTAACCCTATGGGCTCCGGATGACGAGAAAAGATTACGGCAGCACGCCGGTAAGCATTGGTTCGCTGCAATTAGTCTGGAGCACTGGGCGGGCGACAGCGCAGGGGAGCAAAGGCTTTGTACCGGGTAAAAAAGCACGCGCCTTCAGCATCCGGCAGCGTCTTTCACTGCACCGCCCATGCGCAACTCCCGCTTTCACCCGGTGAATGCGGAATATCTGCGCTATCCAACCACTTTCAGGCGTAATTCCCACTGCGGTAAATCTATTCGCTTATTATATGCCTCGGTTCCATGCTAATGACCTTGTTCACGAGCTTCGTTTGGGGGGTCGAGCCGCGGGATTGTATAAAATACATCGTTGACGCTGTTTTCTTGTTGGGCTATTGTGCATTCCGAAAGTTGAAAGACTTTCCGTCATCATCCTGAACTTCAGGGTCCTTCAAAGACGCCCTATTTACTACCAATCCCTACGAGGACTTCCGGATACAAGGTGGGGCTGCATTAGCTTTCGTCTTTAAGGACCTGAGGACAGCTACACTAATTTATCAATCATTACTTTACTCAACTATATTGGATATTTAGCGGAATTTAATCTTATGAATCTCGCCGAACTAAAACAGCTCGATATTCACGAACTCACCCGTATGGCCGAAGACATTAACATCGAGGGTGCCAGTTCTAAACGTAAACAGGACTTAATCTTTGCCATTCTCACGGCCAAAGCTGAGTCAGATGGACAAATCTACGGTGCTGGAGTGCTGGAAACCCTTCCTGACGGCTTCGGTTTCCTTAGAGCACCAGACTCTAATTACCTGCCTGGACCGGATGATATTTATGTCTCGCCGGCCCAAATCAGGCGTTTCGGTTTAAGAACGGGTGATACGGTATCCGGTCAAATACGTCCGCCGAAAGAAGGCGAGCGGTATTTTGCTTTGCTCAAAGTTAATGAGGTCAATTTCGAACCCACTGACTCCGGAAAAGGCAAGATTCTTTTTGACAATCTGACGCCGCTCTACCCGGAGGAGCGGTTCAAAATGGAGACCGACCCCGAAGATTACGGCAACAGAATCATCGATCTGCTGTCGCCGATCGGCAAGGGCCAGCGTGCGCTGCTCACTTCGCCGCCGAAGGCCGGAAAAACAATTTTACTCCAGCATATTGCCAACGCGATCACGCGCAATCACCCGGAAGTTATCTTAATTGTGCTGCTCATTGACGAGCGTCCGGAAGAAGTCACCGACATGGCGCGAAATGTTAAAGCAGAGGTAATCAGCTCAACCTTCGATGAGCAGGCAACGCGCCACGTCCAGGTCGCGGAAATGGTCATCGAAAAGGCAAAACGCCTGGTCGAACATAAGCGCGATGTTGTCATTCTGCTTGATTCGATTACGCGGCTTGCCCGTGCTTATAACTCAGTCGTGCCGCCCAGCGGCAAGATATTGAGCGGCGGTGTCGATTCCAATGCGCTGCATAAGCCAAAAAGATTTTTCGGCGCGGCACGAAACGTCGAACAAGGAGGCAGTCTGACAATTATTGGTACAGCCCTCATTGAAACCGGTTCGCGGATGGATGAGGTGATTTTTGAAGAGTTCAAAGGCACTGGCAATATGGAGCTGGTGCTTGACCGTAAACTCTCCGATCGCCGCATCTGGCCGGCCATGGATATCAACCGCTCCGGCACGCGAAAAGAGGAACTCTTAATACCGGAAGACGAGCTGCAGCGTATCTGGCTGCTGCGTAAAGTCCTGGCACCGCTCAATACCATCGACGCGATGGAGTGGCTCCTGGACAAGATGCGCGGCACAAAAAACAACAAGGAATTTCTTGATATGATGAAGGGCGGCGTAGCGTAACGCTGCGCCTGTTCCCGCTCTGCTGCGCAAGCCATCTCTTGGCCGCAGCAGAGCATGTCCCACATTCCGTAGTAAGCCATCTGTCGGGGTGCAGGTATGGAGAGCGAGCTGAAAACAGCCACGCCATCCGGCGGCGCGCAGGAAGGCGGTTTTGCCCGCCTCCTGGCAAACCTGACGCACGAACTCAAGACCCCGCTGCATTCTATCCTGGCCTCGGCCGCTCTGCTGGAAACCGAAACTGATGGCGTGCTCAGCGCAGAGCAGCGCCGGCAAGTTGAAATCATTCGCCGCAACGGCGAGCATTTACTCGACTTGATTACTGAACTGCTGCACTACAACGCAGCGGCGGCTGAAGCCCGGCGCGCGAACATGCGCCGCTTTGATGCGCGGCGGCTGTTCGATGATATACAGCGAAGCATAGAGCCGCTTGCGCAAAAGAGCGGCATTATCCTGGATTGTTCGCTGGACGCTTTGCCCGATGCTTTTTTTAGCGATCCTTCGCTGGTGCGCCGTATTGTGGGTAATCTGCTAAGTAATGCGCTTAAGTTTTCTCCAGAAGGAGGCACAGTGTCCTTATATGCCGCTGCGCTCGGCGACGGTTCGCTCCATATTCAGGTGGCCGACAGCGGCATCGGCATGCGTCCTGCCGATCAGCAGGCAATTTTCACCGAGTTTTTTCAGGCCGATGCGCAAGACAACCGTCGGTTCGGCGGCGTCGGCCTGGGGCTGGCCTTAGTCAAGGCGGCGCTTGATTTGCTCAACGGACGCTGCGAGGTGCAAAGTGAACCGGGGAAAGGCAGTCTGTTTACCGTGCTTATCCCGAGCGGCGATGCCGCGTGCGCCAGGCGCAAGATCCTGATCATTGAACCCGACCCGGGCCTCCGCTTGAGTCTCAAGCATTATTTGTCTGCTGAGGGCTACGAACTGTGTTTTACCTCTCCCGGCGCCGGCCTGCTGCGTCTTGCCGCTGAAGCTAAACCGGATCTGGTGGTTCTTGATGTAAGCGACCGCTGCGGTGACGGTTTCGCCGCCATTGAGCAAATGAGAGCTTCTCCCTGGGGCTGCGCAGTACCGATCATTGCCATGTCAGCAGTTGACACGCCAGAAGAGCGGGCGCGCGGATTCCGTAGCGGAGCGAGTGATTTCGTTGTAAAACCATTTGCGATAGATGAAATATTAGCGCGCCTTCGCTCCCAGCTTGAACGCCCATGGTAAACAATTTACAGAGCGCGACAATACTAGCCGTTGATGACCATCCGGACGCACTGTATGTCCTTGAACGCATTCTCGTTCATCAGGGCTACCATGTGCTGACCGCATCTTCCGGTACACAGGCGCTGGACCTGGCGAAAGAGCATCGTCCCTCGCTTATTTTGCTCGATATTATGATGCCGCAAATGGACGGCTTGGAGACAGCTCGCCGCCTGAAGGCGGACAGTGAGCTGCGTTTTATTCCTCTGGTGCTCGTCACGGCCAAAGATACCCTGGAAGATGTGATTGCCGGACTCGATGCCGGAGCGGACGGCTACATTACCAAGCCGTTCAGGCCCGAGGAGCTTTTGGCACGCACGCGTGCCGCACTGCGCATTGAACGGCTCTATGATGAACTCCGCACGGCGAAAGAGAACAACACCAGGCTCGAGCAGCAGCTTTCCTCGCGTTATGCATTCTCGCAGATCATCGGCCAGAGCAAACCAATGCAGGATGTATTTGCGCTTGTCGCAAAAGTGGCGCCGAGCAACTCACCGGTGCTGATCACCGGAGCCTCCGGCACGGGCAAGGAACTTATCGCACGCGCCATACACTTTAATTCTCCCCGCAGCAGCGCTGCGTTTATCGCGCAGAACTGCGCGGCATTCAGCGAACATCTGCTGGAGTCTCAATTGTTCGGCCACGTGCGCGGCGCGTTTACGGGCGCTATTCGCGACCAGAAGGGACTTTTTGAGGCGGCCGGCGGCGGCACGCTGTTTCTTGATGAAATTGGCGAAATGATGCCCAGTTTGCAGGCGAAACTGCTGCGCGTGCTGCAAGAAGGAAGTTTTATGCCCGTAGGCAGCACCGAAGAACGCCGCGTTGATGTGCGCGTTCTTGCCGCAAGCAACCGCGACCTCGCGCAAATGTGCGAAGAAGGCTCATTTCGCGAGGATCTCTATTACCGCCTCAATGTGATTGGTATTCATTTGCCGCTCCTTCGCGAACGAAAAGAGGACATCCCGCTGCTTGCGCAAGAGTTTCTGCGCCGCGCAGCGGCGCGCCGCAATGCGCAGCCAAAAATAATCTCTGCTGATGCTATGGAGCGGCTGAAGCAACACCACTGGCGCGGCAATGTCCGCGAATTAGAAAATGAAATTGAGCGCATGCTTATCCTCTCTGGCGAAAGTGAAGAACTTGGCTGCGAACTGCTCTCGCCGACTGTTGCCGCCGCAGTGCGCGATGAAATCGCCAATGCGGAACGGCCGGAGGGCAGCACCTTAAAGGCATCGATCGAAGGCTTGGAGCGCAGATTGATTTACGACGCGCTGAGGCAGGCGCGCTGGAATAAGTCCACCGCGGCAAAGGCTCTCGGCATAAGCCGCAGCAATCTGATTGCGAAGGTGAAACAATACGGCCTGGAGTAAGGCTTTTTTATCACGTGCGGCGGGAATTTTTGCACAATTTACGAGGGCACGGCTATGAAACATTATTTTTCCCAAACTAGAGCTAGCACCGTCGCAGGGTTGCTGCTTTCCGGCTTGAGTTTCATTTGGCAGCCTGCTTATTTCTGGAACCAAAGTATGAATCCATTTTTTCCGGCTCAAGCTTACGCGCAAGATAATGAGAGCTCTGCCGCTTCTGTGCTCAGTGTTGCCGCTGCCTTGGTTAAAGCGGAAGATTTTCTAGGGGAAAACCGGAACTGGCATTTTCCCCAATCTGCGGCGCTATTTGCTGAGGCCTTTCCCATGCTGCGCACCGACCTGCCGCAGGCCGCTCCTTATTTAAACGCCGCTGCGCAGCGCGGAGGGGTTGATCAGATTAATCGCTTTCTACAGGAAAAAAACTTCTCAGTTACTCTCGCACCGGTCGATGATCCACAAGGAATAGCCTGCGCAGCCGTTGTTGATCTGAAAGTCGAGTGGCAGACGCCAGGCACAAAACAGATGCTTTTCCTGCCTCAGGCTGACAAGTGGGTCTCGGGAGTCCATCTCGCCCAACTGAAAGCAGTTTATCGTGCCGCAGGGCATGAGCACCTAATCGCTGAGCTTACCGTAAAAGGAGATGCTAAATTCTTTATTACGAGATGTGATTCTCCCGGCTCCGGGCATAGATCGCTTGCCAGCGCATTTCTTGCAGCTAAGCTGGCTCAGGTTCGCCGAGTCGAGGGTGCGGCACAATTTCCCGGCGGAATTATTTTTCCGGCCGCAGATTTGCGTGACAGCACAGCTCTATCGTGGCTAATCGGCGCACGGACGACAGACAGTATGGGCCAGCCGGCCATTATTGTACAAGCTCTCTCCCAGGTGCGCTTCAGCCTCAATGAAATCGGGGCACGCGGACAGGCGGCGGCAGCTGCAAGCATGGTTACGGCAACCGGCGAAGAAGATGTCCCGCAGCAGCTCGTTATTGATGGGCCTTATCTTGCCTGGTTTGAACTGCCCGGTGCGAAGCTAGACAGGAGCATTGTCACCTTCGCCGCGCATGTCAATGTGGACAAGATGACTCCTCCCGATAGCCTCGACTAAATCATACGAAGTCTCGCTTAGAACCGGTCAAGTTCATCCGCCAGATGGACACGCCTGCCGGAGAGGCGTCCATTCGTTGCAGTCCCGCCAGAACGCGGAAGTTTTTTACAGACAGCAGGCAGGTTCGTTTCGCCTTGCGCGCGGAGTTTGCTGCACATGCGCTTTACCTCGACCGGAAGCGGACGCTTCGTTGAAAGTGTGCTTTGCGGTTCAGGATTTCCTGCTTGTCCGTATTCCGGTTTCTTTATTGCTGGACCAGGGCCGGCTAAATTCTGCGCCAGGTCCCGCGGCTTGCCGCCTGACAGGTTGTTTCGCGGAGGATTATTAACGGCATCGCGAGGAGCCAATGCGGAATAGTTCCCCGGCCGGGGACTAGTCCGCGGGACCGGATAATAGTCCGTGACGCCGTTTGTTTGACGCGGCTGTGCTTCATGCGCCGCTGTTGGTCTGGGAGTCACCCGCGGCACGGGCCAGTAATCAGGCCGGTTTGGCGTTTCACGGGGACTTAGTGTAACGGTCGCCGCCGGTTTGGGGGTGACGGTTGGCACGGGCCAATATGCCGGTGCAGAAGGCGCTTGATTGCCCGGTGCGGGGGTAGAACTGGGCAAAGGAGAATAGTCATCGGCCGGTAATGTTTGCACCGGAGGCCGTACGCTGCCGTCTCCATAACCTGGCTCAGCGCTGTCTGTCTGATCGATGGCCGGGTCGGCTGCCACGGGGGCAACATCCGGCGCAGGAATCTGTCCACCAGATTCATCGTCATTCTCCTCGGTATATTCAGACGGCATCGGCTCGGGCGTTTCTACGGGAGTCTCTGCCGGAGTTTCCTCCACGGAAGGTGACGGACTTTCTGTAGGCCGCGGATGAAGGCTGGGTGTTGGAGTTTCAGTCGGACGTGGATGAAGCCGCGGAGTAGGGGTGGCTTTCGGCTGATTGTTATAATTGTTGTTATAGTTGTTGTTTAGCCCGCCGTTGTTGTTGAACAGGCCGCCTAACAGTCCTTCACCACTGCCCAAAGCGCCCATACCGCCCGGCATGCGGAGATTCTGATAATTCTGAAGCGTCGGCGCAGAGAAGCTCTCCCGCGCTTCACCCCAGCTATTGTCGTGAAAAATCGCCGTCGTTGCACCGCCGTCTGCGGTATTCATCGGAGCGATGCCGGTTCGCGTGGCATGCGCACCACCCAGCACAATTTGCTGCAGCGATGGCGCTTCACCGCTTACTTGGGCGTTGAAGCGTGCGGCAGTGCTGTCATAGTTCCAGGCAGAAGGCAGCCTATCTCCGGTAAGCCGCGCGTAGCCCTTCTGGCTGTAGGCGGGGTTCAAGCCGCCCCGGCTGTAGTAAGTGTGCCCGCCGGCAGTCGGCAGGCCGTTTTGAAACATTTTGTCAATAGGTCCGCGGGCATTCTGCGCGGTCCACCCGTTGTACTTGGTTTCGGACGAACCTGCTCTAATTAGAATCTGCTCTTTTGACAGAGTCACGGTCGAACCGTCTTTCATTTCCATCGAACCGTAAGCTCCGGTGCGCACTCCGCGCAGGGCATCATCAGGGTGCTGAAAGAACGCTGCCTCTTCACTGGCGCAGGTCGAGCATGAAGGATTAGGCCCCTGGTCTACGCGGGCGCCGCCGGGATAGGATGACTTATCCAGCGCTTCACCGAGAAGCTGCGTGCGTGTTGGCTGCTGTGCTCCGCCCCAATTAGGATTTTGCTCGTAAAGATTAGGCCGCGGGTCGCTGTAAAGCTTATATGCTTCGTCAACGAAACCGTTCATCGCGCTTACGGCGTCGGTGGTTGATCTGGGCAGCTTATCCAGGGCAAGCTGCTGATCGGCCATCTTGTCAAACTGCCAGGCGCGTGTCGCTGCCTGCTCCGGGGTCATGTTGCCGTTAAGTATTTGCTGCTCAAGCAGTCCGCCTTCGCCGCTGAATCGTTCATAGGCGCTGTCGAAACGCGGGTCCTTAGCCGCCTCGCCAAAGACAACCTGCTGCCCGGTCTGCTCTGCTGCGGCCTTGGCGTCCGCCCAGGCTTTCTCACCTAGTTTATCTTCAGTATAGCCTTGCGCAACAAGTTCACGGTACTTCTTGATTCGTTCATCAACTTCTTCTTCTTTTTCCTCTTCTTCGCATATGATTTCGGCTGCGGTTTCTCCTGAACCGCCGCCATCTTTCGCCCGCGCCAACGCCCCGTAAAGTTTGCGCTGGAGGGCCCCGCGCTTAAGCGCACGGCGCGAGGTCGTTGCAGCATTGCGATTGGTATTGTCGTAACAGTAGTACAGCCCATCAGATTCATCTTTGTAGCAGATCAGTTCGCTCGGAAAGGGAGATTCACTCTGGTCCGTCAGCGGCTCGCAATATCCTTCATCGGTGCAATAATAGGCCTGGCTTGCGGGTGTTGCGGTAACCGGCTGGTCGTCTTGGCGCTGCCCGTTCTGGTTGTTTTGGCCCCCTCCTTGAGCGCCCTGCATCGCCATTTGCACAATTTGCTGCGCAAGCTGGAAAAGCTGCTGCCAATTTCCGCCGCCACCGCCGCCGCCGTTATTATTATTGCCGCCGCCGCTACCGCCGCCGCTGCCGCCGCTTCCTTCCGGCTTCGGTCCGGTAGTCGGGGTGCACCAAGGGCATTGTTCAATTTTACAGAGAATATTAGTGCCTGATGATGAGCCTTCCTTTGCCGCACCGCCTTTCATTAAAAATTTTATGGTTTGGCCGCTGTGCAGCCCGCGAAACACGCGATAGGCCGGTTTGTTTCCTGAAGGCGCCCAGGAGTATTTATTTTGAGCTTTGGAGTAGCCGCGCCCGCGCGGGCTTTGCGCCTCAGCCTGCCTCTGGCAAAACGGCACGAGCACAAAACACAGGAGACCTACAGAAAGCAACCTGCGCAAAACTGAGCGCGACATTACCTCAACCCTTTAGCATACTTGACGCGGCGCATTACGCATCCGGTCATTCTCCACAACAGGCCACTCCAGTCCGCCGTGAATTCACCCACTGCCGCTTAACTGAGTGCGGTTACTAGTTGTTATTCATCTGAGGCGGGAAAATGTGAGCATTACCGCCGTACTTTTGCGCGCTCATTGAACGATTGCTCTAAAAGGTGTTGTTGACCTCTTCCGGCTTCGGTTTATTCTTATTCATGCGTTCAGTATACGTGCGGCATTGCATGGCATCCGGATGCAGCTTGCACCATTCCACGATATTGCCGGTAAGCCGGCTTTTTCTTGCACCGCTGGAAAGGCAGCGTTTGGCATCGGGGTTCTTGCGGCAGAAGTTTCGCCGCTGTTTTTCGCGCATAATTTTACGCTCGCGGCGCTTGACGCACTTCTTTAAGTGGGGATTCTCGATACATTCCGCTTCAAGAGCCCAGCCTGCGCTTTTCTTCTCCTTCATAATCGAGCCGCAGCGTTCGTCGGTTGGATTCTCCCGGCAGAGATGGCGTAACTGCTCGTACTGCGTCTCCAGGCGTTTCTTCAGTTCCAGACAATTCGGGTGATTCGGGGCGTTCTGGCAGTCGCGCATTACCTCCCGCATCTGCTGGCGGAATGAAATCAGAGGATTAACCTCAATTCCGCCCCCACCGCTGGAGAGCTTGCCGGCCTCGGCGAAAGCCGGAGAACTGGGCCGCAATAGAGCTGCAACGAAAAGTGCTGCTGAAAAAATCACTGCTTGGCATAAAAACGCCCTAAAAAGTTTCACGGCAAATTAACCTCTCAAATTCGACCAGCCGCGCTAACGCATTGAAACGGCATCAAATAACAGCACTTAGCGCCTTCGCGCCGCACCCGCCTCTTGTCCTATTTAGGTTATGCGCCCCCGGCGCACAAAGTAGCCTGCACGCCAGAAATTCCTCAATTAAACAGCACATCTCAAGCTATGGCAGGCACAACAGTATTAGGTTGGGAAACCGCGGCAGGGACAAGCGCCCCTCGTCCGTTTTATGAAGAATGTGCAGCAGGCACACCTTAGAGTATGGAGTACTACAATATGAAAACTGCAATCTGCAAATTTGCGCGCGGCTATCGCTTGGCCTGCACAAAGCTTGTTCTTTGCGCGAGCCGGCATGCGACAACAATGTTATTGGTTCTGGGAGTAATCCTGATTACTGGTGGATTGGTCAACCTTTCCTCAGCCCAAAGTGGCCCGCTCGGCTCGTTCTCTGAAGCAAATTTCGATGACGAGTTGATCCGTTACGGCGTCGGCAACCTCTTTAAGCTGATTGAAGGTGCTTTTGGTGCGTTGATCATGGTTGTCTCCGGCTTGGGAGCGATCGTTGCGGCAGCGATGGGTGCTTATCGCGCGGCAGTCGGTATGCTTGTTGTGGCCGTCGGCGCCTTCATCCTGCGTTCCCTGGTCTCCCTGTTCTTCGGAACAGACTTCGGCGACTACGACTCGAACTAACCAGCAGGATAGAATCACATTAACTAAAAAAGGCCGGCCACGCCGGCCTTTTTTATTGCTCCGCCCCGGCCAGCTCCTGCGCTCTCCTCAGCAGCTCTTCGCGCTGATTAAGCTCCGGCTGATCAAGCACTGCTTCGTGCAATGCGCGCAAGATCCGCCCGAAAAGCGGACCCGGCTTAAGCCCGAGCCCAATCAGGTCATCTCCGTTTATAGCCAGACTGCCCAGCGGGGAAAGGTCAGGACCTTGGCGCAGCCTCTCCACGGCGGCATCAAACTGCTCTAGCTGGAGCTGGATCTGGTCCCGGTCGCTCAAAAGGCAAAGAGAATCCGCGCGCTTAAGCTCGCGCCAACGTTCGAACTGCTCCCCTGTATCGCGAAGCAGCCGGCGCATCCCGCTCGGGCCGCAATCGAGCGGGCGCATATGGGTACGCACCAGCACCAGCGCGGCGTCGATCACTCCATGCGGATAACGCAGCCGAGTCAGCATCTTGCGGGCGATTTCCATACCGGCGACCTCGTGGCAATAGAAGTGCCGCTCTCCATCATCACCGACACTCAGCGTTGCTGGCTTGCCCACATCATGAAGCAGCGCGGCCAGGCGCAGTATGAGATCCGGCTTGATCTCGGCTACCACGGCTGCCGTATGGGCAAACAGATCAAGGTGGTGAAAGCGGTTTTGCTCAAAGCCGCAACACGCGGCTATTTCGGGCGCAATTTGCCCGAGTAATCCCAGCTCATGCATTAAGCAGAGCCCGAAATCCGGGCGCGGGGAGAGTAATATGCGGCTGAACTCATCACGCACGCGTTCTACGCTGACTTTGCTGATCTCCGCGGACAGCGCAGAGGCGGCTCGCTTTGTCTCTGGTGCGACAGTGAACCCCTCACCACAGCCAAAACGCACCATGCGCAGCATGCGCAGCGGGTCTTCTTGAAACCGTGCCGCAGCCGAACCCGGCGCGCGCACCACCCGCGAGGCAAGATCGTTCAGCCCCCCAACCGGATCGATCAGCTCACCGCTTTCGATATGGAGCGCAAGTGCGTTGATTGTAAAATCCCGCAGGCATAAATCCTCGGCAAGCCCGCCTGGTGCGGCCCCGCGATAAGAGGTAATTTCCAGTCCCGCACCGCCGCTCGGCAGCACGGCCGTAACGGTGCCATGACGCATGCCCGTCGGGACTGTCCGGATCCCCCGGGCGCTTAAATACATCATCACTTCTTCGGCGCCTAGGTCAGTGGCAAAGTCGAGGTCCTCGCTTGGCGCACCGAGCAGAGCATCACGCACCGCTCCACCGACAATATACAGCTCGGCCTGAGGCGGAAAGACCTCGCGCAGCATGCGCACACGCTCATCGCTGGTTAAGCTTGCCAGGCGCCGATGCGTCCCCGTTGCGATAATTTCCGCTGTATTTTTCAAGCTGCTCCCGTTTGTCAACGATTCTCTAATTCCGGTTTATCTCATCCGGTGTGCGAACGGCGTTCACCCCAAGAAAACCAGCCAGGCTGGCGGCACCTGGCTGCTCAAGTGGAAACGCAGCACGGGCAGCCAATCCGGGGCAGCGGGGTTACGGCGCAGCGTCATTCGCGCCTCAGACGGGGTCCGGCCTCCTTTGTGCCGGTTGCAGGGATGGCATGCAATGACCACGTTCTCCCAGCATGTCGTCCCGCTGCGGGAGCGTGGGATGACATGATCCATGCTCGACTCCCTGACACTCAGCTCAGCGCCGCAGTATTGGCAGGTAAACTGATCGCGCGCAAGCAAGTTGAGCTTGGTCAGCGGCGGCCTGCGCTGACCAAGCTTGACATAACGGAGCAGCCTGACGACAGCTGGAACCTTAATTACGACCGAAACCGAACGTATCTCGCGCTCGTAAACATCGACAATCTCAACTTTGCCAAGGAAAGAGAGCCGCAAAGCGCGCTTCCAGGAAATAACCCGCAACGGCTCGAAGCTCGCATTTAATAGCAGTGTACTGTCTGATTCCATGCCAAATTTTGGTTCGTTTCAGTCACTGTCTCTGGAAGACAGTTAACCTAAACTGCCATCTTTTTCAAATGAAATCATGGGGGATTGACACATTGTCTATGGAAGATTAGTTTCGCGCTGGGTAAAAACTGGGCCTGTAGCTCAGGTGGTTAGAGCGCACGCCTGATAAGCGTGAGGTCGGAAGTTCAAGTCTTCCCAGGCCCACCACACTTCGCCCCTTCGGCGCCTGTTGCGCCTTTAGGAGCTTCGTGTGGCCAAGCCACCTTATAGGGCGAAGTATGCCCCTCGTAGCACCCTGCGACGCAGGGGCGCAGTGGGGGGCGCGACTGACGTCCTTTTTTCACCCGCACCCACAAACGTGGGGCTGTAGCTCAGTTGGGAGAGCGCCGCCCTTGCAAGGCGGAGGCCGTCGGTTCGAGCCCGTCCAGCTCCACTCGCCATCGCTCCTATGGGCGTGTCAGACATGCATTAAGCGTTTCATAAGACTACCTGGCCAAGGCCCATGTCGCGAGGTTGTGAGCCTGAATATCTGCCGCTGAAAAGACACCCAAATCGCTGATTCTATCTTTCTAATCGTTTGCGGCGCGTGGTAGTATAGTCACGTAGTGTTTCGCTGGACCACCAGTTTTGGGGCTTGGCTCATGGAACATGCACGTCCGACCACTCTACTGCAAATGCTTAACAGACGTTTCGCAGTAAGCATTTCTGGAAAACAGCGCTCGATTGCTGACACTCTGGGGATGTCAGACCGTGAATTCGCCGAAGCGGAACAACGCGGCTTTACGAACGAAGAAGTCCATCTCATCAAAAAGGCCGTAACCGCGCTCTGGGGCGAACTAAGCACACCCGGTGCGCCCCGAGCGTCAGCACGCTGAAGACGCCCTTCCAGGCAAGTGTTCGCCGCGAGACCACGCTACGCGTGCCCCGCTATCTATTTATCGCCATGCCGGATAAACGGCAGTGCCAGGGTATATAGAGGCACAACGGCAAAAGGGGCGGCGCTAAAAAGAAAGCGGTTGCTGGCCACGGCATAGAGGAGAATCAGTGACGCGCCAAGCAATGTTACGCAGAGGTCACTGGGCAGGCGCTGCCACCGGAGCAGCGCAAAAACACAGAGTCCCGTGTCGTAAAAATGAGTATGCGGCGAAACCAATACGATGAGCGGCCCCAGCAAAAACAGCAGGTCCGTGAAAGATAGTCCCGGGCCGCATGCCTCATCTTTGCTGCTTCGCCAAAACTCACGTCCGAACCAGCTAACCAATGCCAAACAAAGAACAGACGCCGCAGCATATCCCGCTGAGGTCAGCCCCGGCGCACCGGAAAGTACCGAACGAATTGCGCCATTAAAGGAAACCATGTTGTATGAATTATGAGCCATCTCCGCGGGTAGAAACATCCGCAGGGCATTGAGCCACGCCGCAGGCCATCCCAGACCGAAGCGCCATGCGCCAAGCAAGTAATAAGCGACCGCCGGCAGCAGCGCGCCGGCAAGCACCCGCCAGCGCCTGGCCAGCAGCATAAAAAACAACGCGATGAGCGGATAATGAGGCTTAAAAAACCACAGACCGAGCGCACTTCCGGCAAGAAACTCATTCTGTGCCCCGCGACGCGCGGCAAACACTATGAATGTGCTGTAACAGAGCAGCGAAAGCGCGGTGTTTTGTCCGCCGAAAATGGCAAACGTAAGCGGGGAAAATAGAACGAGCAGGCACATCATATCGAAGAATTTCCCGCGCAGCACCGGAACATTACCGCG
>JAKPSH010000290.1 GCA_029555385.1 Pseudomonadota bacterium
TGGAGATTGCTCAGGGAGCGAACCCGGCAGATGTCGGTAAAGCAGTGGATAAACAGTTTGCCAACAGCTTTGCCGAAACGCTCACGGAGACTGAGACTGCTTTTGTCCAGGGCTTTATCTCAATGTCCAGCGCAATTATTACCGCAATGAACGTGGTTTCAGGGGTGGTGATTGTCATCATGCTGCTTGTGTTGGCGAATACGATGCTGATGTCCTTTCGTGAGCGCTACCGCGAGTATTCAGTGCTCAAGGCGCTGGGCTTCGAAACGAGACAGCTGGCCTTTTTGATTTTTGGCGAATCGGTGCTGATTTGTGCGGCGGGGCTTGTCTTGACGTCGCTGCTGATTGCGCCATTTCTGCTGCTTCCCTCGCGTATGACCCTGGGCAGTCTGGCAGCTTTTTTCCCCGTTCTTCGCCTGCCGCCGGTGATGATGCTGGCTGTGTTAGTGCTGTGCTGTGCGGTTGCGCTGCTTGCGGGTTTGGTTCCGTTTATCGAACTGCGCACGCTTAAGGTCAACGACGGATTGCGCAGGTTCGCGTAGGGAGACGGTAAGGATGATGATGCACAATCCGCTGACCTTCGCGTACAGCGTGCGGCATTTGGCGCAGCGGAAAGCCCAGTCTGTGATGACGCTTGGTGGCATCGCCCTCGTGGTGTTTGTTTTTGCGGCAACGCTGATGCTGGCCGAGGGATTGCGGGAGACTCTTGCGGCTACCGGCAGCCCGGACAACGTTATGGCACTGATGATTGGGGCACAGAATGAGGTGGAAAGCGGCATAAAACGGGAAGCGGCGGCGGTGATGCAAACTCAGGAGGAAGTGCTGCGTTTGGCTGATCGGCAGCCGCTGGCGACAGCGGATCTAACAGTGTTGATTACGCTGCCCAAGCGTCATAACGGTCAGACGAGCAATGTGGCTATGCGCGGCATTTCGCCCGGGGCGTTCGCGGTCCGGCCGCAAGTTCGGCTCGCCGAAGGCCGGATGTTTGCGCCCGGCACGCAGGAGGTAATTGTGGGCCGCGCGGTCATGAAAAAATACTCAGGGACAGATCTCGGTCAGGAACTGCATTTAGTGGGCACAAAATGGAGAGTGGTTGGTATATTTGACGCGGGTAATACGGCGTTCAATTCCGAGATCTGGGGTGATGTCAATATCTTGCTCTCCTCCTTCCGGCGGGAGCAATTTTCCAGCGTTACCTTTCGCATGCAGCCGGGTGCTGATTTCGAGGGGCTCAAGCTGCGTTTGGAGAAAGATCCCCGACTTGCCGTCTCTATTCAGCGCGAGCGCGATTATTACGAAGCACAAAGCCAGGACTTGGCGATGTTTATCCGTTACCTAGGCATTTTCGTGAGCATAGTCTTCAGTATGGGAGCAGTAATTGGAGCGATGATTACGATGTACAGCGCAGTCGCCAACCGGATACGCGAGATTGGCATATTGCGCGCGCTTGGGTTTTCTCAAATGGTTGTATTCTGGGCATTCGTCAAGGAGTGTTTGGTGATTGGATTTGTGGGCGGTGTGTGCGGACTTGTATTGGCGTCGTCTCTTTCCTTTATCACCTTTGCGACAACTAATTTTGCCACATTCGCCGATTTGGCATTCGGCTTTAAACTTACCCCGGCCATTTCCCTTTGGTCGCTGGTCTTTGCGTTGTTGATGAGTCTAGCTGGAGGAGCGCTGCCCGCGTTTCGCGCGGCGCGGCTGCCGATTATTGATACACTCCGGGCAGAATGAATGGCCGCCAGGCTGAGAATCAGCGAATAAATCTACCGCAATTGGAAGTTCGCCTGAAAGTAGCTGAATGGCGCATATCTTCGGTATCACCCGGGGTGAAGGCCGGCCTGATGCATAGGCGGTGCAGAGAATGACGCTGTCGTGCGCGGAAGGTGCGCCTTCAGCACCCGGCAGCATCGCTCTGGGCGAAGCCACTGGAGCGCACAACCAAGGCAAAATTCATTCGCTTATTCTAGGCCTAATGGAATTTGGCCCACATCACACGTTCACCGCAGATCACACATTTGCCTTCGTTGATCAGGCCGCGGCTGATGTTGCCGCAATACTCGCAATTCTGATACTCGCTTAACCCAAGACCTAGCTCAGACTCCAAGCTGCACGTGCACTCTTGCGCTCTGGCGCCGCATTTTTGCTCTCCCACTAGGGCAGTCTTCTGCTGCTCGGCTTCCTTACGCTGCGCAAGATGCTCCTGGGCGGCAGCAACCAGACGCTCGCGGTAGCTTGCGCGCTCTCTCGCGCTGCGGCAAAGGCTTGGCGGACCGAACACGCGTTCGAGGACGGTTTTTAGCTCTGCTTCATCAAGGCTGGACAACGCGCAGGCAAGCTGCTCAAGGTCTTCCGTTTTTGCGGCCATGTATCTCTATTTCCCAATAAAGACCTTAACCAGGTGATTTTAGCGAACTCGGCAAAGCATGGCAAAACATAAGATAGTTCGCTTTTAATCGAGGAAAGTGACTGCAGGGCAGGACCGTGTTTTTAGACCAGCAAGCGGGAAAAGCAAGGGTATTGCCGGCGAAAAGTGCTTAGTTAATATTCCGGCGGGAAAAGCCAGGAATGCGTTTTGTCAAGCTCACTGAAAAGGAATAGACTACGTGCCGGTATGTCCCGGCTTGATTAAGGAGAGTGAACGTGAACAGAGTCATTGGTTATGCAGCACAAAGTGCGTCAGCTCCGCTTGGACCTTTTGGTTTTGAACGGCGAGATCCGGGAGCACACGATGTGCAGATCCAAATCATGTATTGCGGTGTGTGTCATTCGGATCTCCACACGGCAAGAAACGAGTGGAAGGGTTCCGTTTATCCTGTCGTGCCGGGGCACGAGATTGTTGGCCGGGTAACGGCTGTCGGACGTGAAGTGCGTTCTTTTAAAGCGGGGGATATGGCTGCTGTCGGCTGCATGGTGGATTCCTGCGGCGATTGTGCTGAATGCCGGGACGGTTTAGAGCAGTATTGTCAGAATGAGATAGTTTTCACTTACAACAGTCCGGACAAGCACACTGGCAACATGACGTACGGCGGTTATTCAAGCCAAATTGTTGTTGACCAACGGTTTGTCCTGCGGCTGCCGGATAAACTTGACCCAGCGGCTGCTGCTCCGCTTCTTTGCGCGGGCATTACCACTTATTCGCCGCTGAGGCATTGGAATGTCGGGCGCGATAGCCGGGTAGGGGTAGTAGGCCTGGGCGGACTCGGGCACATGGCCGTCAAGTTTGCTCATGCGCTTGGCGCGTATGTAGTGCTTTTTACCACTTCGCCTGAGAAAGGAGCAGACGCCAGGCGTATGGGCGCGGATGAAGTGGTTGTCTCGAAACAGCCGGATGAAATGGCCCGCTGCGCGAATAGTTTCGATTTTATCCTTAATACTGTGGCGGCCACGCATAATTTAGACGCGTACTTAACTATGCTGCGGCGCGACGGAACGATGTGTCTGGTCGGTGCTCCGGAGAATCCGCACCCGTCACCAGGCGTTTTTAATCTGATTTTTAAGCGGCGCAGTCTCGCGGGTTCGCTGATTGGCGGCATTAAAGAAACCCAGGAAATGCTCGATTTTTGCGGAGCTAACGGCATCGTATCCGATATTGAACTCATTCCCATCCAAAAAATTAATGAGGCATACGAGAGGATGCTGAGAAGTGACGTGAAGTACCGTTTCGTCATTGATCTGGCGTCGCTCAAGCAATAAGCGCTGCGGATAAGCCGGTCCGGCTGCGTGTCCGCG